>NZ_JBXASO010000009.1:0-155824 GCF_058809375.1 Brevundimonas sp. GW821-FHT10E09 | reverse complement strand
GCGCCGCCTCGACCCCGGCGTTCAGGGCCAGCAGATTGGTCTGGAAGGCGATCTCGTCGATGACGCCGATGATCTGGCTGATCTGTTCGGAGGAGCCCTCGATGGCCTGCATGGCCTGGACGGCGTCGCGAACGATGACGCCCGAGGTCTCGGCGTCGCCCTTGGCCGCCTGAACCACGTCAGAGGCCTGACGCGCGCCCGAGGCGGTCTTGTTCACCGTGGCGGTGATTTCATCCAGCGCAGCGGCGGTCTCTTCCAGCCCCGCCGCCTGTTGTTCGGTGCGGCGCGACAGATCGTCGGCGGCCTGCGAAATCTCGCCGGCGCCCGAGCGGATGCCGGCGATATTGGCCACCACCACCGCGACGGCCTGCTGCAGTTGGGCGATGGCGGCGTTGAAGTCGGTCTTCAACTGCGCCGCCTTGGGCGCGAACTCGGCCTCGATCCGATAGGTCAGATCGCCGTCAGCCATGGCCGACAGGCCCTGGCCCAGGGCTGCGATGGTGACGCGGTCGGCTTCGGCCTCGGCGGCCTTCTCGGCCTCGCGCGCGGCCCGTTCCTGTTCGCTCATCGAGCGTTGCGACAGGGTCTCGGCCTCCAGCCGGTCCTTCTCGATGGCGGCGTCGCGGAAGATCGCCAGGGCCGAGGCCATCTTGCCGATCTCGTCGCCGCGCTTGACGCCGGGAATCTCGGAGGTCTTGTCTCCGTCCGCCAGGCCGCGCATGCGCCGCTCCAGCGCCACCACCGGGGCCGACACGGACCGGCCGATGAACCAACCCGTCGCCCCGACCGCCAGCAGCACCAGCAGGGCCATGGAGCCCAGGGCCAGGGCCGCCTTGCCCACGGCCGCCGCGATCTGGTCGGTATAGACGCCCGAGCCGATCACCCAGCCCCAGGGGGCGAAGCCCTTCACATAGGAAATCTTGGGCGAGGCCCCGTCCTGGTTCGGCTTGGCCCACTGATAGTTGACGAAGCCCTCGCCGTCCTTCTGAACCACGGCGACGAATTCCTTGAACATCAGCACGCCGTCGGCGTCCTTGTTCTCGCTCACGTCCTTGCCGTTCAGCGCCGGCTTCATCGGGTGCATCACCATGGTGGGATGCATGTCGTTGATCCAGAAATAGTCGTCGGCGCCGTAACGCATGGCCCCGACGGCGGCCTTGGCGGCGGTCTGGGCCTGATCGCGCGTCAACCGGCCGGCCGCCTCCTCGCCCTGATAATAGGCGACCACGCTGTGGGCGATCTCGACGCCCTTCTTCGTGCGGTCGGCGATCTCGTCGCGCATCACCGCATCCAGCCGCATCAGGGAAAGACCGGTCACGAGCAACAGGCCCGCCATGGTCACAAGAGCGAGGAGATTGATCCGCCCGCCTATCGTCAGCGTCTTCATGGTCCCGTTCCCTAATACTATTTGAGACCATCCCTAACAAAGTTCGTTAAACACCCGTCTATAAGCCGAATAAGTAAGAATGCGTATGCCGTAAGGTCAGGATTTTCTGCGGTATTCCAGGAAAATCGGCGCCGTGTCCCCCAGCCGCTTCTCTTCATAACGGGTGACGACGTGGTCCGCCGGAGGAACGAACCAGTCCTGATCCGCCGCCCCGATCCGCTCCAGCCCGGGCGTCCGCTCCAGCCGCTCCAGCGTCCATTCGGCGTAGTCGCGCCAGTCGGTGACGAACCGCAGCGTGCCGCCCGGCTTCAGGATGCGGGCGAAGGCCTGGGCCGTCTCGTCCTGCAACAGGCGGCGCTTGTTGTGCCGCGCCTTGTGCCAGGGGTCGGGGAACAGGATCAGCACCCGGTCGACCGAGGCGTCCGGCAGGGCGTCGACCAGGTCGCGCGCGTCGTCGGCGTGGATGCGGACATTCTTCAGGCCGCCCTCCTCGACATGGCGCAGGGCCGAGGCCACCCCGTTCAGGAAGGGTTCGCAGCCGATCACCAGGGCGTCGGGCCGCGTCGCCGCCTGGGCCGCCATATGCTCCCCCCCGCCGAACCCGATCTCCAGCCACACCTCGACCGCCTCGGGCATCATCGCCTTCGGGTCCAGCGGACCGGCCTTGGGATCGGGCACGGCGATTTCGGGCAGTAGCGTCTCCATCAGCGCCGCCTGTCGCGGCTTGATCGGCCGCGCCTTGATCCGGCCGAACGACCGCAGCGGCCGGTCGAGATGGGGGTTTTCGTCGTCGTTCATGCGCGTGCCGTTAGCGGTCCCAGGCCGGAGCGTCCAGAGAGTCTCACCTCCCCGTTCGCGAAGGCGAACGGGGAGGACCGGTCGCGCCAGCGACCAGGAGGGGGCGACTCCGTCCTATCCCGCGTCTCGTCGCGCCCGCACCACCGCCAGGACGAAGCCCAGCACACCCTCGTGTTCGTCTTTCACATGGATCGCTCGCACGCGGACAACCTTCACGCCGCGCTCCCCCAGCCGCACAACTCAAAGAACATCGAAATCTTTTGACGCCTCCGCCGGATGACCCTCCTATGACGGTCGCAAGACACGTCGGGCTGGCGTGTCAGTGGGGAAAAGGGGATCTGATGATCGGACATCATCTGCGGGGCGTCAGCCTCGCGGCCATAGGCTTTGCTATGCTCGGCCTGTCAGCCTGCGCCACGACCGGCGCGGAATCGGAAACGGCGGCGCCGTCCAAGGACAAGACCCTGGCCGCCGGCCTGGATCCGGCGACCACGCTGAACCCCTATCCGTCCACCTATCAACCGTTGCCGCGCGAGAATTTCGCCGTGGTCGGCGCGACTGTCCTGACTGGCGCGGACCGCAAGATCGAAAACGGCGTGGTCGTGGTGACCGACGGCAGGATCGCCGCCGTCGGCGACGCCTCCACCCCCGTCCCCGCCGGCTATCGCGTGATCGAGGCGCGCGGCCGCTATGTCACCCCCGGCGTCATCGACGTCCACAGCCACCTGGGCGTCTATCCGTCCCCCGGCGTGCAGGGCATGAGCGACGGCAACGAGGCGACCAGCCCGAACACCGCCCAGGTCTGGGCCGAACATTCGCTGTGGCCTCAGGATCCGGGCTTCAACACCGCCCGCGCCGGCGGCGTCACCACGCTTCACATCCTGCCCGGCTCGGCCAATCTGTTCGGCGGCCGGGGCGTGACCATCCGCAACATGCCCTCGATCACCATGCAGGGCATGAAGTTCCCGGACGCCCCCTATACGATCAAGATGGCCTGCGGCGAGAACCCCTCGCGGGTCTATGGCTCGCGCAACCAGAGCCCGGCGACCGGCATGGGCAATATGGCCGGCTACCGCGCCGCCTTCATCGCCGCGCGCGACTACAAGGCCAAGTGGGACAAGTGGCGCGAGACCGGCGAGGGCGCGGCCCCGACCCGCAATCTGCAGAACGAGACCCTGGTCGGGGTGCTGGACGGGTCGATCCTGATCCAGAACCACTGCTACCGCGCCGACGAGATGGCCATGATGATCGATATGGCCAAGGAGTTCGGCTACCGGATCACCACCTTTCACCACGCCACCGAGGCCTACAAGCTGGCCCCGCAACTGGCCGCCAACGGCATCTGCGCGGCCATGTGGACCGGCTGGTGGGGCTTCAAGATGGAGGCGCTCGACGCCATCGAGGAGAACGCCGCCCTGGTGGATGCGCAACAGGGCTCGTGCGCCGTCATCCACTCCGACGACGCCGAACTGACTCAACGGTTGAATCAGGAAGCCGCCGCCGCCCTGTCGGCCGGTCGTCGCGCCGGACTGAACATCTCGGAAGAACACGCCATCGGCTGGATCACCTCCAACGCCGCCAAGGCCATCGGCATCGCCGACCAGACCGGCTCGCTGGAGCCCGGCAAACGCGCCGATGTGGTGATCTGGAGCGCCGATCCCTTCTCGATCTACGCCCGCGCCGATCAGGTCTTCATCGACGGCGCCCTGACCTTCGACCGGACCAACCCCGCCTATCAGCCGACCAGCGATTTCGAGCTGGGCCAACCGGGCTATGGCCTGACCGCCGCCAACGTCGCCGAAGGAGCCCGCTGATGCGTCTGTCCCACATCCTCGCGGGCGCCGTCGCCGCCCTGGCCTTCGCCGCCCCCGCCCTGGCCCAGGAGACCGTCGCAATTGTCGGCGGTCGGGTTCTGACCGGTACCTCGGTCATCGAGGGCGGCATGGTCGTGATCCGCGACGGCAAGATCGTCTCGGTCGGAACGGCCGCCGCCCCGGCCGGCGCCCGCGTCATCGACGCGACCGGCAAGGTGGTCGCCCCCGGCTTCGTCGCCGTCGATTCCGGTCTCGCCGGGACCGAGGTCGGCGCCGTCGGCGGCACCAACGAACTGCGCAACAGCGCCAACACCCTCAGCGCCGCCTTCGACATCTCCTACGGCCTGGACCCCTGGTCCTTCACCCTGCCGGTGGCGCGTCTGGGCGGCATCACCCGCGCCGTGGTCGTGCCCCAGCACCCCGGCTCGTCCGGCGGTCATGTGCATGAGGACGAGACGGCCGGCGCCGGCGACGGCGGCTATCAGACGCCGGGTCTGTTCGCGGGCCAGGCGGCGGTCATCGACCTGGGTCAGGACGCCAACATCCTGGTCAAGCCGCGCGTGGCCATGGTCGCCCCGTTCGGCGAGGCCGGGGCCGACATCGCCGGCGGCGCCCGCGGGGCACAGTTCGTCCTGTTCAAGGAGACGATGGCCGAGGTCCGCCTCTACGCCCGCAACAAGTCGGCCTATGAACGGGCGGGCCTGCGCGACCTCAGCCTGTCGCGCGCCGATCTGGAAGCCCTGATCCCGGTCGCTGACGGAACCCTGCCCCTGATCGTCAGCGTCCACCGGGCGTCCGACATCCAGCAGGTGCTGCGTCTGGCGCGCGAGGAAGGGATCAAGCTGATCCTGGACGGCGCCGAAGAGGGCTGGCTGGTCGCCGGCGAGATCGCTTCAGCCGGCGTGCCGGTCCTGCTGAACCCCATCTCCAACCTGCCCGCCGACTTCGAGATGCGGGCGGCGCGGATGGAGAATGCGGCGGCCCTGAACGCGGCCGGCGTGGTCATCGCCATCAAGGGCAACGAGGGTTCGACCCACCGCGCCCGCGAAGCCCGCTACAACGCCGGCAACGCCGTCTCGCACGGCCTGCCTTACGGCGCCGCCATCGCCGCCCTGACGGTCAATCCGGCCAGGATTTTCGGCATGGGCGGACAGTTCGGCCAGATCGCGCCGGGTGCCGCCGCCGACGTGGTGGTCTGGTCCGGCGACCCGCTGGAGCCCCTCAGCCAGCCCTCGGCCGTCTTCATCGACGGGGTCGAGCAACCGTTGACCAGCCGCGCCCTGCTGCTGCGCGACCGTTATCGTCAACAGACGCCGATGCCGCCGGCCTATCGCAACTGACGGCCTTTCAGGTCTGAAGGAAAAGGGCGGGACCGCAGGGTTCCGCCCTTTTTCGTCTCCGCCTACCGGGCCAGAAACCGCAGGGCCGTGCGCGCCAGCCGGCCCGCCGCCCCGTCCCAAGGCGGCCCCAGCCGCTCGAAGGCGTTCACCGGCCCCACGTCATAGACCGCCCGCGCATGGCTGAAGCGTTTGAAGCCCTCAGGCCCATGATAGGCGCCCAGGCCGCTGGGCCCGACCCCGCCGAACGGCAGGTCGTTCTGGGCGATATGGAGCATGGTCCCGTTCAGGGTCACGCCGCCCGACAGGCCGGAACCCAGGATCCGATCCCGCGTCCGCGCCTGGTTGGTGAAGCCGTACAGGGCCAGCGGCCGGGGCCGGGCGGCCACGAAGGCCAGGGCTTCATCCAGGCTGTCGTATCCGACCACCGGCAGGACCGGGCCGAAGATCTCCTCCTGCATCAACAGGCCGTCGCTCGGCGGGTTCAGCACCAGGGTCGGGGCGATCTTGCCGTTGTCCCCCTCGCCCGCATCGGGGTGTTCCAGCACCACGGCCCCCGCCGCCCGCGCCGCCGCCACCGCGTCGCGCAGCCGCACCCGGTGACGGTCGCTGATCACCCCGCTGTAGTCGGGATTGTCCTGAAGCGTCGGATAGGCCCGCCGCGCCTGATCCAGCACCGCCTCGGCGAAGGCCCGGACCTGCCCGGCCGGGACCAGGGCGTAGTCGGGGGCGATACAGGTCTGACCCGCGTTCAGGAATTTGCCGAAGGCGATCGACCGCGCCGCCTTGTCCAGCGGATAGTCGGGCGCCACCACGGCCGGCGACTTGCCGCCCAGCTCCAGCGTCACCGGGGTCAGGTTCTCCGCCGCCGCCCGCATCACCTCGCGCCCCACCCGCGTCGAACCGGTGAAGACCAGATGGTCGAAGGCCAGACGCGAAAAGGCCTGGGCCGTGTCCACCCCGCCGTTGACCACGGTCAGCACCGCCGGATCGAACCGCTCGGCCACGGCGGCCTCCAGCAGGGCCCCGAAGGCGGGCGTCAGTTCGGACGGCTTGATCATCACCCGATTGCCCGCCGCCAGGGCGTCGACCGTCGGCCCGAGCGCCAGCAGCAGCGGATAGTTCCACGGCGCGATCACCCCGACCACGCCCAGGGGCTCATGCCGGATCCAGGCCCGCGACGGCTGGAACATCAGGTCCACCGGCCGCCGCTCGTCCCGCATCCACCGCCCCAGATGGGCGCGCGCATGGTCCAGGCTGCGGATCAGGGGCGTGACCTCCAGCAGCCCCGTCTCCATCGCCGACCGCGCCCCGAAATCCGCATCTATGGCCCGCGCAAAGGCCTCGCGCCGCTCCAGCACCAGGGCCTTCAGCCCCTCCAGCCGCCCGCGCCGCGCCTGCGCCGACGCCGCCCCCTCCGCCCGCGACGCCGCATGCTGAAGCCCGAACCGGTCCGAGAGCCCGTCGTGTGTCATCGCATCCAGACCCTTCGCCGCGCCGGCCGCAATCGCCCGACCGCCCCACTTCTCAAACCCGCCCCGGCCGGGGTCAAGCCCCATCCCCAAACCTGTCTCCTCCCCCTCTGGGGGAGGTGGCGCAGCGCCTCTTCGCGCCGCGACGGAGGGGGCGCGTCCGCACGACCGGCGCCCCCTGCGGCGTCCAGAACACGTCCACCGCCTGTGCGATCAGACGTCGATTTCGCGAACCGAACCGTTGCGGACCTTGGCCGCATCAGGTTGGCTTGGCGTGTTCGTCTCTTCAGCGGCGTTGTGAGCAAGAGGATCAGGGACGCCCCTGATCAGTCAATCTCGTCACTTAGGGATCGCACGACGCGCCCATTCTCATCGAGGACTTCAATTCTGGGCTGGTCGGACTCGTCCACGCTCAGTCGGATCCGCGGCCGCGAGCGGGAGTCCTTGATCTCGAGCATAGCGGTGCGGGTGGAGGTTCCATCGCCCTCGCTGCCGAGGAAAATGCGTTCGGCGAAGTAACGTTTCTCACCGGCGAGAATGTTCCATTCGCGCTGAAGCCGCTCGCGTTCCTCGTCGGTTTTCGCCGCACGCATCCTCTCCCGGTACGCTTCGTATTCGGGCGGCCGATTGGTCTGTCGGATGTCCATGTCGGTCGGGCGGTCCATGACCCTGAGCGCCGTCCGGACAAAGTCTCCGTTTCGCCAGGTGTTCATGAAGATCGTCTGGTTCTGATCCACCTGATCGAATGACAGATGGACGCCGCCGTCCACGGCCTCGGCGCCTTCGTCTGAGGCGCTGAAGATCAGGCCGCCGGTCTCGTCGCCGCGCTGATTATAGAAAATGATCCCCGGCACACCTCGAGGCGACTCGGGCCGTCCGAATACGTTGGCGTTTGGCAGCGTTGTCGAGGAGCCCAAAACCAGCGCCGGTTTGCCGTTGTCTTCGACCAGGTTGATCCGTTTGGCGTTTATCGTGTTGAACGTGGCGTTCACGGTGGAGTCCGCATGAGCCCGCTGCTGCAAAGCGCCTCCCGCCAAGCCTCCCGCAATCGCGATCGCCACGACCGCAACGCCATTACCGAGGTTCTTGATGTTCACCGGAATCTCCATGTTTGCGCGCATTTTCTGAGGTGACGGGCTGTGACCGGGCGGTCAGCAGAGAGTGGCGCCCAGACTTCAAAGGGTCGGACCGAAGGTCAAATGACTTCTGGGTAAGATGGACAGGAGAGGCTGCGGTTCGAGGTCAGGCGCGTCTGCACGACCGGCGCACCGACTGGCTGAACCAGCGGGGCGTCGCCGTGCTGCGGGTCCCGGCGCGGGCTGTGCTGACGGACATTTCCGGTGTGCTGGAGGAGAACGGACTGCGGCTCAAGGCCTGGCCCGTCCCCCTCCGTCGGCTTCGCCGACACCTCCCCCAAAGGGGGAGGATTTCGGTCATCACCCTTCGCATTCCTCCCCCTCTGGGGGAGGTGGCGCGGCGCCCCTTGGCGCCGTGACGGAGGGGGCGCGTCCGCACGACCGGCGCCTCTTGCGGACCGCTGCGATCCGGGTCCAAATGGTGCGCTGACGACTGCTGGAGGGCAGACGATGTCGAAACTGAGCCTTGCCTTGTGGGCGGCCCTCGCCACCTTCCTAATAGGGACTTTCCGGACCAGTTTTCCGGCTGAATGGGGCGGACGCCCCGGCCTGTTCGCCCTGGTCGTCGTGGCCGTTTCGACGCTCGCCTGGACCATCGAATACATACGTCGGCGGCAGCGCCTAGGCGACAGACGCTAGATTCAAACCGGCCACGCATGCCGATATTCCGAAACCCCTGGCTACAGGCCGTACTCCTGGGCGCAGGCCTGTTCGCCCTATCCCTGCTCATCCGAGCGGCGGCCAATATGGTCGTCGGCAGTTTCACCGCCGGCCCCGGCGCGCCGGACGCCATGGTCGCCGCCCAGGATACGGTCTCGCGGTTCGCCTATGGGTTTCTCCTGGCCGTGTTTCTGCCTGCGGTCATCGAGACGCCGCTGGTCGTCTGGGCGGTCCGGCGCGCCCGCGACGACGCCCCCAGCCTCGGGCTGGCCTTCATCATCGCGATCATTGCGGCGCTCGCCTGGCTGTTGCACGGCATGAGCCCCGGCTCGCTCGGCCAGGCGGCCGCCTTCGCCGTGATGGCCTACGCCGCCTGGGGTTGGTCGCGACGGCTGGGACGGCTTCGCGCCTACGCCCTGCCGACCCTGTCGCACGCCGTCTGGAACAGCATCGGCCTGGCCCTCTTCATGGCCAACCCAAGCTGAGCCCAGCCCACACCCATCTCCTCCCCCTCTGGGGGACGCAGCGCGGCGCGTCTTCCGCGCCGTGACGGAGGGGGGGTGCGTCCGCAAGACCGGCGCCTCTGCGGCGTCCAGAGCCCCTCCACCGCTTCGCGGTCCCCCTCCCCGCGAGGCGGGGAGGAGACAAGAATATCCGCCCAGGTCTGCTTTCCGATCAGACGCCGACTTCGCCAATCGACTCGTAACGGATCGTCGCTTCTCGACATTGCACCGGACAGCCCCCCGGGCCAAACTACGGTATGAAACTACAAACCCGCCGTACAATTTTGAGGGCGTCGCCTTTGAAGTTTTGGGGCTTATATGGCGTCGTGTGGTTGGCCATCGGGTTAGTCTGGATCGAGCCTTTTTGGACCGCAGGTTCCATCAGCGAGTTCCTCGCTTCGGGCAGCAGGTCAGCACATCGATGGCCTATCGCCGCGCTTGCGGCCTTGGTGGCGGCGCCAATTTCGATTTTAGCTTTCGCCAAGATTTTGCGCCATCGAGGCGCATTATTGTCGATATCGGGGTCAATTCTCTCAAGCCCGTATTTTCGGAAGCCTTTGAATTTTGACTCGGCCCATTTTTGGCTCAGACGCAGCATCTACGGCGCTTCCGAGCTTGTCGTGCTCAGCGACGGAGTTGAGCATACAGTTCCACTCATTTTTGCCGCAGGCACGCCGCACATGAACCTGGAAAGAATCATTGAGATCAGCGGCTCCAATGAACTTGCCAAGTGACAAGCGATTACCCTCGCCTAGACCCCTTCGGCCCTGTTTCAGCTTCCTGTAAGCCCAGCCCACCCTCGACGACCCGCCCCCGTCCGCGCTAGGTCAGGCCCATGCCGACCGCCCTCTACATCGACGCCGACGCCTGCCCGGTGAAGGAGGAGGTCTATCGCGTCGCCCGGCGCTATGGGCTGAAGACCTATGTGGTCTCCAACGGCTGGATGCAGGTCCCGCGCGAGGCCCTGATCGAACAGGTGGTGGTGGACGCCGGGCCGGACGTGGCCGACGACTGGATCGCCGAACGGGCGGGCCTGGGCGATGTGGTGATCACCGCCGACATCCCCCTGGCCGACCGCTGCCTGAAGGCCGGCGCCCAGGCGCTGAAGTCGAACGGCCAGGCCTTCACCCCGGACTCGATCGGCTCGGCCCTGGCCGGGCGGATGGTGGGCGAGCATCTGCGGTCCATGGGGGTGGCGACGTCGGGCCCGCCGCCGTTTTCGGCCGCCGACCGGTCGCGGTTTCTTCAGGCCCTGGACCAGGCCGTGGTCAAGGCGCGTCGGGTCGCCCCCCCGAGCCAGCCATGACGACCGTTATTCCCGAGGACGAGCTGGAGTTCCACTTCTACCGCGCCGGCGGACCGGGCGGCCAGAACGTCAACAAGGTCTCGACCGCCGTCCAGATGCGGTTCGACGTGAAGAACTCCCCCAGCCTGACCGAGCCGGTCAAGGCGCGGCTGATGAAGCTGGCCGGCAGTCGGCTGACGCTGGAGGGGGTGATCCTGATCACCGCCGTGCGCCACCGCACCCAGGAGCGCAACCGCGCCGACGCCATCGAACGGCTTCAGGCCCTGGTGGACGAGGCCTCGATCAAGCCCGTCTTCCGCGTCCCGACCCGGCCCACCAAGGCCTCGAAGGAGCGCCGGCTGAAGGCCAAGACCAGCCGCGCCTCGATCAAGTCGGGACGCGGCCGGCCGACGCTGGACTAGGACTCAGCTCTCGACCGGACGGAACAACAGGGCGGCGATCTTGTCGTCGGCGTCGAAGCCGATCACCCATTCGGTGACCTGGTTGTCGAAGGTCACCTTGAACAGATGGGCCTCGCCTTCCGGCCGTTCGAAGGCGACGGTCTTGACCGCGCCGAAGCCCTTGACCAGCGGCGCGACCTGATCCGCCTGCTGGCGGATCTGGGCCGCCAGGCTGTCGGTGAAGACCGAATAGTCGAAGCCGGGACCCTGGGCCGCCGCGATCACGGCGCGCAGCGCCTCTTCGGACCGGGCGATGTCGGGCGCGGTCGCCGCAACGACGGGAGCGGTCGGCGCCGACGGGGCCGGTTGAGATTGCGCCTGGGCCGGCCGGTCGAAACTGTTCGGCACGGCGCCGGCTGCGGCGCCGCCGGATTGGGCGATTGCGGAGGCCGGGGCCAGAAGCAGGGCTACGGCGATCAGGGTCGTCTTCATGCGAAGGCTCCGGTCAGGACAGATAGGGCCAGAGCGAAAGGCCCAGGGCCGTCAGGGCCGCGATGACCGCGACCATGACTGAAGCCGTCACCCAAGCGGGAGTTCCCGACTTTTCGATGACCACCGCCGCCGGTCGCGGCGGCTCCTGCACCAGGCGCGAGATGGCCCGCGCCGCCGCGATCATCTCGTTCAGGGCGTCGCGCGCCTGGGCCTGCGGCCCCAGTTCGCGGCGGATCCAGCGTTCGACCACCGGCTGGGCGGCCTTCCACAGGTCGTGGTCCGGCTGAAGCCGACGCGCCACCCCCTCGACCGAGACCATGGTCTTCTGCAGCAGGATCAGTTCGGGCCTCAGCCGCATGTCGAACAGGGCGGTGATCTCGAACAACTGGCCCAGCAGCCGGCCCATCGACACCTGGCTGGCGGCGCGGCCGATCACCGGCTCGCCCACCGCACGCAGGGCCTGGGCGAAGGTCTCGACGGAGTGATGCGGCGGGACATAGCCGGCCTCGAAATGGACCCGGGCGATCCGGTCGTAATCCCGCGAGATGAAGCCCCACAGGATCTCGGCCAGATAGCGCCGCTCGGCCGGACCCAGCCGCCCGACGATGCCGAAGTCGATGGCGGTCAGATGGGCCGGGGCGCTGGCGAACAGATTGCCCTCGTGCAGGTCGGCGTGGAACACCCCGTGGTCCAGGGCCTGGACCAGGAAGGCGCGCACCACATTGTCGGCCAGCAGATCGACATCCAGGCCCGGCAGGTCGACCAGGGCCGGGTCGGTCATGGGCAGCCCTTGCGCCCATTCCAGCGTCAGCACCCGCTTGCCCACCCCGTCCCACACCACGGCGGGGGCGGACATATAGCCGTCCTTGGCCATGACATCGGCCATCTCGCTGGCGGCGGCCGCCTCCAGCCGCATGTCCAGCTCCAGATCCATCGAATTGGCGATGGTCTCGACGAAGGCCTGGGGCTCGAGCCGGCGCGACAGGGGAACCAGCCGGTACACCAGGGCGGCGCCCAGCCGCATGGCGTCCAGGCCGTCGGCGACGCGGCGCTCGACCCCCGGCCGCAGCACCTTGACCGCCACCGCACGCCCATCCGCCAGGGTCGCCCGGTGCGCCTGGGCCAGGGAGGCGGCGGCGACCGGCGGGCTCAGGTCGGTGAACAGGCTCTCGACCGGCCGACCCAGCGATTTCTCGATCTCGCGCCGCGCCTCTTCCAGCGGGAAGGGCGGCAGGGCGTCCTTCAACCGGCCCAGGTCGCGTGCGAACTGCAGGCCGAAGATGTCGGCGCGGGTGGCCAGGACCTGGCCCAGCTTGATCGCCACCGGCCCCAGATGCTCAAACGCCTTGCCCAGCCTCTGGCCCGGCCGGCCCTGACGTCCGTCGCGGCCGGACAGCATCTGCACCGCGCGGGCGAAGGGTCGGGCCCAGACGGGCAGCAGGGGATTGGCCTCGCGCGGGATCAGGGCGTCATGACGCGCCAGAACCCACAGCCAGCCCAGCAGGCGCAGAAAGGCCGCCACAGGATTCTGCACCGCCACGGCGGCGGGCGGCGGCGGGGCCGTGCGATAGACCCGGGTCAGATCGCCCACCCGTGGTGGATGGCGGCGATCCCGCCCGACAGATTGGTCACCGACACGCGCTTGAAGCCGGCGTCCTCGATCAGGGCCTTGAAGGCCGCCTGGTCCGGGAAGCGGCGGATGCTCTCGACCAGATACTGATAGCTGTCGCGATCCTTGGCCACCCAGCCGCCGATGCGCGGAATGGCGTGGAAGGACCAGGCGTCATAGGCCGCGCGGATCGGCCCGGTCGTCGGGCGCGAGAACTCCAGGCACAGGAACCGGCCGCCCGGCTTCAGCACGCGCCGCGCCTCGGCCAGGGCCTTGTCGATATGGGCCACGTTGCGGATGCCGAAACTGATCGAATAGGCGTCGACCGAGGCGTCCGGCAGCGGCAGGTTCATCGCATCCCCGACCGACCAGCTCATCTCCGGCTCGCCGCCCTTGTGCACCCCGGCCAGGATCATCTCGGCGTTATAGTCCAGCACGATCACCGAGGCGTCCTCGCCGCCCCGCCGTTCCTGGGCCGCGCGCGCCATCTTGGAATAGCGCCGGGCCATGTCGCCGGTCCCGCCGGCCACGTCCAGTATGGTCTCGCCGGGCCGGGGGTTCAGCTTGGCCGCCGCCGCGTCCTTCCAGAGGCGGTGGACGCCCACGCTCATCAGGTCGTTCATGACATCGTAGCTGGAAGCGACGGAATCGAAGACCCCGCGCACCATCTTGACCTTCTCGCGCGCATCGACGTCGCGGAAGCCGAAGGAGGAACGGTCGCCCGACGAATGCGGGCCGTGGGAGGAGGCGTCGGTCATGCGCGCGGTCTAGCGCGTCGCGGGCCGCCCGTCACGCGTCACTAGAGCCTGATCGCATCGCTTCCGACCCGGCTTGGGGCTGGGGCAGTTCGAGATCCTTCATCACCTCGCGCATCAGGCCGTAACAGCCGCACGACGCTTCCTCCAGCCCGTCGCGGTCCAGCACCCGGACCCAGCCCCGGCCCCGCTGGATCAGGTCCTTGCCTTCCAGCACGGTCCCGACCTCGGAGACCGTGGCGCGGCGCACGCCCAGCATGCCGGCGATATCGGCCTGGGTCAGGTCGATCCGGTCGTCCTCGGCCCGGTCGTGCAGGGTCAGCAGCCAGCGCGCCAACCGCTCGTCCAGCCGGTGCTGGGCGTTGCAGGCGGCGGCCTGCTGCACCTGGGCCATCAGGCCTTCGGTGAAACGCGACAGGGCCTGGCGCAGGCCTTCGCTCTCATCCAGCGCCTCGCCGAACACCTCGGCCGAACAGCAGACGGCCACGCCGTCGCGCTGGGAGATGGCGCGGCTGGCGGCGCGGGCGTTGAACGGGCCGCAGGTCACCCCCACCAGGCCCTCGCGCCCGATGGCGGCGGTCTCCACCATCTTGTCGTCCGGCAGGACGGTCATCAGCGACACCACGCCCTTCAGCGGGAACCAGACCTGATCGACCGCCTCGCCGGCGTCGTACAGCATCTGGCCGCGCGCGATCTGGTGCTCGCTCAGATGAGGTTCGATCCGCTTCCGGTCGGCCGCGTCCAGAGCGGCGAGCCACAGATTGTCCATATCCACTTCCTCCGCGCCAGAAACGGCGACGCTTTCGCGACGTCCGATAACGCCAGAGCTTGCTCATGCGTTCCGCGACCGTCGGAGACGCTTGCGCACGCTTGCCGCGATCCGTCGGGCGCCTTACGCCGGAAGAAAAGAGGAAAGCCCATGACCGACACTCGCCTTGACGTTGCGGAAACCCTGAAGACCCTGCCGGCCTGGCGCCCCCATGACGGCGACCGGGCGGCCATTTCGCGCAGTCTCAAGTTCGCTGATTTCAACGCCGCCTTCGGCTTCATGACCCGCGTCGCCCTGATGGCCGACAAGATGGATCACCATCCGGAATGGTCGAACGTCTATGACCGGGTCGAGGTGTTGCTGACCACCCACGACGCCGACGGCGTGACCGACAGGGACGTGACCCTGGCCCGGTTCATCGACCGCGCCGCCGCCGACATGGGAGCGATCTCGTGAGCGCCGCTTCCTCCGCCCGCCCCGGCCGCGTCGCCGGCAAGACCGTCCTGATCACCGGCGCCGCCGGCGGCCTGGGCGAGGCCATGGCCGCCATGATGGCCCGCGAGGGCGCCCGCCTGGCCCTGACCGACATCGACGGCGGCCGCGTCGCCGCCCTGGCCGAGCGGATCAACGCCGAAATCCCCGGCGCCGCCTTCGCCTACGCCCACGACGTGGCCAGCGAAGCCGACTGGGAACGGGTCATCGCCGCCGCCGTGGCCGATCTGGGCGGCCTGTCGGTCCTGGTCAACAACGCCGGCGTCGGCGGCCCCCTGGCCTTCGTCGAACAGGACACGGTCGACAACTGGCAGCGTCAGTACGAGATCAATCTGCGTTCGATCATGCTGGGCGCCAAACACGCCATGCCGCACCTGCGCGCCGCCGCCCCGGCCTCGATCATCAATATCTCGTCCATCGCCGGCCTGGTCGCCGCCCCCGGCATGGGCGCCTATAACGCCACCAAGGCCGCCGTCTGGATGTACACCAAGACCCTGGCGCTCGAGGCCGCCAAGGCCGACTGGAACGTGCGCTGCAACTCGGTCCACCCGGTCTTCATCAAGACCCCGATCCTCGACCCCTTCATCGCCCTGGCCGGCGGCGACGAGGCCAAGGCCCACGAACGCCTGACCCGCGGCATTCCCCTGAAACGGATCGGCGAACCCGACGACGTGGCCTACTGCGTCCTCTATCTCGCCTCCGACGAGTCCAAGTTCGTCACGGGGTCCGAGTTCAAGATCGACGGGGGCATGACCGCGCAATAGGGCGCGCGCGCCCTTTCTTTTGGGCCTACCGCGCTTCGCGCTGCTTGAGGCCGGGCTTAGGGGGCCTATCGCGCTTCGCGCTGCTTGAGGCCGGGAGTCTTTTGGGCCTACCGCGCTTCGTGCTGCTTGAGGCCGGGGACGCCCGGCGACGGCGGTTGGAAGACAGTCATCCGACCGTCATCCGCTTATTCGGGATTGAGGCCGCCCGCAGCTTGCTGTAAGCGGCCCTTTCGGCGTCACGCCGCATGCGCACCCGTAGCTCAGCTGGATAGAGTACTGCCCTCCGAAGGCAGGGGTCACAGGTTCGAATCCTGTCGGGTGCGCCACTTCCTCTCTTGTCTTGAAGTCTCAGTCGCCGGACGAGGGCGTCCAGCCGAAGGCCTTCATCATCACCTCGAACAGATGGGTGTTGGGGAAATAGCCCCGCACCCGTTCGGCGCCGACGCCGATGGCCAGGGCCGGGACCTCCTCGGCCGTATGGGTGCGGTTGACCATGACATTCTCCAGCCGCACCACGCGCTCGTCGCCGTCCCGCGCCTTCCAGGCCTCATAGCCTTCCAGCAGGGGCTGGCCGCGACGCCCGCCGTCGACCTGCAGGCCGAAGGAATGGTCGGCGGTGAAGATCATCAGGGTGTCGTCCAGATCGACGCGCGACTGCACCTCGGCGATCAGCCGGTCCAGGTCGGCGATGTTCTGCAGGCCTTCGCGCGGATCGTCGGTATGGGCGTCCCATTCCACCACCAGCAGATAGCCCTTGTCCCCGGCCTGCAGCAGGTCCAGCGCCCTCAGGGTCGCCGCCCGCACGTCGATCTCTTCGGCCACGACCACGGGCCGCCGGTTCGCCGCCGGCGCCGCCTCCAGCGTCGCATAGATCGGCCGGTCGTGCGCCCGGGCCAGGCTGTCGTAGCTGACGCCGTTCGCCGCCATCTGTTCGGCGATCTCCGTCCGGCCCGATCCGATCAGCACATCCACCCCGTCGCCGAAGCGCGGCGAAAAGGCCTGGGGGAAGATCTCGCCCCATTTGCCGCGGTCGTTCGAATGGGCGTAGGTCGCGGCCGGGGTCGCGTCGGTGATCGGACGGTCGGTCACCACCCCGGTCAGCAGGCCGTGTTGCTCGGCGTATTCCAGCACCGTCTGGGTCGGGGTCCCGTCGCGCCGGCCGCGTTCGCCGTCCGGCCCCTGGCTGATCACCCCGTTGTGGGTCTTCACCCCGGTCACGATGGCGCTCATGCCGTTGGCCGAGTCCGACACGAAGGCGTCGACCGGCGAGGTCTCGCTCAGCCCCAGGTTCGGCCACTGCTGGATATGGAGCCTCAGCGGCTCGCCATAGGCCATCACGCTGGCCGCATGGACCGAGGCCACGCCCCCGGCGTCCGCCAGAAACAGGATCACATTCTTCGCCCGGCCCTGGCTCTGGCTCTGTTCGACCGGCGGACGGGCCGCCGTCTGGGCCGAGGCTCCAGAGGCGCCCCCCGAGGCGGCCCCCGAGGCGCCCCCCGAGGCGCAAAGACCGATCGCAAGCGCGAGGGCGGAAACCAGGCGGAGGGAGACAGGGGTCATGGGCGTCGGTCCAGCAAATCAGACAAGGCCGCCCGCGTCCCCCGATCCGCCCCCGCCTGTCTACCGCGAACCTGTGACAGTCGCCCTCCCCCGACCCGGCGGCGATCCGGTTCTGGGCGGTTCGGGGCGGTCTGGGCGGCTCCGGGGTTCAGCCCGCCTCGCCTGTGGCCGCGTCGATCCGCGCCTTCAGCCCGGCCTCGTCCAGCCCCTCGACGGAGACCATTTTCAGCCGCGACTGCCCGCCCCGCTCCAGCACGACCGAGGACCGCGACACCCCGAGCGCCTTGGCCAGGAATTTCACCAGGGCGGCGTTGGCCTCGCCGTCCACGGGCCCGGCGCGCACCCGCACCTTCAGCACGGGCCGGCCTTCGGGATCTGTGTCCCAGCCGTCGATCCGGTCGCTGGACGCGCCGGGCTGTAGCTTGATCGGAAGTCGGGACAGGGGATCAACCGGCGGCGCGTCGATCCGGGGCGCGATGATCGGCGGCGCGCCAGACCACTTCGACATCTTCGGCGCTCAGGGTCGGGGTCGCCCGTTCCACGCCTCTCTCGTCGGCGAACTCCGCCAGGAAGCGGGCCGGGTCGAGCATCATCACGACCGTGCCGCGCTCGCCCTTCTTCAGGCCCAGATCCGGAAGATCGGCCACAAGGGCCACGACGTCGAGTTCCTCAATCATGGTCGTCACTCCACCATCGCGGTCGTCAGACGGGGAACCCCGTCCGATCCTACGATCCAGCCGCTGCGGATCAGCGCCGTGCGACCGCGGAACTCTAGCATGAAGCGGACCCGGTACAGAGTCCCGAACGGCGTCGTCCCGACCGGCTCGGCCTCGGCCCCCCTGGCCGCTTCCAGAAGCCGGCGTTTCAGATAGGGAGCGTCCGCCCGGGTCAGACCCAGGGCGGACGCGAAGACCCGGGCCTTGTGTCGGCCTTCCGGGTGGTCCGCCGACAGGCAGTAGGCTTCGATCTTTCCCTCCGGAACGACCGCCTGCCCACCGCCTGGCAGCCTCATTCGAGCCTCAGCCCAGGGCGGCCATCAGTTCCGGCACGACGGTCTTGTAGTCGCCGACCAGGCCATAATCCGCGACCTGGAAGATCGGGGCGTCCGGGTCCTTGTTGATGGCGACGATGGTCTTGGAGTCCTTCATCCCGGCCAGGTGCTGGATGGCGCCCGAGATCCCGATGGCGATGTACAGGGCCGGGGCCACCACCTTGCCGGTCTGGCCGACCTGATAGTCGTTCGGCGCATAGCCCGCATCCACCGCCGCGCGCGAGGCGCCGATGGCGGCGCCCAGCTTGTCGGCCAGGGGTTCCAGAACGGCGTGGAACTCGTCCGCCGAGCCCAGGGCGCGACCGCCCGAGACCACGATCTTGGCGGCGCCCAGGTCCGGGCGGTCCGACTTGACCATTTCCTCGGAGACGAAGGCGGTCTTGGCGGCATCGGCGCCCGTGACGCTCTCGATGGCGGCCGAACCGCCTTCAGCGGCGGCGGCGAAGGCCGTCGGGCGCACGGTGATCACCTTCTTGGCGTCGGCCGACTGGACCGTCTCCAGGGCGTTGCCGGCGTAGATGGGCCGCACGAACGTATCCGCCGACACCACCTCGATGATGTCCGAGATCGGGGCGACGTCCAGCTTGGCGGCGATCCGGGGGGCGAAATTCTTCCCGTCCGTGGTCGCGGGCGTCAGGATGGCGTCATAGCCGGCGGCCAGGGGCAGGACGGTGTCCGTCACCGCCTCGGCCAGGCCGTGGCCCAGGCCGGCGCTCTCGGCCAGCAGCACCTTGCGGACGCCGGCGATCTTCGAAGCGGCGTCGGCGGCCGCCTGCACGCCCTGCCCGACGACCAGAACATCCACATCGGACGACAGGGCGAGCGCGGCGGTCACGGTCTTGTTTGTGGTGTCGCGAACGGTCGAACCGTCGTGATCGGCGATGACGAGGACAGCCATATTACAGCGCTCCCACGGACTTGAGCTTGGAAACCAGTTCGGCCGCATCGGCCACCTTGACGCCGGCCGAGCGTTTCGGCGGCTCGGTGACCTTCAGGACCTTCAGACGGTCGGCGACATCGACGCCGTAGTCGGCGACCGCCTTCATGGCGATCTCCTTCTTCTTGGCCTTCATGATGTTCGGCAGCGACGCATAGCGCGGCGTGTTCAGCCGCAGGTCCACCGTCACCACGGCCGGCAGGTCCGCCGAGAGCGTCTGCAGGCCGCCGTCGACCTCGCGCGTCACCGTCGCCTTGCCGCCTTCGATGACCAGTTTCCCGGCGAAGGTCGCCTGGGGCCAGTCCAGCAGGGCGGCCAGCATCTGGCCCACGGCGTTGTTGTCGCCGTCGATCGACTGTTTGCCCATCAGAACCAGATCTGGCTTTTCTTCCTCGACCACCGCCTTCAGCAGCTTGGCGACCGCCAGCGGCTCCAGGTCCGCATCCGACTGGATCAGGATGCCCCGATCCGCGCCCATGGCCAGGGCGGTGCGGATGGTTTCCTGGGCCTGGGTCACGCCGATGGAGACCACGACGATCTCGGTCGCCGTGCCGGCGGCGTGGTGTTCCTTGCCTTCCTTCAGACGAACCGCCTCTTCGACGGCGATTTCGTCGAAGGGGTTCATGCTCATCTTGACGTTGGCCAGATCGACGCCGGACTGGTCAGCCTTGACGCGGGCCTTGACGTTATAGTCGATCACCCGTTTGACGGGGACGAGAACCTTCATGGGTCTATCCGTGAATTCGCCTGAATGTAGGGGCAGGACATGGAGCGGTCGCGAAGGCCTGTCAACGTAACGCGGGGTCAAGCTCCCGTGCAAAACCCGCCTAACGGATCCTGAGATGAAGCGTTTCCTGACCTTTCCCCGCCTGGCCATGATCTTCTTCGCCCTGTTCGGCGTCGCCGTGGCGGGGGTTTTCGCGGTCCAGGCCTATTGGGTCGCGCCGGGCGAACGCTGCGAGGCGGCGGGCAAATGGTACGACATGGACAACCGCATCTGCGCCCAGCCCATCTCCATCGCCGAGATCACCGGCCGCCCCAACGGCGTCTCGCGCGCCCAGGCCTCGGATGAAAAGAACCGCGAACTGATCCGCATCGAGGACCAGCTCGCCGCCCAGGACCGCGCCCGCGCCGCCGAAATCACCCGCCAGAAAGCGGCCCTGGCGGCGGCCCGACCGGCGACCTGACCACCCTTCACCTCCCGTCGGCGAAGGCCGACGGGGAGGACAGGCGAGAGCGTCAGCGAACGCCAGGAGGGGGCGACTCGGCGCCAGACGCTCTTGGGGGCCACCCCACCGCCGGAGGCGCCCCCGCCTGGTCGCAAGCGCGACCTGTCCTCCCCACGCGCCTTCGCGCGCGGAGAGGTGGCGCCGCCCTCTCTTCTTTCGTCCTGTATGGACGGTGCGGCCCCTACCGCGCCGCTCAGCTCGCCCCGCCGGGCGAGCGACATCTTGCCCGCCCCCTGACGCCCGCCTACTCTGGGGACCGGCCCCTCCACCCGGAGGTTGCGGCCGAAGGGGGATTTCTGTGCCGTCTATTCGTCGCCTTGCGCTTGTCGCGGCGGGGGCCTTGGCCCTATCGGCCGCAACCTTCCCCGCCCAGACCCAAGCCGCCCCTTCGCTCTCCGGATCCGGAGCCCAGGACGCCCCGCCCCCAGCTCAACTCCCAGCAGACAGAGACTGGGGCAAAACCCTGCGCGAGGACGCGACAGCGATCCATGACGCCATCGCCTCCAGTCATCCCGGCATGGTCAACCCCGACGACCCCCAGTTCGCGCGCCTGAACGAGGCGCAATACGCCCTGGCTCTGACCCGGGCCGACGCCGCCGACAGTTTCGCCGACTACTTCTATGCCCTGCAGCACTATGTGGCGGCGTTCGATGACGGCCATCTCGGCTTCGGCGTCTACGGATCGACGCCCGACCAGGGGAAGACCTGGCCAGGCTTTATTGCGCGGGACGACGGAGCTCGAGGCCTGGTGGTGACGTTTGCAGAGCCGTGGGCGGGCGTGCCTGCGGGCGCCAAAATCGCGTCATGCGACGGTCGCGACGCCTTCCAGATCGGGAATGAACGTATCGGCGCCCGCTTCGGACGCTGGGAACTGGCGTCCCAACGCCTGTCGTTCGGCGGATGGGTCATGATCGATACGGGCGACCCTTACGTCGCCCCCATCAAAAACTGCGTCTTCGAAACCCCCGCCGGCGCCCACGCAGTCGATCTGGACTGGCGACCGGCCGGACCCGACTTCTATTCCCGCTATGATGTTTTTCCGGCCCGCACGCGAGGTGCGATCGGGATGCGCCGCCTGGACGACGGTCGCTACTGGATCAGGCTTCCGACCTTCAACGGAGATCCCGAAAGTGAAGACGGGCGCGGTCTGGGCGGCTTGATCACGCAGATCGCCGCACAGGCCGCCGCCCTGCGGACAGCCCCGGCGATTGTCTTCGACCTTCGCGGCAATGGCGGCGGATCATCGCTGTGGTCGGATCAGATCGCAGAAAACCTGTGGGGGCCGGGCGCGTTTCAGCACGCGCCCGAACCTCCCATGACAGTCGTCTGGCGCGCCTCCGAAGACAATCTGCAAGCCATGCGCGCGAACCTGGAAAAGCGCGACGCGAATGGAAGCCTCTCAAGCGAAGCCAGGGACTGGTATCGGAATTCCATCGCCGGTCTGGAGCATGCGCTGGCGAGAGGCAATGATCGCTGGATCATAAGGCCCGATCTCGATGGCGGCTCGGCGACCGCCCCCGAGGCCTTGGCCTTTCAGCCGCCGGGGGGGACCGTGTTCGTGCTGACGGACGAGACCTGCATGTCGGCCTGCCTGGACGCCGTGGACCTGTGGGTTCGTCTCGGCGCAAAACCCATCGGACGCGAGACCGGGGCCGATACCGTCTATATGGAAGTGCGATCCGTCCGGGTCCCCAGCGGCCTCGGCGCCATGTCCCTGCCGATGAAATTCTATATCGGCCGGGAGCGGGGACATAATCAGCCCGTGACGCCCCTCCATCGCTTTGACGGAGACATGAACGACACGGCGGCGCTTGAGGCTTGGACGGCGACGCTTCCGCACTGAGGAGGATGGCGACAAAGATGCGAAGCGCCCGCGTCGCCGAAATCACCCGCCAGAAGGCGGCCCTGGCCGCGGCCAGACCGGCGACCTGACCACCCTTCATCTCCCCGTCGGCGAAGGCCGACGGGGAGGACAGGCGGGAGCGTCAGCGAACGCCAGGAGGGGGCGGCTCGGTATCAGACGCTCTTGGGGTCACCCCCACCGCCGGAGTCGCCCCCGCCTGGTCGCAAGCGCGACCTGTCCTCCCCACGCGCCTTCGCGCGCGGAGAGGTGACGCCGCCCTCTCTTCTTTCGTCCTGTATGGGCGGTGCAGCCCTACCGCGTCGCCCCCGGCTTCCATTTCACATCGTTCGCCCCGTTCGCATTCGCCCGCCGGCCCGCGACGAACAGGTGATCCGACAGCCGGTTCAGATACCGCACCGCCGCGCCGTTGACCGCCTCGCCCGCCTCGACCAGCCGCACCGCCTCGCGCTCGGCCCGGCGGCACACGGTCCGGGCCACATGCAGATGCGTCGACAGGGGTGAGCCGCCGGGCAGGATGAAACTGTCCAGCGGCTTCAGGCTCTCGTTCATCCAGTCGATTTCCTGCTCCAGCCGTTCGACCTGGCTGTCGAGAATCCGCAGCGCCTCCCAGGCCGGGGGCGGGTCCAGCGGGGTGGCCAGATCGGCGCCCAGGTCGAACAGCTCGTTCTGGATCCGGGCCAGCATGGCGTCGATCCGGTCGTTCTGGCCGCTGTTCAGCCGGGCCACGCCCAGGACGGCGTTCAGCTCGTCCACCGCGCCGTAAGCCTCGACCCGGGGATCAGCCTTGGACACCGGCGCGCCCGAGGCCAGCCGGGTCTGTCCGTCGTCACCGGTGCGGGTGTAGATCTTGTTCAGCGTCACCATGGATCAGGCCCCCTGCGTCGCCTTCCACACCATGCCGACGACCAGGATCAGCACGGCGACGGCCTGAAGCCCGACCCGCCAGCGCATCAGCCTGTTGGAATGGCTCCGGGCGTAGTCCCCGCCCCGGAACAGCGAATAGAGGCCCAGACCCAGCGTCACCGTGACGGCGAGGATGGCGGCGATGACCAGGATGTCGAACATCTGCATGACCCTGTTCTAGTCCCCGCGCGCGTCGGACGCCAGCGACCGAGCCCGTCCTGATCCCGCCGGAGCCGGGGATGGATTCGCCGACCCCCGGTTTTTCTGCGCGACAGCTAAGCCATTAGTCACGATTGGCGTTGCAATCTGCGCGGCATGACTGATCGCGCCGTCCGCAACCTCGAACACCTCCGGGGCTCCGCCTCAACCGCCCGGGTGCTGAACCTTCTGCGGGTGTGGGAGGAAAACGGCGACAGCCGATCGGACGGCGCCGTGCGTAATCCCGACTGGGCCGCGCGGCCGGTGTTTCGCACCCACGCCCTGAACCGGTCCCTGATCATCAAGCACCGGCTGCGGCGCAACGAGACCGATCTCTTCACCGGCCGCCGCCAGGTCGCCACCAAGGTGGTCATCCCCATCGACGACGAGGATCTGAAGACCGGGGGGCGCTATGTCTTCGTCAATCAGATCGGCTTCGAGCGGATGATGATCGAGGCCTTCGGCGTGGCCCCTACCCACCCGGATATCGAGACCCTGCGCCTGATCGACAAGCTGCCGTCCCTGGACCCCTTCCTGCTGCGCGAGCAGCTGCGGCGCGGCGGACTGGATCCGGCCCCCTGCTATTTCTCCATCAGCGACGGCGACCTGCAGCGGATGGTGGCCTTCGTCCATAGCGAGGTCGAGCCCCTGGTCACCCTCAGCCTGGGGGCCGACACGTTTGCGGTGGCCTCGGACTCGGCGGCGCGGATGGCGGCCAAGATCCTGTCCAACACGCCCGGCGACCAGCTGGAGGCCCTGCGTCTGACCCTGCGTCTGGCGCCGGAACAGTATCAGGAGGGGGTCTTCTGCTGGAAGGGCTTCCTCTATTACAAATGGACCCTGTCCACCCTGCTGGGCGAGGTCGCCGCCGTGGCCGAGGCCGTGCGCACCATCAAGCCGAGCGGCAGGATCGACCGCCCCGCCCGCGAATATCTGGACCGCAGCCGCGCGGTCCTGCGCGGCCGCATCATCCGCACCTGCGACGAGGTCAGCCGCACCCTCAGCATCTATGACGACGCCTACGCCCGCCTGACCCAGGAGGGCCGCCCCACCGCCTTCCGCGACTTCCTGCTGGACGCCCCCTCCATGTTCGCCAAGCTGGGCGACCAGCTGGGCGCGGTCCAGCATATCGTCAGCTACTGGCGTTTCCGCTTCGGCCCGGCGGCCCATCCGGCCAATGTCGAGGAGCTGATGGACATCTTCATGGACTTCGAGACCGGGCTTCTGGGCCGCGGCGAAAGCCCCGACGACATCGGCATGATGGCGGCCTAAGGGGGGCCGCCTAGAGCGCCCGCACCCGCGGCCCCGCGCCCCGGCCGTCCAGCATCAGGTCGGTGACGGCCCAGACCAGGGCGTCGGCCCGGTCCCAATGCCCCTCCCCCGATCCGGCAGCCTGCCCTTCTTCCTCGGCGCCCAGCTCCATCAGCTCCTCCTCCAGCGCCGCAAAGACCCCCGCATGCCGCACCCGCCCCTGTTCATACAGGGCCGCCACCGGCTCGGCCCGCGCCGCCTTGCCGCGCGAGGCTCGCACCGCCGTAAAGCCGATGTTCTCCCCATCCGCCCCGCACCCGGCCGCCTTCAGCACCGCCTCGACCATGTCCCCGCCCTGGTTGACCTCGCCGACAATGCATCGGGCGCCGAACAGCCGCGCCGTCTCCATCGCCCGCTCGGCCCATTTCTGCGGCGACAACCCCCGCATCGAGCGATCGGCCAGCACCCAGGCCGTCTCCCCGCGCCGCCCCACCGCCACGATGCCGCAGGCGTCCCCGCCGCGCGAACAGGTGGGGTCCAGCCCCACCACCACCCGCTCATAGACCGGCCGCGCCTCGACAGAGACCGGCGCCTCCCCCCGCGCCGCCGCCATCATCTCGGCGGTGAACAGCCCGCCCTCGGGCTCGACCACCTGGCCCTCCAGCTCCTGCGCCGCCCGCCGCGTCCCGCCGTACAGCCGCTCCAGCCCCTCCAGAAACCCCGGCGCCAGATGATCCCCATTGTCCCGCGTCGTCGCATGGGTGAGCGCACATGACGCCTCGGCGCGGAGCGCCTTGAGCGCCCTCGTCGGGCGCGGCGTGGTCGTAACAACGAGCCGGGGGCTATCGCTCGGCTCGCGGAGCCTCGCTACTTTAGCCCCCACTCCCCCGTTTTGCGCCGCGTCTGCATCGACGGCTGGGGAGTCCGGGTTGGGCAACCTCAACCTCAGCCCCATCCGCAGCAGGGCCAGCGTCTCCCCGCCGTTGCGCCAGGCGCAGAATTCGTCGGCCCAGGCGGCGGCGAACTGGGGGCCGCGCAGGCTGTCGGGGTCTTCGGCCGAGAAGACAAAGGCCTCGGCCCCGTTCGGAAACACCAGCCGCCGCCGCGACGGCTGATACTCCGGCCCCCGCCACTCCACCGCCCCATCCCCTCCGACGCCCGTCCAGCGCGGCAGGCTCATCACCCCCGACGGCCCGGCGATCATCACCTCGCGCACATCGTGCAAAGTCGGCCCGATCAGCGCCAGCCGCCCGCCCGCCCCCAGCCGCTCGGCCATGTCCGCGATCCACGACGCCCCCGCCAGAGTCTTGCCCGCCCCCCGCCCGCCCAGAAACAACCAGGTCGACCACGCCCCCTCGGGCGGCTTCTGCGCCGGACGAAGGACCAAGCCCCCGCCGCCCTGACCGCCCCCGTCGCCGCCTTGGAGCAAACCGGGGGTCTGGGGGCTCAAGTAGCCCGAAGGGCGATAGCCCCCAGGAGAAGTAGCGTGCTTTTTCCAGAGCGCCCGCAGGTCCGCCGCCCCCACGCCCGCCATGACCCGCGTCCGCTGGGACCAGCGCCACAGCCGCGCGGCCTCCGGCTCGTCCCCGTCGCTCAACCGCTTCAGCACATCCGCGTGCAGTTCGCGCACCGTCCCCACCGGATCGCTCCAGTCGATCTCGATGGTCAGGGCCGGCTCCCCCCGCCCATAATTATAGGCCCCCGCCGCCGGTCCGCGCGGCTGATACACCGCCCCCGGCGTGTCCATCTTCCGCAGCCCATAGCGTTTCGCCGCCCAGGCGATGGCCCCCGTCGTCACCCCGTACTCGGCCTCCAGGACCGCACTGGTCTCGCCCGCATTCCGCCGCGCCAACAGCTCGCGCCAGCGCGCGGGCGTCATGCCCGACCGGCTCTGGGGAAAGACATGATCCGCCGGCCAGCCCTCCGCCGGCCGCCGGCGATGATCCACCGCATCCGGCGCCTGCCCCTTCATCCGCCCGCGCTTCTTCGCCTGCCAGCAGAGGGTCGAGACCGACACCCCATGCTCCCGCGCCAGATCCGACCGCCGCTCGCCCCGCGCATCGCGGTCGAACAAGGCCTCCCATTCCTCATCACTCAGCTTGCTCGGCTTTCCCATGCGGAGAAGCCTAAGCCAGGCCGCACCTCAGGCGCGTCGATTGGGAAATTCGGAGTTCAACCGCCTGATTTCAAAGGCGTTCGCTTTCAGAATTGCGGGCGTTCAACCCGTCCAGCGCCCGTAATTCCTACCGACCGCCCGCCTCGTCCGTCTTCACCTCGCTGGCGTCGCAGCTGTACCGTTCGCAGTATCGGCGTCTCAGTTCTGCGACCGCCGCCTTGGCGGCCTTGGATTCCGGATAGGCCGATTCAAACCTGTCCATATCCGGCGGCGATACATAGTCGCCGGCCAGCAGGCGACGAAGGTCGCTCTCGCTCGCCAGCCGCGCCAGTTGCAACACCAGGGCCTCGCGCCGCTCGGCGCGCACCTCGACGAACAGTTCATCGACCCAGGCCTGGACGACCGCCCGCCTGTCGTAATCCAGCCCGTCGAGGAAATTGTCCTCTTCCGGCTCCCCGTCCTCATAGGCGCGATCGACGATCTGGCGCGCAAGCTTCAGCTGGATTTCGGACGGCTCCGGCCCGCTCCACCCGCCTTCTTCCGCCTCATCCTCCACGCGGAAACGCACTCTGGCCCGCACCTCGCCCGGCATCGGTATACCGGCGACCCGCCCCAGCCTCAGTTCCCCGCTGGCGACCACCACGCGCGCCGCAGACCCGAACCCCAAGCCCTGCGGCCGTTCTTCGACGACCCTGCAGTTGTAGGGATGGCCGTCCGTCTCCTGATAACAGCGAACAATGGCCCAGCCCTGCAGGTCCAACTGCGCCGCGAACCCCGGCATCAGGTCAGAGGTCACTTCGGGATCGGGCGTCCGCGCCCAGTTGGTGGCGGGCGCCTCCTGCTCCCACAATTTGGGCGTCCCCGGATCCGGAACCAGAACAGCGAGTGCCAGCAGCGGCGCTATGAACATGATGGCGCCTCATCCCCCAAACTCCGCCGCACTCACCACAAGGCGAAGATGTTGTCGATCCACCCCCCGGCTTCGTCATCCTAGGGCTTGTCCCTAGGATCCATACGCCCGGTGTCCGACGCGAGGCGCTGCGGACACACCGGGAGTTCGGTCCTGCACTTCCGTTAGATGGCCGTGCTGTGGACCTAGAGCTCTCGCGGCTCATATAAGTCATCGGGATAGGGCAGGCGTGAAGCCGTGTCTCGCAGGAATCTTAGGTAGGCCCGCATCGCTGAATGCAGCTCGGCAGGGGTTCCGATATCCCTGTCCTTGAAGGCGTGGATAGCGTTGCGCCTCTGCTGCACGAGCTTGAAGAGGGCAAGGTCGTCGCCCTGAAAGAGCTTCGCTGTCTCCACATAATGCACGAGGACTTCGAGGCGCAGACCGTCTGGCTCGAGGACTTTCTCCTGCTTCGAGTGCCACGCCTGCGTCTTTTTCACATTCTCGAAGTCGGCTTTGAAATCTTCGTAATAGACCGCGAGGAAGAGCTTAATAGTACCTTCGATCAGGCTACCAAGATTGGTCCAGCCGAGTATGAGGTCGCCGTCTTCAAGCTCTTCATCGGCTGTTATCCAATGCAGCAGTGAGCGTGAGAGGGAGGCCTGACGGTCGAGCCGAGATTTCCCCATCAACTCCGCCGCATCGGCTGGAGCCCAGCCATGACTTGATGACCAAAAGCTTCTCAGGCCCTCGTTTAGTTTGACGATGCGTTGGACGACCTCGATGAGAGGAAGTTGCTCGTCGAGCGCCTTGTCCGCATCCGCCATGGCCTTCAGTTTCGCGAGCAAGCTCATCGGGAGTAGCTCATCGCTTCGCGTTCCATATACTCGTAGTACTGCGCTTGGCGCATATCCTCGACCTTTGATTTGAAGGTTTCGATGCAACCCTGACAGGCGGTCATTTCCATCCCGTAGTCCTCCATGAGGACCATTCTGCCTTCGTCATAGTCCCAATCGAGATAGTTGGACGTGTCGATCACGTTCGACTCAAGTGTTTCCTGACCGCAAGACGCGCATTCGATCACCGCCTCTTTGTGGTGGCAGAAACAGCACTCGCCGTTCTGAGCGACGAAAGTGGACTCGTCGCAGGACGGGCAAATCCAAACGTCGATAAAGTTTTCGGCCTTGATGTAGCTTCGGGCGCGCGTTCGAAGCTCTGCTCGCGCTTTAACCAGCCCGATAATGCGCTGGTGTTCGTCGTAGTCGATGAACTCTTCCGTTTCGAGGCCGAGATGCTCTCGATAGAAGAAAATCATGAAGCTGAAAATGTCGGCAAATTTCGCCTCCATATGCTCGTGCTCATGCTCGCATTCGAAATGCGTCAACTCGTTTCTGAGCTTCACGGCGGTTTCGATCTTGCGGGGATCTTTTTCAGCGATGACCAGTCCGCCGATACCGGGATCGACCAACCGATTCAGAGCTTTCTTAAGCGAGACGGTGTCGGTGCGCTCGTCCACTGATGAGTAAATTAGAGCCGGATGAATGCGGCGCAGCTTTTCCTTGAGGGCCAGCTCCATCGCCTGCACGACATTGATGATCGCAAACTTCCAGCGTGTCTCGTCCAGCTCATCGCGCTGCGCATAGGCAACGGCTTCCCGGAAGTAGGAGATGCTGTTCTTAATGAGGTCGAGTTTTAGCTTGGACATGCCACAGCTTAACCGAGAGTAGGCTGCTCCTGCCAGAGAACCGTTTTAAATGAAGTCCAGGACCTGATGATCCCGCCACGTCGCCGGCAACACGTAGCCTAGAGGCTATAGAGAGAGCGTGGATATGGTAACCTTCACGGTGGCGATGGACTAGATTGAGAATAGGTGAGAACAAAAATGGGGAGCCGGAGGCTCCCCATTCTCTCATTTGAGGGCTTGTAGGATGACGGCAACTGCCAAGAGGCAATGTGCAATGTCGATCTTCCAAACCACTCGACGCACCTTCTGAGATTTAGCCATGGGCCTGATCCTCAGGGGAGCGACGCGCCGCAACCCCGTGGGGGGAAAACGGTTGGCCAGGGAGTTTCGAAACTTACCGACGTCATCCCCGATCACGGTTGGCCATGGGCGTTCTAGAAACGCTGGAAGCCGCGCCTAAGTGGACCTGACTGCCGATCCGGTTTGCTCCAGTGAGGCACAGCAACCCCAGAGTCCTTATCGGTGCCAGCAAAGGCTACGCTGGTGCTTGTCCCCATCCAGGGGGCTTGAGGGTATCCGGTGTCCATTCCGGGCCTCCCCGCGCGCTGGTAAAATGGGGTCGCTCGTGCCGCGTGTAAAGGCTATTCGCCGATCACCGATAGGTGGGTCCGCCGGGGGCCTCGGGTCAAATCCCCCGCGGCGGGTTCGCCGCTCGGCTCAAGCAGGGCCCGACCGCGTCGGGGCCGGTAGCCGCCTCAATGCGCGGCGTCCCAGTTGGGGGCGGCGCGGGCGTCGACGACCAGGGGGACGGTCAGGGCGACGGCGGGGTCTGAGGCGGTTTCCATGACGCGTTTGATGACGGTGATGGCGCGGTCGGCCTCGGCCTCGGGGGTTTCGAAGACCAGTTCGTCGTGAACCTGCAGCAGCATGCGGGTGGTCAGCCCGGCCTCGGCCAGGGCTGTGGGCATGCGGATCATGGCGCGGCGGATGATGTCGGCGGCGGCGCCCTGGATCGGGGCGTTGATGGCGGCGCGCTCGCCGAACTGGCGTTCGGCGCCCGATTTGGAGTGGATGGCGGGGATGTGGATGCGGCGGCCGAAGACGGTGGAGACGAAGCCGGCCTGGCGGACCTCGGCCCTGGTCTTGTCCATATAGGTTCGGATGCCGGGGAAGCGGTCGAAATAGGTCTTGATATAGGCGCCGGCCTCGCCCTGATCGATGCCCAGCTGGGCGGCCAGGCCGAAGGCGCTGATGCCGTAGACGATGCCGAAATTGATGGCCTTGGCGCGGCGGCGGGTCTCGGACGGCATGCCCTCGACGGGGACGCCGAACATTTCGCTGGCGGTGGCGGCGTGGATGTCGAGCCCGGCCTTGAAGGCGCGTTTCAGCTCGGGGATGTCGCCGATATGGGCCAGCAGGCGCAGTTCGATCTGGCTGTAGTCGGCGCTGATCAGCAGATGGCCGGGGGCGGCGATGAAGGCCTGGCGGATTTCGCGGCCGGTCTCGGTGCGGATGGGGATGTTCTGAAGGTTGGGGTCCGAGCTGGCCAGGCGGCCGGTGGTGGCGGCGGCCAGCTGATAGCTGGTGTGGACGCGGTCGGTGGCGGGGTCGGCGGCGGCGGTCAGGGCGTCGGTGTAGGTGCCCTTCAGCTTGGACAGCTGGCGCCAGTCCAGCAGGACGCGGGGCAGGGCGTGGGTGGCGGCCAAGTCTTCCAGCACGCTGGCGTCGGTGCCCCATTGGCCGGAGGCGGTCTTCTTGCCGCCGGGCAGGTTCAGCTCGCCGAACAGGATTTCGCCGATCTGGCGGGGGGAGCCGATGTTGAAGGGGCGGCCGGCGATCTCGTGGGCCTGGGCCTCCAGCTCGGCCATGCGCAGGCCGAACTCGCTGGACAGGCGTTTGAGGCGGTCGGGGTCGATGCGGACGCCGGCGGTCTCCATCTCGGCCAGGACGGCGGGCAGGGGGCGTTCCAGGGTCTCATAGACGGTGGACAGGCCCTCGCGCGCCAGCCGGGGCTTGAGGATGCGCCACAGACGCAGGGTGACGTCGGCGTCTTCGGCGGCGTACTGGGTGGCGGGTTTCAGGGCGACGTGTCTGAACGACTTCTGGCTCTTGCCCGTTCCGGCCACGCTCTTGAACGGCACGGGGTCATGCCCCAGATGAAGCCGCGCTAGCTCATCCATCCCATGCCCGTGCAGCCCGCCCTCGAGCACATAGGAGATCAGCATGGTGTCGTCATAGGGAGCCACGCGGATCCCCCGCCGCGCCATGACCGCCAGATCGTATTTGGCGTTCTGCAGCACCTTCAGAACCGACGGATTTTCTAATAAAACCTTGAGCTTCGCCAAGGCCTTGGCCTTGTCGAGCTGCTGGATCGGCTCCCGCGCCTCCCCCGGCACCCCGAACAGCCCTCCCTCGCCCGCCTGCGGCTCATGCTCATGCGTCAGCGGGATGTAACAGGCCTCATTGGGCCCCACCGCCAGCGACACCCCGCACAGCCCCGCATGCGTCGCCGACAGCGACGACGTCTCCGTGTCAAAGCCGACACTCCCCGCCTCGACCGCCCTAGCGATCCAGCGATCCAGCGCCTCTTCGGTCTGGACGCACTCGTAAGCCTCAAGGTCGAAGATCTGGGCCTCGGCGGGACCTTCCACCACCTGCCCGTAGCGGGGCGTGGCGACGGGGGCGCTCAGGTTCGGGGCGCGCTTGGGGGCGAAGGCGGAAGTCTCGCTGGGGCCGGCCCTGCCGTCGCCGACACGACGTTGCAGCGACCGGAACTCCATCTTGTCCAGAAAGGCCGACAGGGTCTCGGGATCCGGATCGCGCACGGCGAAATCCTCGATCGGCTCGGGCGCCGGGGCGTCGCAGGTCAGGCGGACCAGCTCGCGCGACAGGCGGATCTGATCGGCGAAATTGATCAGGGTCTCGCGGCGCTTGGGCTGTTTGATCTCGCCCGCGCGGGCCAGCAGGGCGTCCAGGTCGCCGTATTCATCAAGCAGCTGGGCGGCCGTCTTGGGTCCGATGCCCGGGGCGCCGGGAACATTGTCGACGCTGTCACCGATCAGGGCCTGAAGATCGATCATCTTCTCCGGGCCGACGCCAAACTTCTCGAACACCTCGGGCTCGGCCAGCCGCCGGTCCTTCATCGGATCCCACATGACGACGCCGCCGCCGATCAATTGCATCAGATCCTTGTCGGAGGACACGATCACCGCCTCGCCGCCGGCGTCCCGGGCCTTGCAGGCATAGGTGGCGATCAGGTCGTCGGCCTCGTAGCCGGGCAGTTCGACGCAATGGACGCCAAAGGCCGCCGTCGCCTCGCGCACCAGGGGAAACTGCGGGACCAGGTCCTCGGGGGCCGGCGGGCGGTGGGCCTTGTACTGGTCATACAGGGTGTTGCGGAACGTCTTGTCCGAGTGGTCGAAAATGGCGACCAGATGGGTCGGGCCGTCGGCGCCCTTCATGTCCTTCAGCAGCTTCCACAACATGTTGCAGTAGCCCTGGACCGCCCCGACCGGCAGGCCGTCGGACTTGCGCGTCAGCGGCGGCAAGGCGTGATAGGCGCGGAAGATATAGGCCGAGGCGTCGATCATCCACAGCCGCAGGGCGGGGCCGTCCTGGGTGAGGGGGCGATCCTGTTCGGGGGCGGTCTGGGGAGCGGAGGCGTCGGTCATGGCCGGAACATAGGCGGCCGGAGCCGCCGCGTCAGCCGTCAGAATTCGGTCCAGCTGGATCCAGGGTCGCGCCGTCCCGGCTGGGCCTGTTGCTGACCCCAGCTGACGATCATCAGCAGCTTGTGACTGCGGATCCTGTACTCGCCGATCATGGGCAGGACCGCGCCCAGGGGAGCCCCGGTCTTGGCCTCGTACAGGAAGCCGGAAAACTCGGCGACGCCCACCCGGTCGCGATTGCTGTAGACCGAAAGTTCCGGCAGCGAGACGACGTTCAGGGTCTCGTTGATGGGAATCCGCATTTCCGGAAGACCGAAGACGCGGCGCATCTGTTCCAGCGACAGGGCGCCCGGCCGGATCTCGAACACAGCGTCGGATTCGTCCTTGTTGCGCGCCAGGCGGTATCCGGCGTCAGACAGGGCGGCGCGAATGGCGCTGATGGCGTAGCGCGAGCCCTCGCCCTGGAAATAGGACTCATCGACGAAGATCGACGCCGCCGTCGGCAGGGGCAGGGACAAACCCTCCACCGCCTTGTCCGACGCCCGCGCCATCAGCAGCTGTTCGGTCGCGGTGCGGCCGATATAGGTCTCGGTGGTCGAGGCGCAGGCCGACAACGCCAGGGCCGCCGTCGATACCAGTGCGAGGTGACGCATCACCATGTTCCGGTATTGTCCATGGAGGCCCAGGGCTCGGCAGGGGCCAGGGGCTCGCCTTCCTGCAGCAGTTCGATCGAAATACCGTCCGGCGACCGGACAAAGGCCATATTGCCGTCGCGCGGCGGACGATTGATCACCACTCCGCCATCCATCAGCCTTTGGCAGGCGGCGTAGATGTCATCGACCTTGTAGGCCAGATGGCCGAAGTTGCGGCCGCCCTGATAGGTTTCCGGATCCCAGTTGAAGGTCAGTTCGACCTCGGGGGCGCATTCCGCCGCCGACTGTTCCAGATTCTTGGGCGCCGCCAGGAAGACCAGGGTGAAACGGCCCTTCTCGTTCTCGGTGCGTCGCACCTCCTGCAGGCCCAACAGATCGCAATAGAAATGCAACGAGGCGTCGAGGTCCTGTACGCGGACCATGGTGTGCAGATAACGCAAGCGTGTGTCTCCGTCCGGGAGGCGCGGTTGACGCCCTCTATAGCCGCCAGATGGCGAAACCACGATTCAACTGAGGTGACAGGCTCAGCGGGCCTGTATTCAATGGGCCTCGGGCGCGCGGGCGGCGGGGCTCAGATATTCGCTCTCGTCGTGCGGATCGGCCGACAGGACGAAGCGGCGGTCGCAATAGCCGCACTCGATGAAGTCGTCCTCGCCCATGTCCATATAGACCAGCGGATGGCCGAGGGCGCCGCCGCCGCCGTCGCAGGCGACGCGCTTGGTCGAAACCACGACTTCTTCGGGCGGAGGGATGATCGCGTCGGGATGGCGGGGCGGCATTATTCGGCTCGTATCTTGGCGAGGAGGCGTCGGGCGCATACCTATGCGGCCCGTCCGGCGGCGTCAAACCGCCGCGCGACCCGATTTCTCGATCAAAGCGCCCCGAATGACCGATGCGACGACCCTGCCCGACAACGCCATCGAGGTGCGCGGGCTGAAGAAGACCTACGCCGGCTCCAAGAAGTCGGCGCCCAAGACGGCCCTGCGCGGGGTCGATCTGATCATTCCCCGCGGTTCGGTGTTCGGGCTTCTGGGGCCCAACGGCGCCGGAAAATCGACCCTGATCAACATCCTGGCCGGGGTGGTCAAGAAGTCGGAAGGCGCGGTGACCATCTGGGGCCGCGATATCGACAAGGAGCCGCGCGACGCCGCCGCGGCCCTGGGCGTGGTGCCGCAGGAGATCGTCGCCGACGTCTTCTTCACCCCGCGTGAATCGCTGGAGGTCCAGGCCGGCTTCTACGGCGTGCCCAAGAATGAACGTCGCTCCGACGAACTGCTGGCGGCCCTGGGCCTGTCGGACAAGGCCAACGCCTATGTCCGCGCCCTGTCGGGCGGCATGAAGCGGCGCCTGATGGTGGCCAAGGCCCTGGTTCACAATCCGCCCATCCTGATCCTGGACGAGCCGACGGCCGGTGTGGACGTCGAACTGCGCCGCCAGCTTTGGGCCTATGTCCGCCAGATCAATGCGGAGGGCGTGACCATCGTCCTGACCACCCACTATCTGGAAGAGGCGCAGGAGCTCTGCGACACCATCGCCATCGTCAACCGGGGCCAGGTGGTGGCCTGCGAGCCGACGCCGCAACTGTTGCGCCGTCTGGACAGCCGCAATGTGGTCGTCACGCCCGAGACGCCCCAGGCGACGCCCCCGGTTCTGGACGGCTTCCAGGTCACGCCCCGTCCCGGCGGCGCCTTCGCCGTGACCTACAAGAAGGGTCAGTCGTCGGTGGAACAGGTCATCAACGCCGTCCGCGCCGCCGGCGTGACCATCGCCGACATCACCACCGAGGACCCGGACCTGGAAGACGTCTTCCTGGCCCTGACCTATGGCGACGCCAGCCAGGTCGATCCGACGAAGGATTAATCCACGTCCGCCAGGAATTCGAAGATCGCCGCCTTGGCCTCGGCTTCGTCCAGCATCGGGGCGTGGCCGACGCCGGGGACCTCGACATAGGCCATGGCCGGCGCGGCCTTCTTCATCTTCTCGGCGATGGCGAGGCTGAGAAGGTCGGACTCCCCGCCCCGCACCAGCAGGGTCGGCTTGGTCTTCGCCAGACGCCGGAACATGGGCCACAGGTTGGGAACCAGAGCCTTGGCCCCCGCCGCCCGGATCGGAACCGAGATGTCCGGATCATAGTCCAGCCCGATCTCCCCGTCCGGCTGCTGGCGGAAGATGCGCCGCGCGAACCCGTCCCAGTCGGCGTCGGAATAGTGGGGAAAGGCGACCCCGTTGATTCGTTTCGCATAGGCCGCCGCATCGGCCCATGAGCCGATCTCGACGGGCTGGCCGCTGTAGGACGCGATGCGCGCCAGGCCATCGGGCGCCACCTCGGGACCGATGTCGTTCAATATGGCGGCGACCACCGCCCGGGGCTTCAGGGCCGTCAGGGCCATGGTGATCAGCCCGCCCATCGAGGTGCCGACGAAGACGGCGCGGTCGATCGCAGCCTGATCCATCAGGGCCAGCATATCCTTCGCATAGACATCGGGCCGGTAGGTCATCGGGTCGGACGCACGATCCGACAGGCCGCGCCCGCGCACATCGACGGCCAGGACGCGCCGTCCGCTCTGGGCCAGAAAAGGCGCGAGAGCGCCGAAGTCGGCGCTGTTACGGGTCAGGCCGTGAATGGCGATGATCGGCGGACGCGCGACGCCGGGCCCCGGCGCATAATCGCGCGCGAACAGGTCCAGACCGTCCGGGGATTTCCAGCGACGTTCGACATAGGCGGCGACGAGGGTCACGGGGCGCTCCTTCAACCAAGAAGGAGGAAACTAATTCACCGCACGAAGAATTGCGATGGTCAGGCGCCGATCAGTTCACGCACGAAGACGTCCAGGTCGCCGCCCTGGAACAGGAAGCCCGACACGCCCGCCCGCTGCGCCGCCTCGATGTCGCGCGGCTGGTCGCCGATCATGAAGGACTTCGCCGGATCGATGTCGTGATCGGCTATGGCCCGCAGCAGCATGCCGGGATTGGGTTTGCGGTCGGGATGGTCGGGATGGCGATAGCGTTCGTCTCGCGCCTCCGGATGGAAGGGGCAGGCGTAGACGGCGCCGATCGCCGCCCCGTCCTGGGCCATGCGTTTGACCAGCAGGGCGTTGAACCCGTTCATCTGGGCCTCGTCGAACATACCGCGCGCCACGCCCGACTGGTTGGTGACGATCACCGCCAGATAGCCCAGCCGGTTCAACCGCCGCACCGCCGCCGTCGCGCCCGGGATCAGTTTCAGGTGTTCGGGCAGATGGGGATAGCCGGAGTCCTCGATCAGGACTCCGTCGCGATCCAGAAAGACGGCGGGCAAACCGGTCATGCGTCGTGTCTCAGCAGTTCGGAAAAGGCGGTCATCAGGTGATACAGGCTGGAGGCGGGCGCGGCCTTGTCCGACGACGTCCCGTCCGCCTCATAGCTGTCGACCCACAGGCCGGGAACGGCCGTCGCCAGATGGGTGGCGAAGGTCGCCTCGATCAGGTCTGCGGCGGCGGCGTCCCCGAAGGTCAGGGCGGTGCGGACAGCCTCCGTCTGAGCCCAAAGACGGCGTCCGGCGTGGATCGGCGCACCGTCGGCGTCCATCTCGCGGATCATGAAGCCGGCCTTGAGCCCCTGGGCGACGGCGCGGCGATGCAGGGCCTCCGCCGCCTGATCCAGGCCTGGGCCGGCGTCGAGACCGGCGATTTCAGCCTGACGCAACAGCCAGGCCCATTCCTCGAAATGGCCGGGTTCGACGATATGCCCGACGGCCGGATCCGGTCGCCAATCCTCGGTGAAATATTCGCGGATCGCGCCGTCGATCAGGAAACGGTCGCGGCACAGGTCCAGCGCCATGCGCGCCGCCGTCCCGAAGACCGGGTCGGGCGCGGTCGCCTGCCAGGCCAGCATGGCCTCCAGCAGGTGCATGTGCGGGTTCTGGCGACGCGGCAGACTCGGCGGCAGGGCCTCATGCCAGCCGCCGTGCGGGGCCGCCATCAACCGATTGATCGCCCCCAGGGTCTCCAGCGCCAGGGGCCGGGCCCGGTCGTCGCACAGCACCCGATGCGCGGCCGCCAGGGCGAAGAGCACGAAGGCCAGATCATAAAGGTCCGGCGTCTCGTCCACGACCGCGCCCGCGTCATCGGTCGCCGCGACCCACAGGCCGTCGTCGCGGGGACAGGCGGCGATCATCCGGTCCAGACCGGCCTGGGCCACCGCGCGCCCCGGCGCCCATCCCAGGGCGGCGGCTTCGCAGAAGACATAGATCTGACGCGCCTGAACCCGGGTGCGTCGACGCAGTCCGGTCCGCGCCCGACCTTCGAAATCCAGCTGTTCGAAGAACCGCCCCTGGCCGTCCACGCCCTGTTCGGCCCACAACGGCAGGGCCTGGTGAAACAACCAGTTGGAGACCTTGGTCTTGGCGGCGGCGAAAGCGGACATGGCGTCGGCTTAGAACATGATCGTTGCAATGGGCAACGCGAAGTGACGCCGCCCGGTTTGGTCTCCGCGTTCGATCTTGCTAGGACGGCGGCCACCCTCGCGGCCCGACCCGTCGTCCCGCCGCCCCCGATCCCCCCGGATCCTCGTGGAGAGCGCGTTCATGATCCCCTTCATCGACCTTCAGGCCCAGCGCCTGCGTCTCGCAGGCAAGATCGAGGCCGCCGTTCAGGAGGCCGTCGTCGGCGGCGCCTGGGTCATGGGGCCTCAGGTCCGTCAGTTCGAAGCCGAACTCGCCGCCTTCGGCCGGGCCGAACACGCCCTGGGCTGCGCCAACGGCACCGACGCCCTGGCCCTGCCGCTGATGGCCTGGGGAATCGGACGCGGCGACGCGGTCTTCGTGCCCAGCTTCACCTTCGCCGCCACCGCCGAGGTCGTGCCCTGGTTCGACGCCGAGCCGGTCTTCGTCGATGTGGACGCCGACACCTACAATATGGACCCGGCCGCGCTGGAGCGCGCCATCGAGGGAATCAAGGCCGAGGGCCGCCTGACCCCGCGCGTGGTCATCGCCGTCGACCTGTTCGGCCAGCCCGCCGATTATCCGGCGATCAGGGCGATCTGCGACAGGCACGGCCTGAAGCTGATCGCGGATTCGGCCCAGGGTTTCGGCTGCACCATCGGCGGGGAGCACCCGCTGAAATGGGCCGACATCACCACCACCAGCTTCTTCCCGGCCAAGCCCCTGGGCTGCTACGGCGACGGGGGGGCGGTGCTGACCAATGACCACGAACTGGCCCAGCTGATCGATTCCGTCCGCGTGCACGGCAAGGCGGTGGCGGTGGACCTGAAGGACCGCGTCTTCGATCACGACCCCAAATATCTGAACATGCGGATCGGCCTGAACAGCCGTCTGGACACGATCCAGGCCGCCGTGCTGATCGAGAAGCTGAAGGTGTTCGGTGAAGAGATCACGTGGCGCAACCGGATCGCCGCCCGCTACAATGAGGGTCTGCGCCCACACGTCGCCAAGGTTCCCGACGTTCCGGCGGGCAATATCTCCAACTGGGCGCAATATACGGTCGAACACCCCGACCGCGACGGCCTGATCGCCCATCTGAAGACCCATGACGTGCCGACCGCCGTCTATTATCCGATCCCGCTGCACCTGCAGCCGGCCTATGAGCATTTCCCGCGAGGGGCCGGCGGCCTGCCGGTGACCGAACGTCTGAAGGACGTGGTCTTCAGCCTGCCGATGCACGCCGATCTGGACGAGGCGACCCAGGACAAGGTCATCGCCGCCGTCGCCAGCTACAAGGGCCAAGCCTGATGCCGAACACCCCCGTCCTCAAGTTCGGCGTCGCCGGCGTCGGCGTCATGGGCCGTAACCATGCGCGCGTCGCCTCCGAGATGCGCGAGTTCGACCTGACCACGGTCTTCGACCCGGATGCGGTCGTCGCCGATGGGGTCGCCGCCGCCTATGAGGCGGCGCCGGTCACGACCGCCCAGGCCTTCGTCGACGCCGGCCTGGACGCGGCTGTCGTGGCCACGCCCAACCGATTCCATGCCGAAATCGGCGTCGCCCTGCTGGAAAAGGGCGTCCACGTCCTGGTCGAAAAGCCGATCGCCGCCACCGTGGCCGACGCCCAGCGGATGATCGACGCCGCCAAGGCCAATGACCGCGTCCTGATGGTCGGCCAGGTCGAACGCTTCAATCCGGCGGTGGACACGGTCAAGCGCGCCGTCGCCGACGACGAGATCATCTCCATCCAGATCACCCGCGTCGGCCCCTTCCCGCCGCGCATGGGCGAGGTCGGCGTGGTCATCGACCTGGCGGTGCATGACATCGACATCATCCGCCACCTGACCGGATCCGAGATCGTCGAGGTCCAGCCGCAACTGGCCCGCACCCGCGCCGAGCGCGAGGATACGGCCCTGCTGCAGTTCCGGCTCGACAATGGCGTAATCGCCCACATCACGACCAACTGGGTCACGCCCTACAAGACCCGCACCCTGCAGGTCGCCACCAAGACCAAATTCATCGTCGCCGACCTGATCACCCGCCAGGTGACGGAGTATTTTGGGCAGCAGCCCGACGGCTCCTATTCGACCCGGATGCTGAACAGCTGGCCGGCCGAACCGCTGAGGAAGGAGCTGGAGGCCTTCGCCCGCGCCATCCACACCGGCGAAACCCCGGCGGTGACGGGCGAAGACGGCCTGCGCAATCTGGAAGTCGCCCTGCGCTGCCTGGGCGAGGCCTAAAGTCGCCGCAATGGCCGGGGAAGGAAGAGACATGCGCTCGCCCCTCGCTCCCGTTCTCATCGCCTTGCTGACCCTGTCGGCGGCCGCGCCCGCGCACGCCGACACCCGCTATCTGTCCTACAACGCCTCGGACCGCATCACCCAGGCCCTGACCAAGGGGATCACCCTCCAGGTCCGGCGCGGCCTGTTCGGGGCGATCAGCGTGGAACGGCTGTTCTCGACCACCGCGCGCGGTTCGGCCGACTTCACCCGGGGCGGGCCGAACGAGGCGCGGCGCGTCCTGCCCGAGGGGGCGAACGAGAGCGACCTCTATGCCATCGAACAGAGCGGCGACGGACGGGGTCTGGCCCGCGCCCTGTGTCCCGGCGCGAACGACGTCTGGCTGGTGATGAGCCGCATCCGCGCGCCCCGCCCGCTGACGATACAGGCGGTCGGCCGCTGGGCCGACGGGACCTACCGCCATTGCGTGACGCTGAGTTACGACTGGCGCGGCGAATGGCAGACGGCGCCGGTCTCGCCGTTTGCGGACACGGACTCCTAGATCCAGCCCGTTCCGCCGACGGCGCGCCCTTTCGCCCGCCACGCCTGGTCGTCTATCTTCATGGCTGGAGAGGCGTTCGGAGAGACAGCGATGCGATGGGCCCTGCCCCTGGCGGTTCTGATCGGCGTGGTCGCCGCCCTGCTGACCTGGACCCGGCCGGGCGCGTCCATCCCGTCGATCACCGACGCGCCGGTCACGGTCTATCTGCTCGACAACGGCTTCCACACCGATCTGGCCGTGCCCCGCGCGGCGCTGGAACGACGCGGCGGGCCGCTTGGACAGGCCGTCGCGGACCTGGCGCCCGGCGACTGGATTCTGATCGGCTGGGGCGACGCCGCCTTCTATGTCGATCAAAGTCCGATCTCGGACCGATTGCCTGACGGCGCGCGCGCCTTCTTCCGGCCCGGCAATCCCTCCGTCGTCATGCTGGACCCGGAGAGTCTGGACCCCCGCGACCGCCACGCCGCCGATCGACGCGCGGCCCTGCGCCTCCCGCCCGGCGCCTTCGATCGAATGGCGGGACGGATCGAGTCCTCGCTCGACCTCGCAGACGGGGGGCCGCGTGTCGCGACCGCTCGCGCCGGCGACGACGCCCGCTTCTTCGTCAGCCGGGAGAGCTTTTCGATCCTGCACCTGTGCAACCACTGGACGGCCGGTGCGCTGAACGCCGGCGGGGTGGCGATCCGCCCGGCGCGCTCGGCGTTTTCGGGCGAGGTGATGCGGTCCGTCAGAGCGGCGGAACTGGACAGGGCGGCTCCACGCGCCTAGACCGCCCGACTTTCGCTTATCCGGCCGGGTCCGAGCCCCGGCGGGCGAACAAGAAGGAGCGGCCGATGGCCCACAAACAGCATACCCGCAATTCCTCCGGCCCGGCCGGTCCGAGCCAACGCCAGTTGCGCGCCGGCGAACTGATCCGTCACGCCCTGGTCGACATCCTGCGTGAGGAGGACATCCACGACGAGGCCCTGGCCGACGTGTCTGTCACCGTGACCGAGGTCCGCCTGTCGCCGGACCTGAAACACGCCACCTGTTTCGTCGAACCCCTGGGCGCCGGCGTCGAGGCCGCCCCGACCACGGGCCACGAGAGCGAGATCATCAAGGCGCTGAACGTCCACGCCAAATTCCTGCGCGGCCAGTTGGGCCGGCGTCTGGACATGAAGTTCACGCCGGACCTGCGCTTCCGCCACGACGAAAGCTTCGACGCCGCCAGCCATCTCGACCGTCTGTTCGAAGACCCCCGCGTCCGCGCCGACCTGGAACGGCGCGACGACGAAGAGGGCGACGCCTAATGGCCCGGCCTCAAGTAGCGCGAAGCGCGATAGGCCCAGCATAATGGCCCGCAAGAAGAAGGGCGAAGTGATCGACGGCTGGGTCTGCCTGGACAAGCCGTTCGAGATGGGCTCGACCGAGGCGGTCAGCCGCATTCGCCGCCTGTTCAACGCCCAGAAGGCCGGTCACGCCGGAACCCTGGATCCGCTGGCCAGCGGCATCCTGCCCATAGCGCTTGGCGAGGCGACCAAGACCGTGCCGATGATGATGGAGGCGCAGAAGGTCTATCGCTTCACCATCAACTGGGGCGTATCGACCGACAGCGTGGACCGCGAGGGCGAGATCATCGGCCGCTCGGACGTCCGCCCCTCGGTCGAGGCGGTAAAGGCCGCCCTGCCCGCCTTCGTCGGAGAGATCGACCAGACCCCGCCCCGTTTCTCAGCCATCAAGGTGGACGGCGCCCGCGCCTATGACCTGGCCCGCGACGGGGTCGAGTTCGAGCTTCAGTCCCGCCGCGTCACCATCCATTCGGCCGAGGTCACCGACGCCCCGGACGCCGACCATGTCGAACTGACCATCCGCACCGGCAAGGGCGTCTATGTCCGGTCGCTGGCGCGCGATCTGGCGGCCGTCCTGGGCGCAGAGGGGCATGTTTCGGCCCTGCGGCGCGAGCGGGTGGGACCGTTTCATACCGAAAACGCCGTGACGCTGGATTTTCTCGAGGATTTGGTGCATAGGGGCGCCGCCTCGGAAGGCTTGCTTCCCGTTGCGACCGCCCTGGACGACATCCCGGAGCTGGCCGTGACGGATCAGGACGCCTTCTCGCTTCGGCAGGGACGCCCGATCGTTCTGCTCCCCCGTCAGGTGGAAACCCTCAAGGATCGCCTTGCCGGCGGTTCGCGAACGGTTTCAGCCTTTCAGGGCCAGACCCTCGTCGCCCTCTGTCAGTTGCGGGCCGGCCGGTTAGAACCCGACCGCGTTTTCAACCTCTAGGCCCGCGCCATCCGGCAAGGGCCGAGACCCCACGGCCTCAAGTAGCGCGAAGCGCGATAGGCCAAGAAAGGACTCTTCGATGTCGGTTACTGCTGAACGCAAGCACGAGATCATCGCCGATAACGCCCGCACCGCTGGCGACACCGGCTCGGCCGAGGTTCAGGTCGCGATCCTGTCGGAACGCATCTCCAACCTGACCGAACACTTCAAGACCCACAAGAAGGACAACCACTCGCGTCGTGGCCTTCTGAAGATGGTGTCGCAACGTCGCCGCCTGCTCGACCACCTGAACAAGGTCGACGCCGGTCGCTACCAGGCGCTCATCGCCAAGCTGGGCCTGCGCCGCTAAGGCGTCGGATCAGTGTAGAATAAGCTTTCGAGGCGCGGGCGGTCACGTCCGCGCCTCGTTGTGCGACTAGAGACGACCTGTGCGCCGCAGGACTTACGGCGCAGTTGCGAGGGCCATGCCGGTCCTCTCCCGGTCGACCGCGATGGCGCGGCGACCTCTGGATCGAAGGACTGAACGCCGACGCATCCGCCCCCAATGATGGGACCCCGCACGGAATACGCCGTCCGGGATACGAAAGACGAAATATGTTCGATATCAAACGCAAGACGATCGAGTGGGCCGGACGCCCGCTGACCCTGGAAACGGGCCGCATCGCCCGCCAGGCCGACGGCGCCGTGCTGGCGACCTACGGCGAGACCGTGGTTCTGGCCACCGTCGTCTATGGCCGTTCGCCCAAGCCGGGTCTGGATTTCTTCCCCCTGACCGTCAACTACCAGGAAAAGACCTTCGCCGCCGGCAAGATTCCGGGTGGCTACTTCAAGCGTGAAGGCCGTCCCAGCGAGAAGGAAACCCTGGTTTCCCGCCTGATCGACCGTCCGATCCGCCCCCTGTTCGTCAAGGGCTTCAAGAACGAGACCCAGGTCGTCATCACCGTGCTGCAGCACGACATGGAAAACGATCCGGACGTGCTGGGCATGGTCGCCGCCTCGGCCGCCCTGACCATCTCGGGCGTGCCCTTCATGGGCCCCATCGGCGCCGCGCGCGTCGGCCTGATCGACGGCGAACTGGTTCTGAACCCGACGGTCGACCAGATCCCGGGCTCTGACCTGGACCTCGTGGTCGCCGGCACGCAAGACGCCCTGATGATGGTCGAATCCGAAGCCAAGGAGCTGTCGGAAGAGAAGATGCTCGAGGCGCTGATGTTCGCGCACGCCGGCATGCAGCCGGTGATCGACGCCATCATCGATCTGGCCGAACACGCCGCCAAGGAGCCCTTCGACTTCCAGGCCGAAGACCACTCCGACGTCGTCACCTCGATCAAGAAGCTGGTCGGCGAGGACATCAAGGCCGCCTACACCCACCCCGGCAAGTACGACCGTCGCTCGGGCGTCGATGCGGCCAAGAAGACCGCCGCCGCCGCCCTGGTGAAGACCGACGAGAACCCCGAGGGCGTCGACAGCTCCAAGTTCGCGGCCGCCTTCAAGGAATGTGAAGCCGACGTCCTGCGTCGCGACATCATCGAGAACGCCCACCGCGTCGACGGCCGCGCCCTCGACAAGGTCCGCGCCATCGTGTCGGAAGTCGGCGTCCTGCCGCGCACCCACGGTTCGGCCCTGTTCACGCGTGGGGAAACCCAGGCCCTGGTCGTCGCCACCCTGGGCACCGGCGAGGACGAGCAGTACATCGACAGCCTGCAGGGCACCTACAAGGAAAGCTTCCTGCTGCACTACAACTTCCCCCCCTATTCGGTGGGTGAAGCCGGCCGCATGGGTTCGCCCGGCCGTCGCGAAATCGGTCACGGCAAGCTGGCCTGGCGCGCGATCCGTCCGATGCTGCCGTCGAAGGAAGACTTCCCCTACACCATCCGCCTGGTCTCCGAGATCACCGAGTCGAACGGCTCGTCCTCGATGGCCACGGTCTGCGGTTCGTCGCTGGCCCTGATGGACGCCGGCGTGCCGCTGATCCGTCCGGTCTCGGGCATCGCCATGGGCCTGATCCTAGAGCCGTCGGGCGAGTTCGCCATCCTGTCGGACATCCTGGGTGACGAAGATCACCTGGGCGACATGGACTTCAAGGTCGCCGGCACCTCGGAAGGCATCACCAGCCTTCAGATGGACATCAAGGTCGCCGGGATCACCAAGGAGATCATGAAACAGGCCCTGACCCAGGCCTCGGCCGGTCGCCTCCACATCCTGGACGAGATGTCCAAGGCCATGGATGCGCCGCGCGCCGAACTGGGCGAGCATGCGCCGAAGATCGAAACCATCAAGATCGCGGTCGACAAGATCCGTGAAGTGATCGGTTCGGGCGGCAAGGTGATCCGCGAGATCGTCGAGAAGACCGGCGCCAAGATCGACATCGGCGACGACGGCACCATCAAGGTCGCCGCCAACGACCAGGAGAAGATCGACGCCGCCAAGGCCTGGATCCAGTCCATCGCCTCGGAACCGGAAGTCGGAACCATCTACTCCGGCAAGGTCGTCAAGGTCGTCGATTTCGGCGCCTTCGTGAACTTCTTCGGGGCCAAGGACGGCCTGGTCCACGTGTCCCAGATCGCTCTGGAACGCGTCGCCAACCCGGCCGACGTCCTGTCGGAAGGCCAGGAGGTCAAGGTCAAGTTCCTGGGCTTCGACGATCGCGGCAAGACCAAGCTGTCGATGAAGGTCGTCGATCAGACCACGGGCGAAGACCTGACCGACAAGATCAACGCCGAACGCGCCGAGCGCGGCGAAGAGCCCCTGTCGGACGACACCGGCGGCCGTCCCAAGCGCGAAGGCGGCGGTGATCGCGGTGGTGATCGCGGTCGTCGTCGTCGCGACTAGGACCGAGCCACACGGCTGAATGAGAAGGCCCCGCCGGCGACGGCGGGGCCTTTTTCATGGCGGCCTGTCCTAAGACCGGCACGCCGCCGGCGGATCGCCGTCGCGCGCCCACAATTTGCAGGACCGGTCGATCTCGCCCTGGATCAGGTCGCAGGGGTTGGCGGCGTTGCAGGGCGGGTGGGTCGCAGGGCTGACCTGGATGCAGCGTTCCACCAGGCGCGCGGACGCCGCCTCGCCGATCTGCTCACGACAGGGGATTTCACTGGCGGGAATCCGCTCGGGCCTCATGTCCGGTCCTTCCGGAATCCGGGCCTGAGTGTCTTCCGACGGCGCCGGCGTCGGCGCTGCGGGGGTCCCGGCCGGGGCGGGGCCAGGAGCGGCGGGGCTGGGGACCGCCGACGAAACGGTCCCAGAGGAAGAGGCGTCAGAGGAAGAGGCGCCAGAGGAAGAGGCGTTGGGGGCGTCGCTTCCGGGCTGACAGGCCGCGACCGTCAGGGCGAAGGCCAGAACGGCGGCTGAGGCGGAACTGATGAACAGGGGGCGGCGCATCGGCATCTCCGGGCAGGGACGGATCACCCAGACGATGAACCGTCCCCTTAACGCGCGAAAGCCCCTATCGGCGCACCGCCTCCAGCGCGGCCTTTTGCAGGGCGAACAGTTCGGTGCAGCCTATTTCGGCTAGGGAGAACAGCCGGTCGAACTCGGCGCGGGAGAAGCCGCGCTTCTCGCCGGTGGCCTGGACCTCGACGATCTGGCCCGCGCCGGTCAGGACGAAGTTGGAATCGGCCTCGGCCTCGGAATCCTCTTCGTAGTCCAGGTCCAGCACCGGCACGCCGTCGCAGACGCCGCACGAGACGGCCGCCACCTGGTCCAGGATCGGGTCGGACTTCAGCACGCCCTCGTCGCGCAGATAGTTGAGGGCCGAGGCCATGGCGACCCAGGCGCCGGTGATGGAGGCGGTGCGGGTGCCGCCGTCGGCCTGGATGACGTCGCAGTCCAGCACCACCTGACGTTCGCCCAGGGCCTTTAGATCGACGACGGCGCGTAGCGAGCGGCCGATCAGGCGCTGGATCTCCTGCGTCCGGCCCGTCTGTTTGCCGGCGGCGGCCTCGCGGCGGCCGCGGGTGTGGGTGGCGCGGGGCAGCATGCCGTATTCGGCCGTGACCCAGCCCTGGCCCTTGCCGCGCATCCAGCCGGGGATGGTCTCCTCGACCGAGGCCGTCACCAGGACCTTGGTATGGCCGAAGGTGATCAGGCACGAGCCCTCGGCGTAGCGGTTGACGCCGGTCTCGATGGTCACGGGACGCAGTTGATCGTCGGTGCGTTGCGAATGGCGCATTGAGATGAGTCCTTGGAAGCGGGGGCTGCGGTGCTTATCCTGAAACCGTGAGCCTGTATGCCCCCAAAACCCCGCCCTTCGACGGCGCCCAGTCCTTTGCGGGGCTGGCGGGTCTGGATGCGCGCGCACGCGACATCTTCCGGCGCATCGTCGAATCCTATCTGGAGACGGGCGAGCCGGTGGGATCGCGCACCCTGTCGCTGGGCGGGATCGCCCTGTCGCCGGCCTCGATCCGCAATACGATGCAGGACCTGACCCTGGCCGGGCTGCTGGCTGCGCCCCATACATCGGCGGGGCGGATCCCGACCCATGCGGGCCTGCGCCTGTTCGTCGACGGCCTGCTGGAGGTCGGCGACCTGACGAAGGAGGAGCGGCGCGAGATCGACGGCCGGCTGGCCGGGCGCGGCCGCAACTTCGAATCCGCTCTGGACGAGGCGTCGAACCTGTTGTCGGGCCTGGCGGGCGGCGCGGGCGTGGTGTCCAGCCCGGTGCGCGAGTCCGGCGTCAAACACGTGGAGTTCGTCGCCCTGGGCGGGGATCAGGCCCTGGCGGTCATCGTCGCCGACGACGGCACGGTCGAGAACCGGATCATGACCCTGGCGGCGGGAGTCACGCCCTCCACCCTGGTGGAGGCCTCCAACTTCCTCAACGCCCGCCTGCGCGGCCGGCCCTTCGCCGACGCCAAGCGCGAGATGACCCAGGAACTGGAGATCGCCCGGCGCGAACTGGACCAGACCGCCGCCCGCCTGGTCGAGGACGGATTCGCCGCCTGGTCCGGCGGCCCGGACCGCGAGCGCGCCCTGATCGTGCGCGGCCGCGCCAATCTGTTGCAGGACGGCGAGGGGCTGGCGGATCTGGAGCGGGTGCGGGTCCTGTTCGACGACCTGGAGCAGAAGGAACAACTGATCGGCCTGCTGGACGGGGTGGATGCGGCGCAAGGCGTGCGGATTTTCATCGGCGCCGAAACGCGGTTGTTTTCACTTTCGGGTTCCGCCGTGATCGCGGCGCCCTATATGAGCGGCCGACAGCGGGTCCTGGGCGCCATCGGCGTCATAGGCCCCGCAAGATTGAACTACGCCCGTGTCATCCCGTTGGTGGACTATACCGCCCGGGTGCTGGGCCGGATGCTGGACGGGAACGACAAGTGAGCGACAAGCCCCTTAACGACGACTTCAACGAACTGGACGCCGACATGGCGGAAACCAACGCCGAACACGGCCTGGACGCCGATCCCTCGGACAATCTCGCGCCGCTGGACGCCGTCATCGCCGAGCGCGACGAGTGGAAGGACCGCGCCCTGCGCGTCGCCGCCGAGATGGAGAACCTGAAGCGCCGCGCCGAGACGCAGCAGAACGACGCCCGCGCCTTCGCCATCCAGCGCTTCGCCAAGGATCTGCTGGGCGTGGCCGACAATCTGGAGCGCGCCCTGATGGCGGCGCCCAAGGACACGGACGGCCCGACCGTGGCCCTCGTGACCGGTCTGGAAATGACCCAGAAGGCCCTGCTGCAGGCGTTCGAGACCAATGGACTGAAGCGCGTCGCGCCCGAGGCCGGCGAGGCCTTCAACCCCCATCTGCACCAGGCCATGATCGAACAGCCGTCGGACACGGTTCCCGGCGGCGCCGTGCTCCAGACCATGCAGTCCGGTTTCGAACTGTTCGGCCGCACCATCCGCCCGGCCATGGTCGTGGTCGCGGCCAAGGGCTCGGGCGCGCAGGGCGCCAACCCCTATGGCGCAGCCCCCGCGCCCGAAGGCCAGACCTTCGACGGCAAGGCCTGATGTGAGGACGTGATTGGTGAGGGGTGAGTAGTGAGCTGCGGTGTCTCCGCAAGCCGCTCACCTCTTGCTCACGACTCACCATTCACCAGTCACTCCCCCTCAGAACCTCCGCCGCCATCCGCCGATCAAGGCGAATTCCGGCGCGGCGTCCGCAACATGGCGCGGCTGACGGCTGGCCACGGCCTGGATCGTCAGGTTTGAGCCGTCCCACAGACTCCGCTCGCCGCCCAGGATGAAATCGATCTGGCGGCCGCTCGGCGTGGCCGAGAAACTGCGGCGCGAATAGGTCAGGGGGTCGAAATACTCGACCGGCACATCCGCCAGCCAGGCCGAGAAGGCGCCGCTTTCGATCCGCAGCGGCTGCGACAGGGTGAAGCTGATCCGGTCGCAGAGCGCCGAACACCCTGTCAGCAGGCCCAGACGCCAGTTCGAACTGATCGCGGCCTGGTCCATCGACAGGAACCGGCCCTCGCTCCGGGTCGAGCCGACGCCGGCCTCGCCGATCAGGGCCAGGCCGGGCCTCAGGGTCCAGTCGCCGCCCACCGCATAGAAGCGGGTGCGCGACGGCAGGGCGAAGTCCGATCCGCCGGGCAGGAAGGCCCCCAAGGGCCCCAGACGCTCGTCCAGGCCGCCGATGCTGACCGACAGGCCGCCTTCTGCGCCGCGCCAGGCCAGGGTGGCGCGGCTGTAGCTTGACGCCTCCGCCTCGACCCGCCTCAGCGGCATACGCCGGTCCCCGCCCCCGCTCTCGGCCGCAAGGGTCAGCGACCCGAACCGCAGGGCGCCGCGCGCCGCATGATCCGCCTGGGCCAGGGCGGCGAAACCGTCGCCGGCCGCGTCGAAGGGCGACCGCGCCCCGCCTCGACCCTGCCATGTGGCGAAGCTCAGCCGGCCCATCTCCAGGTCCAGCATGGCCTCCTGACGGGGTTCGTCGCCCAGCCAGGGCGCGTCGGTCAGGTCATAACGCGCAGCGATGGGCTCGGGCGTCTCGACCGGCTCGGACGCCGTCAGATTCAGGCGGCCCCCGTTCGGCAGGGCCAGCCGGGTCGTCGCCGTCCGGCTCGGCTCGAACGGGGCGGCCTGGTACGAGCGGCTGGGCGCGGTCGGATAGGCCCCGCCCAGCTGGACCGCGAACATCCGGTCATAACCGTCGAACAGGACGGTCCCCAGGGCGGTCTGGCGCGAGAAGGCGTCGCCGAAGGCGGGGCCGACGAAACTGCCCGGCTCGGTCTCGGCGACGATGGAGCCTCCGTCGGCCATCGGGGTCGAGCTCGTTCCCACCGGCCGGAAGGCGTTGGCCAAGTCCAGCAAGCCCCGGCCGTAGACGATGTCGGTCCCTGCGTCCCCGGCGTCGCGCGCCGTGTCGAGAAGGATGGCCAGGGCCTGACGCGCCGAAAGATTGGGGAAGGCGTCCATCAGCAGGGCCAGGGCGCCCGAGACATGGGGCGCCGAGAAGGAGGTGCCGTTGATCCGCCAGCAGCGGGTCCCGTCGCAGCCCGTGATGACGTCCTCGCCCGGCGCGGAAATATAGGCGGCGGCCGTGGCCCCCGCGCGGTTCGAAAAGCTGGACATGACATTGGTCTCGCCGTGCGAACCGACGGCGATGACAGAGCCGGAGAACCGGGGATCCACCGCATATTGCGCAGGCCAGCCGGGATTGGCCTCGCCGTCATTGCCCGACGAGGCGACGATGACCGCCCCGGAATCGACCGCGCGCAACAGGGCCGCCTCGAAGGCGGAGCCCAGCCGACCGTCGCCGCCCAGGGACATGTTGATGATCTTAACCCCGTTGGCCACGGCGAAGTCCAGTGCCCGGACCAGGTCTGAACTGCTGAAACAGACGTCGTCGTCCTCATCTTTACAGTCGGAGATGTCGGTGCGGATCGACAGTATGGTCGATTCATAGGCCACGCCGACCGAACCCAGTCCGTTGAAGTTCGAGGCGATCACCCCCGACACCAGGGTTCCGTGGCTGTCGTTCGCGACATAGGGGGTGTTGCGGCCCGGAACCACGTCGGTCGAGGCGGTGGAAATCCGCCCGACCAGATCGGCCTGGCTGTTGCTGACGCCGGAATCCACCACAGCGACCGTGACGCCGTTTCCGGTGGCGCCGGTCTGCCACCCGACCTCGGCCTTCATATTGGCCAGGCCGTAGTTCCGCAGATACTCGGTGGAGGACACCGAAGGGGGCGGCGGCGGCGGAGGGGGCGGAGGAGGCGGCGGCGGAGGAGGAGGCGGCGGAGGAGGAGGCGGCGGTGGTGGCGGCACGACGGGCGTTACGACGCCCCCGCCGCCGCCTCCCCCGCCCCCACAGGCCGCAAGGGGAAGAAACAACAGGCCTACACCCAGCAGAACCGCCCGGCTTAACCGCAAACCGCCCATGTCACCCTCCCTGACGCAGAGCCCTCCGCAATGCGTCACATCAGTAGCAATTCAACTCCTTAACGCTTTGTCGAGGTGGGCCAGAAGTTTCGCCCATGCGTCCCGGGCGTCCGCCTCGGCGTAGCTGGCGCGGTAGTCGGCGTGGAAGCCGTGCGGCGCGTCCGGATAGACGATGATCCGGCTGTCGGTCTGGCCCGCTCGCGCCAGGGCCTCGCGCATCCGCTCGACACTGGCCAGGGGGATGCCCTGGTCCTGGCCGCCGTACAGACCCAGGACGGGCGCCTTCAGGTCATCGGCCAGATCGACCGGCCACGGCTGGCCGGATGAAACTTGCACCGGCGTCGCGTCGGGGGCCGGCGCCAGACGGCCGTACCAGGCCACGCCGGCGCCGATGACGGCGAAGCGCGCCGCCGCCTGCCACACCACCTTGCCGCCCCAGCAGAAGCCGGTGATCCCGACCTTGCCGTCCCGCGCCCACAGCTGCTGACTGGCCCAGTCCAGGGTCGCCGACAGATCGCCCATCACCTGCTCATAGTCGGCCGCCCCGACGATCTGCATGATCCGGCCCATGTCGGACAGGGGCGCCGGATCCTCGACCCGGTTGAAGAAGGCCGGGGCGATGGCGGCGTAGCCCTGCTTGGCCAGGCGACGGCAGATGTCCTTGATATAGTCGTGGACGCCGAAGATCTCGGACACCACCACCACGACTGGAAAAGGCCCCTCGCCCGCCGGCCGCGCCACATAGGCCGGCAGTTCGAACCCGTCCGGCGCCGGATAGGTCACCTCGGCGGTCTCGAGCCCGGCGGCGTCGGTGGTGATGGGTCGGGCCTCCTTGGCCAGGGCCGCGACCGCATAGCCCGAGAAGAGCAGCCCCCCCAGGGCGCCCACCGCCCTGCGGCTCAGCTTCAGATCATCGGGGGTCTGGCCTTCGGGACGGATCAGGGTGGTCATGGGACGGCTCCAGAAACGGGGTGCCGCAGACCATCACGGCGCGCCGGGGGCGTCCAGTCAACTTAGGCGGAAGTCGATCCGATTGGTTTGGCGAAACAGACAGCCTCCGGTCGGCCGACATAGCGGCCATAGGGCGGAATTTCGCGATAGCCGGCGCGGAGATAGAAGCCCACGGCCACCGTGTTGACGCGGCGCGTTTCCAGACGGATTTCGTCGTAGCCGAGGCTTTTCGCCTTCGCCTCCAGAGCCGCGAGCACGACCGAACCCACGCCCTGTCCGGCGACCGCCGCGTACATGCGTTTGATTTCGGCGACGCCCGGCTGGAGCGGACGCAAGGCGCCGCAGCCTATGGCCCGCCCCTGCTCGTCCCGCGCCAGCAGGAAGGCGGCGCCCGCCCCCCCGAACATCGTCCTCGTCGAACGAGGCCTGGCCGCTGGAGCCCGTGATCGCCGCCAGTCGCTGGGACAGGGCGGCGATCAGGACTTTGGCGTCGGCATGGTCGGGGTCGGCGTCCTCGATAAGGATCATCCGGGGTCGATCCTCAGTGCCGGAAGACCCGCACCCCGGTGAAGGCCATGGCGATGCCCTGCTCGTCGGCGGCGGCGATGACCTCGGCGTCGCGCATCGAGCCGCCGGGCTGGATCACCGCGGTGGCGCCGGCCGCGACGGCTTCCAGCAGGCCGTCGGCGAAGGGGAAGAAGGCTTCCGAGGCGCAGGCCGAACCCTGGGCCAGGGAATGGGCCAGTCCCTTGGCCTCGCCGGCCTCCTTGGCGCGGATCGCGGCGATGCGGGCGCTGTCGCGACGGTTCATCTGGCCGGCGCCGATGCCGGCGGTCTGGCCGTCCTTGGCGTAGACGATGGCGTTGGACTTGACGTGTTTGGCCACGGTGAAGGCGAACAGCATGTCCTGGATCTCGGTCGGCGTCGGCTGGCGGCGCGTGACGATCTTCAGGTCTTCGGGCTTGATCAGCGATCGGTCGCGGCTCTGGACCAGGAAGCCGCCGGCGACCGAGCGGAACACCTCGCCCGGCCCGTGCGGATCGGGCAGGCCGTCGGTGATCAGCAGGCGCAGGTTCTTCTTGGCGGCGAAGACTGCCTTGGCCTCATCATCCGCGCCGGGGGCGATGACCACCTCGGTGAAGATGCCGGTGATGGCGCGGGCGTCGTCGCCGTTCAGCGGGCGGTTGACCGCGATCACGCCGCCAAAGGCCGAGACGGCGTCGCATTCCAGCGCACGGGCGTAGGCTTCCGACAGATCCTTGCCGACCGCGACGCCGCAGGGGTTGGCGTGTTTGACGATGACCACGGCCGGGGCCTCGAACTCCGCGACCAGCTCATAGGCGGCGTCGGCGTCGGCGATATTGTTGTAGCCCAGCTCCTTGCCCTGGATCTGGGTCGCATGGGCCACGCCGGGACGGGCCTCGCCCGTGCGGTAGAAGGCGCCGGTCTGGTGCGGGTTCTCGCCGTAGCGCAGGGTCTGGGCCAGAGAACCGGCGATGGACTTGCGGGCCGGGGCGGCGTCCTCGACCTGGCTTGCGAACCAGCCGGAGACGGCGGCGTCATAGGCGGCGGTGCGGGCGAAGGCGCGCGCGGCCAGCCGCTTGCGCAGGGCCAGATCGGTCGAACCCTCCGCCTTCAACGCCTCGAGGATCAAGCCGATGGACTCGCCGTCGACGGCGACGGCGACATAGCCGTGGTTCTTCGAGCCCGAACGGATCATGGCCGGACCGCCGATGTCGATATTCTCGACCGCCGCCTCGAACGAGCCGCCCGCAGCAACAGTGGATTCGAACGGATAGAGGTCGATCCAGACGATATCGATGGCGCCGATGCCGTGGTCGATCATTGACTGGGCGTGGTCGGCGGCGTCGCGCACGCCCAGCAGGCCGCCGTGGACGACGGGGTGCAGGGTCTTGACCCGACCGTCCATCATCTCGGGGAAGCCGGTCAGGTCGGCCACGTCCTTGACCGGCAGGCCCAGTTTGGCGATCGCCGCGCGGGTGCCGCCGGTCGAGACCAGTTCGACGCCCAGGTCGTTCAGGGTGCGGGCGGCGTCTTCCAGTCCGGCCTTGTCGGACAGGGAGATTAGGGCGCGTTGCGGCTTGACCCGGTCGGGGGCGGGCGGGAAGTCGGGAGCGGCGGGCATGGCGGCGTCCGTAAAGGCTGGGGGAGGATGGCGCGGCGTCTAGCACCGGGGCGCTTGTGCGTCACCCCGTATGCGGACGGATCAGAGCAGGCCGAACCAGCGAAGCGCGTTGAGGACCAGCCCAAGCGTGATCAGCGGACCGAATACCCGAAAGGTGTGACGCGTGCATCGCTCGGGAAAGAAGGTGTCATAAGGACCGTCCGGGCGGGCGCCGTAGCGGACGGCGACGGCGGTCAGAGGACACTTCAGGCCGCAGCCGACGAAGACCACGACCTCAATGGCCACCAGGGTCAGGGCGACGTAAAGCCACGGCCCGCTTCGCCCCGAAATCCCAGCGTAGAGGACGGCGAAAGAGGCCACGGACATGACGATATAGATGGCCGTATGCAGACCGCGCACGATCCACAGGCGGCCGGCGTCGGTCACGTCGGATCGCCGCTCGCGCCCGCCGGGCTCAGCTTCCAGCGGATCCGGCTCTCGCTGTCGGTGCGGGCCGAGCCGCGCACCACGATCTGCAGCGAGCGGCGGGTCAGGCCGGCGTCGATATGGACGCTGGGTTCGATGGCCACGTCGGGGCCGTCGGTGCGGAACCACCAGCCCCGGCCCGAGGCGCCGCGCAACAGGATCGAGCGACGGTCCCGCGCCAGCGAGGCCTGAACTCCAGGCTCCAGATGGAAGCGGATGGCGTAGGGGGCCGCGATCTGGCGGATCATCTCCTTGCGGCCCGGCGTCGGGAACAGCTTCTCCTCAGCGCGCAGTTCGTCCATCCGCTGGTCCAGATAGAGGCGGCGCTGGTGGTTCAGGCCGAAGGCCTCGTTCCAGCCGTCATGCTCCATGTCCAGCCAGACGGCGCCGTCGCCGTCGCGCTGATCGGTGGTGACATGGATGGGCGGCCCGACCAGGCGTGGACCCAGCAGCTCGCCCTTCCAGCCGCCCAGCGGCTCGTTCAGCGACCGCTCGCCCAGGGTCAGGGTCGAATGGCCGGGCGTCAGCCGCAGGGCCTGACGATCCGTCGCCCGCGGGGTCCAGCCGGAGCCGGTCACCAAACGATCCTTGCCGCAGGCGATCTCCAGCGCCATCGGCTGGGCGCAGGCGGACGCCCCCCAGGCGCCCCCGGCCGGCGAGGCGGCGTCGGCGATGATGGCCAGCAAGGGGCTGGCGATCCGCGTCAGGCCGGCGACGGTTCCGGTCGGCGGATGAGCGGGATCGCCCTTGGTCGTGGCGGTCTCGTCATGGGCGCGAGCGGCGGCGACACGGGCGACGGTGGACGGTCCCCCGCCCTGGAAACTGGCCAGGCGGCCGTCGGGCAGGGTCAGAAGCCGCAGGCCTTGGGTCAGACGGGCGATGGCGCCCGACACGGCGTCTGGCGTCGGCTCGGACAGCTGGGCCAGGGCGTCGTCCAGGGTCAGCAGGTCGAGCAACAGCTCCAACCCGGCCTCGGGACTGCGTGACGCATGGCCGCCGTCGTCCAGGACCGTGGTCTTCAAGGCGTTCGTCAGGCCGCCTAGGGCGCGCCGCCGCAAGGCCTGACCCGGCGCCCCGGCCAGAACGCAGCCGCCGACAGCCGCCGCCGTCAACCGTTCGGCCCGGGTCGCCAGACCGCCGGGCGGGCGCAGCAGCTGTCGGGTCTGGCGCGCCAGGCTGTCGGCCAGTTTCAGCCGTTCGGCCTCGGTCGCCACCGCGCCCATCTTGCGGGCGGCGCAGGCCAGGTTGATCACCCGGCGCGGCAGAATTTCGGGACCCCAGGCGAAGGGCGACCAACGCGCGAAAGTGTCCGCCCAGGCGAGCGTCAGACGCAAGGCCTCGCGCGCGCCCCGCTCTCCCTGGGCCATCAAGGCCGGCAGCCAGTTGAAGGCATGGAGTTCTACGGCGAAGGGTCGTGACGGGCTGGGGCGGTTCCACGGATCCGCCGGCGCCTCGACCTCCATCGAGGCGCCAGCCAGAACGAAACGACCGACCAGCAGATTCTTGCCCGGCGCGGGATCGTGGGGCCGGAAATCGCGGGGCGTGGCCGCGAAGGCCGTGACCTTGCCCCCGCCCAGGAACGGGCTTAGCGTCAGGCTGTAACCCGGCAGGCCGTACAGCTCGATCCACAGTTGACGGGTGACCAGGCGTCCGGCGATGGCCGGCCACAGGCCCGGTCCGGTCGCCGTCTCGCCCGACCGCACCGGGGTTCGCACCGGCGCGCCGGCCAAGCCGGGGATCTGACCCGAGGCCACGTCGGGCGTGGCTTCGGCGCCGCGCGGGGCGAAGGGACTGATCGGGCTCACGCGGCGGCCGGGACGGCCTTCAGGGCGGCGATATTGGTCGCATAGTCGCCCTTGAACACGAAGGAGCCGGCGACCAGGGCGTCGGCCCCGGCCGCGACGCAGGCCGCCGCATTGGCCGAGGTCACGCCCCCGTCCACCTGTAGATGGGCCGTCGATCCGGCGCGGTCCAGAATGGCGCGGGCGCCGGCGATCTTGCGCAGCGAACTGTCGATGAATTTCTGTCCGCCGAAGCCGGGATTGACCGACATGATCAGCACCAGGTCCACCAGATCGACCACCTCTTCGAGGATCGACAGGGGGGTGGCCGGATTGAACACCACCCCGGCCTTGGCCCCCAGCTGGCGGATGCGGCCCAGGGTGCGGTGCAGGTGCGGCCCGCTTTCGGGATGGACGGTCAGCAGGTCGGCCCCGGCGTCACGGTAGGCTTCCAGCCAGGGATCGACCGGCGCCACCATCAGGTGCACGTCGAACGGCAGGCTGGTGTGCGGACGGATCGCCTTCACGATGTCCGGACCCAGGGTGATGTTCGGCACGAAATGACCGTCCATCACATCGACATGGATCCAGTCGGCGCCCGCGGCTTCCAGCGCGCGGACCTCTTCTCCCAGCCGCGCGAAATCGCTGGCGAGGATGGACGGGCAGATCAGGGGGGTGAGGGCCATGGCCACGGGATAAGGCGGCGAGGCGGGTCGAGCAACCGGCTTGGCGAAGACGATCCGCCGTGTTCTACTCTTGTTCACGCCAAATCCACCCTGGAAGCCCCGATGTCGATGGAAGACCTGTCCGCCGCGGAACCGGTCCGAGTGTTCGAGGACGGGTCCGGCGACCGCTTCCTGATCTATGGCGCCCATGACGGGGCGCGGGTCGAGATCCGCTTCGACGGCGACGCCCTGTGGATGAGCCAGGCCCAGATCGCGGGCCTATTCGGCCGCGACGTCTCCGTGATTTCGCGCCACATCGCCGCCATTCTGGAAGAGGGCGAATTGGGCGAGGCCGCCGATTTGCATTTTATGCAAATTAAGGGGCCGGCAGATCGCATGGTCAGGGCCTACAGCCTCGATATGGTGATCTCGGTCGGCTACCGGGTCAGTTCGGCGCAGGCGACCCTGTTTCGTCGCTGGGCGACGGCGGTGTTGATCCGCTTCGCCACGCGCGGCTTCGTCGTCGACGCCGAGCGGATGAAGGCTGGTGGCGAGCAGGATCGCATCCGCGAACTGCGCGACATCATCCGCGACATTCGCAGCGAGGAAGCGAATCTCTATGCGGAAATCCGACGCATCTGCAGCCTGTGCCAGGATTATGACCCCAAGTCGGACGCTTGGCGAACCTTCTATCGCAATACCCAGGCCAAGCTCTGCTTCGCCGTGACAAGCCAGACGCCCGCCGAGGTGCTGGTGGCGCGCGCAGACCCGGCGGCGGCCGACATGGGCTTGCAGACCTGGAAGGGCGAACGGATCGGCGCGGCCGATGCGACCGTGGCCAAGAACTTCCTGGCGCCGGGCGAGGTGCGGGAGTTGAACCGGCTGACCGACCTGTTGCTGACCATCTTCGAGGATCAGCTGGAGACCAGCCGTCTGACGACCATGGCCGAGGCGGCGGCCCTGCTGGATGCGCAGTTGAAAGGGCTGGGCCGCGTCGTACTTACCGACGGCGGGCGCGTGTCCCGAGACGACGCCGACCGCTACGCCAAGGCGGCCTACAAGGCCTTCGACGCCGAGCGGAAGGCGCAGGAAAAAGCGAGGATCGAGCGGGATTACGCCGAACTGCGCAAATCCGCCGACACCCTGTCCGCGTCGAACCGCGCGTCTCGAAAACCCTAGGCGATCCGTTCCAGCTTGGCGGCGAAGAAGCCGTCCAGGCCACCGTGTTCGGGCCACATGGACGGCAGGATGCGCAGCCAGCCTTCGGGCGTCAGGGCCTCGGGCGGGGCGCCCAGGGCCGCAGGGTCCGCCGCGACAGTGCGGAAACCGGGGTTGCGGCGCAGGAAGGCGATGACCTGGGTCTCGCCCTCCTCGCGCTCCAGCGAACAGGTGCAATAGACCAGACGGCCGCCCGGCTTGACCCGTTCGGCGGCGGCGTCGAGCAGCCGGTGCTGGACATCGGCCAGTTTGGCGACCTCGGCCGGCTTGGTGGCGCGCAGGACTTCGGGGTTGCGGCGGAAGGTGCCTGTGGCGGTGCAGGGGGCGTCCAGCAGCACGGCGTCGAAGGTGCGGTCATCCTCCCAGTCCTCGGCCGGCACGGCGATCACCTCGGCGGTAAGGCCGGTGCGCTCGAGATTCTGGCTGAGGCGTTTGAGGCGCGGGGCCGAGCGGTCCAGGGCGACAACCGAGGCGCCGGCGGCGGCCAGTTGCAGGGTCTTGCCGCCGGGGGCGGCGCACATGTCCAGGGCGGTCTCGCCGGGCTTGACGTCCAGCAGACGGCCGGGAACGGCGGCGGCGGCGTCCTGGACCCACCAGTCGCCGTCGTCGAATCCGGGCCAGGTCGCGACGTCGCCGCGACGGCCGGTGCGGACGGTGCCGCCCTCAAGCGCCTCGCCCTCGACGGCGGCGGCCACGGCGGCAGGATCGACGCCGGGCTTGAGGCTGAGATCCGTCGCCGGCTCCTCACGGGCGGCCAGGGCCAGGCCGGTGAGGGCGGCCTCGCCATAGGTCGCCTTCCAGCGAGCGGCGATCCAGTCGGGCAGATTGCTCTCAGCCGTGGTCAGGCCGGGGCCGTCGCGGCCGACGCCGCGCAGCACGGCGTTGACCAGATTCTTGTAGGGCCGGGTCTTGGGATCGCGCTCGGCCAGCTTCACGGCCGTGGACACGGCGGCGAAGGCGGGGGTCTCCAGCACCAGGGTCTGGGCCAGGGCGATGCGCATCAGGGTGCGGACCGCCTCGGGCGGCGACTTCTGCAGACGGCGGTTCAGGATCTGGTCGATCTCGCCCAGACGACGCAGGGCGGCCATGGCCACGGCGCGGGCGAAGGCGCGGTCGACGGGCTCCAGCGCGCGGGCGGCGGGCTGGGACAGGGCCTCGTCCAGGCCGTTGCGCTTCTCAAGCGCGGCGTTCAGCAGGATGCCCGCCACCACCCGGGCCTCGACGCCGATGTCGTCCTGCGACGGAGCTTGCGCCACCTCGACCGGCGCCGGGCGCGGCCGGCCCTTGGTCGCCATGCGGCGACCGCGCGCCTGTGAGCTGTGACCGCCGCCCCGTCCTTCAGAACCGCGTCCTTCGGAACTCATACGGCCACCTGCGCGCCCAGCTCGACCACACGGCCGGGCGGGATATGGAAGAAGTCGGTCGGATTGGCGGCGTTGCGCATCAGGAAGATGAACAGCCGGTCCTGCCACAGGGGCATGCCCTGGCGCGCCGACGGGATCAGCGAGCGGCGGCCCAGGAAGAAGCTGGTCGACATGATGTCGAACTTCAGCCCCTGTTTGCGGCACAGGCCCAGGGCGCGGGGCACGTTCGGCGTCTCCATGAAGCCATAGGTGATGGTCAGCTTCTTGAAGTCGTCGTTGATCGGCTCCATCCGCACCCGGTCGGCTTCCTTGACGCGCGGCCGTTCGGAGGTGCGCACGGTCAGGATGACGTTCTTCTCGTGCAACACCTTGTTGTGCTTGAGATTGTGCATTAGGGCGACCGGCGCCACGTCGGGATCGCTGGTCAGGAAGATCGCGGTGCCAGGCGCGCGGTGCGGCGGTCGGGCCTGAAGCATCTCGATCAGGTCGTTCAGCGGCAGGCTGTCCTTGCGGGTCTTGGCCGTCAGGATCTGGGTGCCGCGCACCCAGGTCCACATGATCAGGACTAGGCAGGCGCCCAGGACCAACGGCATCCAGGCGCCGTCTGGGATCTTCAGCAGGTTGGAGGTCAGGAAGACGCTGTCGATGAAGGCGAACGGAACCAGGGTCCCGGCCACCGCCCACATCGGCCATTTCCAGCCCTTGCGGATCACCGAATAGGCCATCAGCGTATTGACCAGCATGGTCCCCGTGACGGCCACGCCATAGGCGGCGGTCAGATTGTGCGAGCTCTGGAACACGACCAGCAAGACCAGCACCCCGATCATCAGGAAGCTGTTGACCGCCGGCACGAAGATCTGGCCGGCCTGGGTTTCGGAGGTGTTGCGGATGTCGATGCGCGGCAGAAGGCCCAACTGGACAGCCTGTTGGGTGACCGAGAAGGCGCCGGTGATCACGGCCTGAGAGGCGATGACGGTGGCGGCCGTGGCCAGGATCAGCATGGGCCAGTAGGCGAACTCGGGCACCATGTTCCAGAACGGGTTTTCGGCCGAGCCGGGATTGTCGAGGATCAGGGCGCCCTGGCCCAGATAGTTCAGCGTCAGGCAGGGCAGGACGAAGGCCAGCCAGCCCATGCGGATCGGCGCCTTTCCGAAATGGCCCATGTCCGCATACAGGGCCTCCGCGCCGGTCACGGCCAGGAAGACGCTGCCCAGGATGATGAAGCCCAGGAAACCGTCCTTCAACAGCAGCATGACGCCATAGTGGGGCGACAGGGCGCGCAGCACGCTGACGTCGTCGAAGATGTGGTACAGGCCCAGCCCGCCCAGGCACAGGAACCAGACGGCGGTGATCGGGCCGAAATATTTGGCCAGGCTGGCGGTGCCGCGCGACTGGGCCATGAACAGGGCGATCAGGATTCCGGCCGAGATCGGCACGATGAACGGATCGAGCTTGCCCGACAGGCCCGGCGCGTCCTGCAGGCCCTCGACGGCCGACAGAACCGAAATGGCGGGCGTGATGATGCCGTCGCCATAGAAGAGGGCCGCGCCGCAGACGCCCAGGATGAAGATCCAGGCGCTGCGCCGGCCGACCGCGAACTGGGCCAGGGCCATCAGCGACAGGGTGCCGCCTTCGCCCTTGTTGTCGGCGCGCATCAGGAAGAAGACGTATTTGAACGTCACCACCACCATCAGGGCCCAGAAGGCCAGGGAGACGACGCCGATCACGGCCAGGTCGCCGCCGACGCCCGACTGGGCGTGGGCGATGGCTTCACGCAGGGCGTAAAGCGGGCTGGTGCCGATGTCGCCGAACACCACGCCGATCGCGCCCAGGGTCAGGGCCCAGAAGCCGCCGTGCTTGGCGATCTGGCCCCCTGGAGCGTGGGACTCGGGTCCCGTGGCGTGGGTGGGTTTGTCCGGCGTGTTCGACGCGGCGGGGAGAGCGCCCGCGTCGTGGGGAGTATCCCCGGCCATGCGTATCCTCCGGGTCTCCGACGACAGGTCGAGCCCTTCAAAGCGGCGAGCCTTTAGGCCCATTCCGCGCCCGCTTCAATCGTGGGCGCGGGGATTCGGTTTCCCCTTGCACCACAAGGATTTGTGATTCGGTCCAGGAGCGCCTATTTTCCTTACAGGAACACAACCATGTCAGACAGCCAGCGCTTCCCCGTCGCCGCCCACGCCTTGGCCTATATGGCCCACAAGGGCGCTTTTTCGCCTGCCCAGGCGGCGCCCAGCGCCTTGCTGGCGGCGTCCGTCCCGACCAATCCTGTCGTGGTGCGGCGCGTGACGGCGCTGCTGGCCAAGGCGGGACTGATCGCCACCCGTCCCGGCGCCACCGGCGGATCCTGGCTGCTGCGCCAACCGGAAGACATCCGACTGGACGAGGTGCTGAAGGCGGTGAACGGCTGCGCCCACATCGGTTCGCCCCCCGCTGGGGCCAAGGGCTGCCCGATCAGCGAACATATTCCCCGCCAGGTCGGCAAGGCCCTGACCGCCGCCGACGAGGCCGCGACCGAGGCCCTGTCCAAGATCACCATCGCCGACCTGCTGGACGAGAACCCCGTCTCCCTGGCCGCCTATACGCCCCACGCCTCCTGCCCCGTCGCGGCATGAGCATGGGACCTGGGCGGCGCCGGATCGACGCATGAAGCGGACGGTGCTGATCACGGGCGCCTCCGCCGGCATCGGCGCGGCCCTGGCCCGCGCCTACGCCGCCGAGGGCTGGGACCTGATCCTGACCGCCCGGCGAGAAGGGCCGCTCGTGACCCTGGCCGAGGCCCTGTCCGCCGCCCATGGCGTCGTCGCGACCGTCCTTCCTGAAGACCTGTCGGACCCAGCGGCGCCCGAACGTCTGATCGCCGCCGTCACGGCGCGCGGCCTGACGGTCGACGGCCTGGTCAATAATGCGGGCTTCAGCCGCGTGACCGGCTTTCTCGACACCGACCTGGCCGCCCACCGCGCCATGATCCAGGTCATGCTGACGGCGCCGGTCGAGCTGTCGCGCCTGCTGCTGCCCGGCATGGTCGAGCGACGCTTCGGCCGGGTGCTGAACGTCGCCTCCCTGGCCGGCCAGATGCCCGCGACCGGCGGCGACACCCTGTATGGACCGATCAAGAGCTTCCTGATCAAGGCGTCACAGGGCCTGTATCTGGAGACTTTGGGAACCGGGGTCCACGTCACGGTGCTGAACCCCGGCTACACCTTGACCGAGTTTCACGACGTCAACGGCTCGCGCTACCAGGTGTCCAGCGCCTATCCCGCCTGGATGTGGATGGACGCCGCCCGCGTCGCCCGCATCGGCTACGACGCCTGCGAGGCGAACCGGCCCAGCGTGACCCCCGGCGTCATGAACAATCTGATGGCCGGCCTGGCCCGCTTCCTGCCCGACGGCCTGGCGCTGCGCATGGTGGCGAACCACGCCAGGCGGCTGGACCGGCTTTAGCCGTCAGATGTGGATCGCGTGCCCCAGGGCGCGCAGGGACGCCTCGTGGAAGGCCTCGCCCAGGGTCGGGTGGACGTGGATGGTTCCCGCCACATCCTCCAGCACCGCCCCCATCTCCAGCATCTGGGCGAAGCTGTTGCTGAGTTCCGACACATGCTGGCCGACCGCCTGGACGCCCAGGATGCGGTGATCCGACTTGGAGGCGATGACCCGCACGAAGCCGCCGTCCTCGCCCGCCTCGATGGCCAGGGCGCGGCCGATGGCGGCGAAGGGGAAGACGGACTGGATCACGTCGTCACTGCCCGCGACATCGTTCGGACCCAGACCGGCCGAGACGATCTCGGGCTCGGTGAAACAGACGGCGGCGATGGCGACCGGATCGAACACCCGGTCGTGGCCACCCTTTCCTGAAGAATGGGCGATGATCTCCGCGACCACCTCGCCCTGGGCCGAGCCCTTGTGGGCCAGCATAGGCTCGCCGGTCAGGTCGCCGACGGCCCAGACGTTCTTCATTGAGGTGGCGCAGCGGTTGTCGATCTTCACGAACGGACCGGCCATGGCCACGCCCATGTTCTCCAGACCCCAGCCCTGCGTGCGCGGGCGACGACCCACGGTGACCAGCACCTTGTCGGCGTCCAGTTGCAGCGGTTCGCCGTCCTTGGTCGTGACGTTCAGCCTGCCGTTCCCGAACCCGCCGGCCCGCGCCCCCAGGTGCAACTCCACCCCGTGCGTCTCCAGCCACTTCGCCACCGGATCGGTCAGGGCCTTGTCATAAAGGGGCAGGATTCGCTCGGCCATTTCGACGATGGCCACCTCGGCGCCCAGCTTCCTGAAGGCGATGCCCAGCTCCAGCCCGATATAGCCGCCGCCGACGACGACCAGCTTCTTGGGCACGTCCGACAGGCTCAGCGCCTCGGTCGAGGAGATGACGTCGCCGCCAAACGGCAGGAAGGGCAGTTCGACCGGTGCCGAACCCGTGGCCAGGATCACGTGTTCGGCGGTGATGCGGATGTCGCCGTCGTCGGTTTTCACCACGCAGGTCTTGGCGTCCTCGAAGGCCGCCCAGCCCTTGATGACCTTCACCTTGGCCTTCTTCAGCAGGGCCGTGACCCCGGCGTTCAGCTTACGGACGATCCCGTCCTTCCACTCGACCGTCTGCTTCAGGTCGATGGCCGGCTTGGCCGCCGTGATGCCCAGCGTCCCGCCCTCAGCGGCCGCCTTGGCCACGGTCTCGAACTTGCCCGCCGCATGGATGATGGCCTTGGACGGAATACAGCCGACGTTCAGGCAGGTCCCGCCCAGGCCGTCGCCGCCGTCCACGAGCACGGTGTCGAGCCCCAGCTGGCCGCAACGGATGCCGGCGACATAGCCGCCGGTCCCGGCGCCGATGATCAGGACTTTGGTCTTGAGGGTCTGGGTCATAATATCCGGTCAGTGTCGATCAGCACGAGATCGCGCCAGGCTGTAGATTTGACGACCGCGGATACTGTCTCTCCGCGCAACTTCAACGATTTCGGTCCGCCACCACGAACGTCGCTTCGCCACGACGATCACCCGCTGTCCCGGTAGAATGCGTCCTGCACCGTCCAGCGAATAGATCGGCTCTCGCCCGCAGCTTGTCTCATAGCGTGGAGAAGTTCTTGCATAAAACGGCGCCCGACCGCCCCGAATCGTCCGCTCGCCTCGGATTGCGTAACGATCTCGCGCAATGCCTCCGGAGGTCCAGAGCCTACCGAAATAGATGAGATCTGCACCGTCGATCATCGCTTTGTCGCGCTCACGCTCCAACTGGGCCGTGATGTCGTTGGGCGATGCAACATAGGTGCACGCGAGGGTAGGCCCGGCGACGAATGCCGCCGCAAGCGCGAGAGCAACGACCCGCACCAACCTCACCCCATCCAAAGCGTCGCGGGCTGTTCCAGAAGCCCCTTGATCCGCTGAACAAACACCGCCGCATCATGCCCGTCGACGATCCGGTGGTCGAAGCTGGACGACAGGTTCATCATCTTGCGCACGACCATCTGGCCGTCGCGGACCACGACCCGTTCGGCGATCTTGTTGGGGCCGACGATGGCGACCTCGGGGTGGTTGATGATCGGGGTGTGGACCACCCCGCCCAGGGTCCCCAGCGAGGTGATGGTGATGGTCGAGCCTGACAGTTCCTCGCGCTTGGCCGAACCGTCCTTGGCCGCGCCCGAGACGCGGGCGATCTCCAGAGCCGTGTCCCAGGCGTCGCGCGCCTCGGCGTGGCGGACCACCGGCACCATCAGGCCGTTCGGCGTCTGGGCGGCGATGCCCAGATGGACCGGGGCGTGCTGGGTCAGGACGCCGGCCTCGTCGTCATAATGGGCGTTGATCTGCGGCTGGTCGCGCAGAGCCACCACGATGGCGCGGGCGAGGAAGGGCAGCAGGTTCAGCTTGGGCTGATCCTTCGCCTTGGTCGCGTTCAGGTGGGCGCGAAGCTCCTCCAGCGCCGTGACGTCGATCTCCTCCACATAGGTGATGTGGGGAATGCGGCGCACGCTGTCAGCCATCTTCTCCGCGATCTTGCGGCGCAGGCCGATGATGCGGACCTCGGTGGTCCCTTCGGCCCGAGCGAAGGTCGAGCCGGCCGCCGGTGCGGTCGCCGGCTGGGCGCCGCCACGCGCGATGAAACCGTCCAGGTCCTCGTGCGTGATCCGCCCGGCCGGCCCGGAGCCGGGCACGAAGGTCAGGTCCACGCCCAGATCCCGCGCGCGGTTGCGCACGGCGGGCGAGGCGGACGGGCGTTCGCCGGGCGCGCGGCCGGTCAGGGCGGGGGGGACGGACTTGCCCCCCTCCCCCGCTGCGCGGGTACTCCCCCCAGGAGGGGGAGATTTTGGTGCGGGCGTCAGCGCTGATCCTCCCCCCTTGGGGGAGGTGTCGCCGGAGGCGACGGAGGGGGCGTGAACGGGGCTCTTGGCGACATTTCCGGCGCCCGCCACATCGAACGCCACCAGCGGCCCGCCGACCGGAACCTGCTGTCCCGCCTCGCCGTACAGGGCGACCACGGTCCCGGCGACCGGCGAGGTGATCTCCACCGTCGCCTTGTCGGTCATGATGTCGGCGATGATCTGGTCTTCCTCGACCACATCCCCGACCTTGACGTGCCAGCCGACCAGCTCGGCCTCGGCCGTGCCTTCGCCGACGTCGGGCAGTTTGAAGACGTAGTTGCCGGTGGGTGCGGCGTCAGCCCCCTCCGTCGCCTTCGGCGCCACCTCCCCCAAGGGGGGAGGATTGGATGCTGCGCGATCTCCCCCCCTTGGGGGGAGCACCGGCGAAGCCGGGGAGGAGGGCGTCGCCTCATCCGCATTCCCCGCCCCCTCGACCTCGAACTCCACCAGCGGCCCACGCACCGGCACCATGGCGCCGGGCTCGCCGTGCAGGGCGATGACCTTGCCGGACACCGGGGCGGTGATCTCCACGGTGGCCTTGTCCGTCATGACGTCGGCGACGATCTGATCCTCGGCGACCGTGTCGCCGACCTTGACGTGCCAGCCGACCAGCTCGGCCTCGGCGGTGCCTTCGCCCACGTCGGGCAGTTTGAAGACGAAACGACCCATCTTAACGACCTCCCGTCATGACGCTCTTCAAGGCGTCTGCGACCCGTTGCGGTCCGGGGAAATATTCCCATTCGAAAGCATGGGGATAGGGCGTGTCCCAGCCGGTGACGCGCGCAATGGGCGCCTCCAGATGATAGAAGCAGCGCTCCTGAACCAGGGCCGACAGTTCGCCGCCGAAACCCGAGGTCTTGGGCGCCTCGTGCACGATGACGCAGCGACCGGTCTTCTTCACGCTGGCTTCGATGGTCTCGATGTCCAGCGGCACGAGCGAGCGCAGGTCGATGACCTCGGCGTCCACGCCCGCGTGCTCAGCCCCGGCCAGAGCGACCCAGACCATGGTGCCATAGGCCAGGATGGTGACGTCGTTCCCCTCGCGCGTCACGCGCGCCTTGCCGATGGGCTCGACATATTTGCCAGTCGGGACCTGGGCCAGATCCTGCGCCTTCCACGGGGAGACCGGCTTCTCGTGCCAGCCGTCGAAGGGGCCGTTGTAGAGGCGTTTCGGCTCGAAGAAGACGACCGGATCGTCGTCCTCGATGGCGGCGATCAACAGACCCTTGGCGTCATAGGGGTTGGACGGAATGACGACCTTCAGACCCGCGATATGGGTGAACAGGCTTTCGGGGCTCTGGCTGTGGGTCTGGCCGCCGAAGATGCCGCCGCCGTAGGGGCTGCGGATCGTAATCGGGCTGGTGAACTGGCCGCCCGAGCGATAGCGCATCTTGGCCGCTTCCGAGACGATCTGGTCATAGGCCGGATAGATGTAGTCGGCGAACTGGATCTCGACGACCGGACGCAGGCCGTAGGCGCCCATGCCGATCGCGGCGGCGACGATGCCGCATTCGCTGATCGGAGCGTCGAAGCTGCGGGTCAGGCCGTGCTTCTGCTGCAGCTTGTCGGTGACGCGGAAGACCCCGCCGAAATAGCCCGCGTCCTCGCCGAACGACAGGACATTGGCGTCCTCGCTCATCTTGACGTCGATGGCCGAGTTCAGGGCCTGGATCATGTTCATCGGCTGTACGCCAGAGCCGGTCGCTTCCGAGGCGGGGGCCGCGTTCTGGTCGACCATGTCCGGCTCGACGCCGTCGTTGCGATCGGCGTCGGTGAAGGTGGTTTGCTCAGCCATGGTCAGACCCCCACCTCGCGGCGCTGTTCGATCAGCCGCCAGTCTTCGGTCGCATAGACCTCCTCGAACATCGTCTTCACGCTGGGGCGCGATTGTCCCAGGGTGCCGATGGCTTCGGATTCCTTGCCGGCGGCGCGGACCTGTTCGACCGCCTCGCGCAGGGCCGTGGCGTGGCGTTCGTCATCCCATTCGCCGATGACGGTCAGGTGCTGGCGCAGCCGCTCCAGCGGATCGCCCAGCGGCCATTTCTCGTGCTCGTCGCCGGGGCGGTAGCGGCTGGGATCGTCGGAGGTCGAGTGCGGGGCGCCGCGATAGGTGAACAGTTCGATCACCGTCGCCCCCTGGTTCGACCGGGCGCGCTCTTCGGCCCACTGGGTCGCCGCCCAGACCGCCAGGAAGTCGTTGCCGTCCACCCGCAGGGCCGGCAGTCCATAGCCGATGGCCTTGGAGGCGAAGGTGGTCTCCAGCCCGCCGGCGATCCCCTGGAAGGAGCTGATGGCCCACTGGTTGTTGACGATGTTCAGGATGACCGGCGCGCGATAGACGGATGCGAAGGTCAGGGCGTTGTGAAAATCGCCCTCGGCCGTGGCGCCGTCGCCGATCCAGCTGATGGCGATCTTGTCGTCGCCCTTGTAGGCGCTGGCCATGGCCCAGCCGACCGCCTGGGGCACCTGGGTGCCCAGATTGCCGCTGATGGTGAAGAAGCCGTAGTCCTTGGCCGAATACATGATCGGCAGCTGACGCCCTTTGATCGGGTCCGCCGCGTTGGAATAGATCTGGTTCATCATCTCGACCAGCGGATAGCCGCGGGCGATCAGCAGCCCCTGCTGGCGATAGGTCGGAAAACCCATGTCCTCGCGGCTCAGCAGCATGCCTTGCGCGACCGCGATGGCCTCCTCGCCGGTGCATTTCATGTAGAAGCTGGTCTTGCCCTGGCGGTGGGCGCGGTGCATTCGGTCGTCGAAGGCGCGGGTCAGGATCATGGCCTTCAGGCCGCGACGCAGGGTCTCCGGATCCAGACGCGGATTCCACGGACCGACGGCCTGGCCGTCGTCGTCCAGCACCCGGATCAACCGGAACGCAAGGTCGCGCATCTCGTAAGGCGTCGTGCCCACCTCGGGCCGTTCGACGGCGCCGGGGGCGTCCATCACCAGATGACTGAAGTCCGGCCCATCGCCCGGCCGCCCCGAGGGCTCGGGCACGCGAAGCGACAGCGGCCGGCTGTTCTTTTGGCTCATTTTGTCGTTCATGCGGGCGTCCATGTCCGTTCGGGGGTCCGTCCGAGTTTCCTCTGGACGTTTGATAACACGGCGCCTAAGCAGGCGCTCGCTCAATTTGACCTTGCGAAATCCCGATTTAGGGTATTTTATTTCGCCATAACGATAATCGGAGAAACGCATTGGCGGACGAACTCGATCCCATCGACGCTCGGATCCTGGATATCCTGCAACAAGACGCCGGTCTGTCGGTCGCGGAAGTCGCGGATCGCGTCGGTCTGTCGGCCTCGCCCTGCTGGCGTCGGATCAAACGACTGGAGGATTCCGGCCTGATCACCAAGCGGGTCACCCTGCTGAACGCCAAGCTTCTGGGTCTCGACTTCGAAGTCTACGCCATCGTCAAACTGATGCTGCCGTCGGCCGAGAATCTCGACATCTTCGAAGGCGCCGTCGCCAAATGGCCGGAAGTGGTCCAGTGCGCCACCATCACGGGGCGCGAGGACTATGTGCTGCGCATCATCACCTCGGACATGCACGCCTTCGACAAGTTCCTGCGCGAGAAGCTGCTGGCCCTGGGCATCGTCTCCGACTGCGAGAGCCATATCGTCACGCGCGGCGTGAAGAATGTGACCGCCCTGCCTCTTGGCATAGTGACCCCTCACGTCGGATAAGGCCGTTCGGCGGACCTTTCCACTGAGGGCCCTGGTCCGCCGAGGGGATGCCGAACATGATCGAACTGGTGATCGACGCGCGCCGCAAGGACCTGGGCGGGTTCGAGGTCGGCCGCGTCCTGCCCTTCCATTCGCGCCGGATGGTCGGGCCCTTCATCTTCCTGGACCAGATGGGGCCGGCCGAGTTCGCGCCGGGCTCGGACGCCATCGATGTGCGACCGCACCCGCACATCGGCCTGTCGACCCTCACCTATCTGTTCGAGGGTGAGATCATGCACCATGACAACCTCGGCTATAATCAGGTCATCCGCCCCGGCGAGGTGAACTGGATGACCGCCGGCAAGGGCATCGTCCATTCCGAGCGCACCGATCCGCTGAAGAAGAGCCGCGGCGGGCCGATGCACGGGATGCAGGCCTGGGTCGCCCTGCCCGACGAGGCCGAGGAGATCGATCCCGCCTTCCACCACCTGGATGAGGACGCCCAGCCCGCCTACGAAAACGGCGGACTGTTCGCGCGCCTGGTGGCGGGCGAAGCCTATGGCGCCAAGGCGGCCGTCCCGGTGTCCTCACCCCTCTTCTATGTGCACTGGGAGCTTCAGCCCGGCGTCCGCACCGCGCCGCCTCCCGGCAAGGGCGCGGGCGGCATGAGCGAGCGCGCCCTCTATGTGGCCAAGGGCTCCATCGAGGTCGGCGACCGCACCTTCCACGAAGGCCAGATGATCGTGCTGGAACCGACGGCCGAACCGACCGTCAAGGCCCTGGTCCAATCCACCGTCATGGTCCTGGGCGGCGAGCCGGTCGGCGAACGCCTGATTTGGTGGAATTTCGTCGCCTCCAGCCAGGCCCGCATCGACCAGGCCAAGGCCGACTGGAAAGCCGGCCGCATGGCCCTGCCCAGCGAGGACGACCTGGAATTCATTCCCCTGCCGGACGAACCCGCCAAGGCCCAGGCCGCGCCGGCGCCGGTCGAGCCCAAGCCCACAGATCCGGTATAATCTTCTCCCTTCCCTTTATGGGAAGGGGCGGCGAACCCCGGACTTGATCCGAGGGTAGCCGGGGTGGGGCGATACGGAGATCGCTCACGTTCTTACGGCCCCACCCGGATCGCTGCGCGATCGTCCCTCCCCATAAAGGGGAAGGAGAAGAAGCCCCCATTTGCCCCCGCTGCCGCAACCCGCTAACGCGTCCCGCATGAACTTCGATTTCGACGCCCAGGTCACCGCCGCCCTGTTCGACAGCACCGGCGCCGTCTTCGCCCTCGGCGACGGCTCGGTCCGGTTCGAGGATGGAACGACGGTCCAGGCTCACGACGGCGCCGTGCTCTGCGCCGCCGTCCACCCGACCGGCGACGGGATCGTCACCGGCGGCGACGACGGCCAGGTGGTGTGGAGCCGCCGCGGCGAGGACGCCATGGTCCTGGCCACCGCAAAGAACCAGTGGATCGATTCCATCGACGCCTCGGCCGCCTCCGGCCTGGTCGCCTTCTCCTCGGGCCGCACCCTTTCGGTGATCGATCCGAAGGACGCCGGCTTCCGCCGCGACTTCCAGCACGAACGCACCGTTTCCGGCGTCGCCTTCGATCCCAAGGGCCGGCGTATCGCCGCCTCGACCTACGGCGGCGCCGCCCTCTGGTACGCCCGGATCGAGAAGCAGCAGCCGGTCAAACTGGCCTGGGCCGGATCCCACACCGCCGTGGCCTTTTCACCCGACGGGGCCTTCGTGGTCACCACCATGCAGGACAGCCAACTTCACGGCTGGCGGCTGAAGGACGCCAAGAACCTGCGGATGGGCGGCTATCCGTCCAAGGTCCGCTCGCTGGCCTTCCTCGCCAACGGCCAGCTGCTGGCCACCTCGGGCGCCCAGGGCGCGGTCCTGTGGCCCTTCATCGGCTCGAACGGGCCCATGGGACGCGAGGCGACCGAGATCGGCTATGACGACGCGACCCTGGTCAATCTGGTCTCGGCCCAGACCGAGCACGGCCTGCTGGCCGCCGGCCTGACCGACGGCCGGGTCTGGGTCGCCCATCCGGCCTCTCATGGTCTGAACTTCGTCAAGGCCGAGAAGGGCCCCTCCATCGTCGCCCTGTCCCTCAGCCCCGCCGCCGACAAGGTCGCCTGGGCCGACGAGGGCGGTGCGGCCGGCGTGGCGATCCTGTAATGGCGCGCGGGCGGAAAAAGGGTTGGTTGCGGGCGGCCCTGATCGCCCTGGCGGTCCTAACCTTTTTGCCGATCGGCGGCGTGCTGATCGTCGCCGTCCTGCCGCCCGCCCCGACCATATTGATGCTGCGCCAGGCCGTGCGCGGCGAGGGTCTGGACTATCAGTGGCGCGGTCTGAACGACATCTCGCCCAATCTGGTCAACGCCGCCATCGCCGCCGAGGACGCCCGTTTCTGCAGCCACCACGGCTTCGACATCGAGGCGATCCAGAAGGCGCTGGATCACAACGCCGAGGGCGGCCGCATCCGCGGCGGCTCGACCATCAGCCAGCAGACCGCCAAGAACGTCTTCCTGTGGCCTGGCCGCGACTGGATCCGCAAGGGGCTGGAGGCCGGCTACACCGTCCTGATCGAAACCGTCTGGTCCAAGCGCCGGATCATGGAAGTCTATCTGAACGTGGTCGAATGGGCGCCGGGCGTCTATGGCGCCCAGGCCGCCGCCCAGCACTGGTTCGGCAAGGACGCCGCCGACCTGACCCCGCGTGAGGCTGCACGCCTCGCCGCCATCCTGCCGGCCCCCCGCCGTTATCAGGCGGCTGCTCCCGGTCCCTATGTCCGAAGGCGCGCCTCGCGTATCCAGGCCGCCATGGGGACGGTCCGCACTCAGAATCTGAACGCTTGCGTTTTCCGCTGAGCCGCTCCGCTTGACGGCGGATCAGGCCTGACCTCTCCTGCGCCCGCTGTTCAGGAGATCCCAATATGAAGCGTCAGATGATGACCGCCGTCGCGGTCTGCGCCCTCGCCTTCACCGCCGGCTGCGCCGCCACCACGACCTCGGGCGAGGCCCGGCCCCTTCAGGCCGAAGGCGGCGCCCAGACCTTCACCCCCGCCCCGGTGACCGCCACCGGCCTGCGCGCCGACTATCCGACGACCGTCGCGGGCGCGACCCAGTTCGTCGCCGACGCCGAGGCCAAGATGCTGACCTTCGGCGAATACGCCGCCCGAGTGCAGTGGGCGCGCGCCACCAACATCACCTTCGACACCATGTGGCTGGAGTCCAAGGTCAACGCCGAGGCGACCGAGCTTCAGGTCCAGTTCGCCAACCAGGCGGCCAGGTTCAATGACGTCGCCGTCGATCCGGTCGTCCGCCGCAAGCTGAACCTGCTGCGGCTCGGCATCGTCCTGCCCGCCCCCAACCGCCCCGGCGCGGCCGAGGAACTGTCGCAGATCACCACCCGGCTGGACTCGACCTATTCCACCGGCAAGTTCGACTTCAAGGGTCAGCCGATCACCCTGGACGAGGCCTCGCTGATCCTGGCCGACAGCCGCGACCCGAACGAGACCAAGGCCCTGTACGAAGGCTGGCGCACCATCTCGCCGGTGATGAAGAACGACTACGCCCGCATGGTCGAGATCGCCAACGAAGGCGCGCGCGAACTGGGCTTCGCCGACACCGGCGCCCTGTGGCGTTCCGGCTACGACATGCCCGCCGACGATTTCGCCGAGGAGACCGACCGGCTGTGGGCGCAGGTCAAACCCTTCTACGAGAACCTGCACTGCTATGTCCGCGCCCGGCTGAACGCCAAATACGGCGACGCGGTCCAGCCCGACCACGGCCCGATCCGCGCCGATCTGCTGGGAAACATGTGGTCGCAACAGTGGGGCAATATCTATGACGTCGTGGCCCCGACCAGCGGCGGCGCCTCCAGCTACGACCTGACCGAACTGCTGAAGACCGCCGACTATGACCCCGTGAAGATGGTGAAGACGGGCGAGGGCTTCTACGTCTCACTGGGTCTTGACCCTCTGCCCCAGACCTTCTGGGAACGCAGCCAGATCGTGCGCCCCCGCGACCGCGAGGTCGTCTGCCACGCCTCGGCCTGGGACCTCGACAACGCCGACGACATCCGCATCAAGATGTGCACCAACGTCAACGGCGACGACTTCTACACCGTCCACCACGAGCTGGGTCATAACTACTACCAGCGGGCCTACAAGAACCAGCCGATGCTGTTCCGCAACGGGGCCAACGACGGCTTCCACGAGGCCATCGGCGACTTCGTCGGCCTGTCGGCCCTGACCCCCACCTATCTGAATCAGATCGGTCTGTTGAAGACGACGCCGGGGGCGGAGGAGGACATTCCCTTCCTGCTGAAGATGGCCTTGGACAAGATCGCCTTCCTGCCGTTCGGCCTGATGGTCGACCGCTGGCGCTGGGGCGTCTTCTCGGGCGAGACGTCGCCGGACCAGTACAACGCCGCCTGGACCGCCGACATGCTGAAATACCAGGGCCTGGTCCCGCCGGGGCCGCGTCCGACCAACGCCTTCGATCCGGGCGCCAAATATCATGTGCCGGGCAACACCCCCTACACCCGCTATTTCCTGGCCCACATCTACCAGTTCCAGTTCCAGCGCGCGGCTTGCAAACAGGCGGGCTGGACCGGGCCGCTGCACCGCTGCTCGGTCTATGGAAACGAGGCGGTCGGAGCCCGTTTCAACGCCATGCTGGAGATGGGCCAGTCCAAGCCCTGGCCCGAGGCCATGCAGGCCTTCACCGGCGAGACCGCCAACGACGCCTCGGCCGTCGCTGACTATTTCGCGCCTCTGAACCAATGGCTGACCGTCCAGAATCGTGGCCACGACTGCGGCTGGTCAGAGGCTTGAGCCTTATGCGTCGTTAACCCTGACGCTTCAGCCTTCCCTTAACCGCATGACGGCATTCTGTCGTCATGCGGGCGGGGTGCGCCCGGCAGGGAAGCGACGAACTTGGCCTCTCAAACGATCCATCGGGCGGTCGGCCGCCTTCGCAAACTCGTCTCGCGCCTGCGCGACGACCGGCGCGGCAATGTGGCGATGATCTTCGGCCTCAGCCTGCCGGTCATCGTCATGCTGGCGCTCGGCGGCGTTGATCTTCACAGGATCACGACCGCGAGGTCGCAGTTTCAGGACGCACTGGACGCCGCGACCCTGGCCGCCGCGCGCTCCTCCGAAACGACTCCAGCGGGTCTGAAAAGCGTCGCTCTGGCGACCCTGCACGGCAACCTTCAGGGCACGGAGGTGGAGAAGATCAATGACGCCGACGTCAGCGTGTCCATGAGCGCCAACAACGTCGTGATCGCCACCGCCCAGGGTCAAGTGAAGACCCTGGTCGCCAACATCGTCCTGCCGCCCTATGGCCAGCTCCTGGACGACACCCTGCCGATTTCAGCCCACTCCGAAGTCAACCGCTCGTCGAAAGACGTCGAAGTCGCCTTGGTGCTCGATATTACGGGCTCAATGGCCAACAACAATCGGATCGGCGACCTGAAGAACGCCGCGCGCCAGCTGATCAACCTCGTTGTTCAGCCCGCGAACAAGCAGACTCCCTATTACTCGAAGATGGCCATCGTTCCCTATTCGGTCGGTGTGAATATGGGATCATATGCCGTCGGCGCACGAGGTCCGCTCGCTCAGCCCACCAACATAACCGGCGCTGTGTGGGCGGCCGCCACAGGCAAGGCCATCAGTAAGGCGACCCGCGCGTCGCCCGGCGTCATCACCGCAAACGGCCATGGCTTGGCGACAGACGACTACGTCTGGATCAGCAATGTCAGCGGGATGACCAATCTGAACGACAGAGTGTTTCGCGTCACCCGTATTGACGCGAACAAGGTGACGCTGCGCTACAATAATGGGACGGGTTGGTATCCGCTCGATACGACCAACTACGGCACATACAATAGAGGTGGGCAGATTCGGCGTTGCGCCAGATCCGATTGCTACATAACCATCACCTCTCAGAACCACGGAATATCAGTTGGAGAGGGTCTTGAGCTCAAAGGGATAAAGGGGATGACGGCGTTAAACGACAAGCTCTACGAAGCTTACGAAGTGACGCAAAACTCCTTCACGGTTCCCGTTGGGGGCGCCCAGTACGCGGACTATATCAGCAATGGGACGGTACAGTGCGGTCGCGATGGTTGCGCGAAGCGCATTTTTAGGGACAATTATTATAAGTCTCTTACGGCTTTCGACGCGAGCAATTGCGTCAGCGAGCGCATCGGGGCCGGCGCCTTTGATGATCGGGCGCCGGGTGTCGGGGCATATGTTGGTCGGAACTATCCGGCAATGGCGCGATCAACGCCCCGATCTGCCGGCAATCCATGCCCAGGACCGACCATACAGCCGCTCACAGCTGAGATACCCACCCTTACAACCCTGGTGGACAGCCTGAATGTGACTGGCTCGACAGCCGGACAGATCGGACTAGCCTGGGGCTGGTACGCCGTCTCGAGCAATTTCAACAAACTTTGGCCGTCCAACAGCGCCGCCGCCTACGACAATACGAAGGTGCTCAAGGCTGTAATCCTGATGACGGACGGGGAGTTCAACACCCCCTATTGCCAAGGCGTCATCGCACGCGACGCTGGGGGCGGATCGGGCAACGCCTACGACAAGATCGACTGCGACGCCACAAACGGCGACCCGTTCGACCAGGCCGCAGAACTGTGCACCGCCATAAAGGCCCAGGACGTGATCGTCTACACCGTCGGTTTTTCGATCGAATCAGGAACGGACGCGGCGCGAATTCTGAAGGAGTGCGCCTCCGACGAGGATAGAGCCTATTTGCCGCAATCGGGCGCGGATCTTTCTGCCGACTTCCAGGCGATCGGTCGCGAAATCACCCGACTTCGCATATCGCGTTAATGGCGGTTCGCAGGATGAAACGACACCGTCACAGCAACCGGATCTCGCGCAAGCGCTCGGCCAGATAGTCTTCGGCGGTGATCGCTTTGCCAGCGTAGCGGTCTGGATTGTCCGGCGTTATCGCGCTCGGCAGGGTTTCGATCAGGAAATCCGGGTTGAAGTGCAGGAAGAAGGGCGTCGAATAGCGGGCGAAGCCACGCCGCTCCGGCGCAGGATTGACCACCCGGTGCGTCGTCGACGGCAGGACGTGGTTGGTCAGCCGTTGCAGCATGTCGCCGATATTGATCACCAGGGCCCCCGGCGGCGGCGCGATGTCCAGCCAGCTGCCGTCCTTCTCCTTCAGCTGCAGCCCCGCCTCCTCGGCGCCCAGCAGCAGGGTGATGACATTGATGTCCTCATGGGCGCCGGCGCGCACCCCCGGCGCATCAGCCGGCACGGGCGGATAGTGGAGCAGGCGGAGCACGCTGTTGCCCATCTCGACCTTGTCCTCAAAATAGGCGTCGCCGAGGTCCAGGTAACGGGCGATAGCCTTCAGGATCTTGCGCCCCAGGGCGTCAAGCTCCTCGTACATGCCATAGATATTAGCCTTGAATCCGGGCGTCTCCACCGGCCAGACATTATCGCGCATGAAACGACGATAGGGGTGGCCCTCCGGCAGCTCGCGCCCGACATGCCAGAACTCCTTCAGATCGACGGACGCGGCCCCTTTGGCCGCTTCCACGCCGAACGGGGTCAGGCCGCGCGCGCCGCCTGTTCCCGGGTGATGATACTGACGCTTCACCGCCTCGGGCAGAGCGAAGAAGGTTTTGGCGTCGGCAAGAGCTGCGGCGATCCGGGCGGCATCCAGCGCATGGTCGGCCACCACCGCAAACCCATACTCCGCGAACGAGGCGCCCAGAGCGTCGCTGAACCCCTGGAAGTCAGCGTCATATCGCTTCATCGACACGGGCGTGATGGCCCGCGCAGTGACGGCAGGAGCGGTTTCGTTGGGGCTCGAACTCACGGGGGCGTCGTCCTCGGTCAAAAGAATATGCGGCGGTTCCCTTACGCCTATTCCGCGGCCGTGTCAGTTCGTGGGCGATCCCTCCCTCTGCCCGTGGAGCGCAAAATGCGCTCGTTCACTTGTGGTACAGCTTGGAACCTTGACAGTAGGCGCGCGTTTTACACCAGACAGAAATTCGGAAGGATTATTCCATGCGCGCCAAGATCATTGTCGCCAGCGTTTCCATTGCAGCCCTGCTGGGAACGGCAGCCTGCACCACGACCGACCCCTACAGCTCGACACCGACCCGCAACAACACCGGCACGGGCGCCATCGCTGGCGCATTGGGCGGCGCTCTGCTGGGCTATCTGACAAACACTTCAAACGGCGAACAAGGCCGCAAGAATGCTCTCATCGGAGCCGGTGTCGGCGCCCTGGGCGGCGCAGCCGTGGGCCAGTACATGGACCGCCAGCAGCGCGCCATGGAGGCTGAACTGTCCGGCAGCGGCGTCGGCGTCGCTCGCCAGGGCGACAACCTGGTTCTGCGCATGCCGTCGGATGTGACCTTCGCCACCAACCAATCCTCGATCGATCCGCGCTTCCTGCCGGTGCTCGACGACGTGGCGCGGGTGCTTCAGGAATATGACCGCTCAACCATCGACGTGATCGGCCACACCGACTCGACCGGCGGAGACGCCATCAATCAGCCCCTGTCCGAGCGTCGCGCCGCCAGCGTGGCTTCGGAACTGGTTCGTCGCGGCGTGATCGCCGAGCGGCTCTACGTCGCCGGCAACAGCTCGCGTAGTCCCGTGGCCTCCAACGCCACGCCGGAGGGCAAGGCTCAGAACCGTCGCGTCGAGATCCTTATCCGGCCGTTCACGGGCTGATCGGGTTCGAGAATGATGAAGCTCGAGGGGGCGGCGCCGCAGGGCGCCGCCCCTTTTCACAGGGTGGACACTGTTCCGTGACTTGCGCCGACGCACCCCTCATGTTTGAGCGAGGTGTCGAGGTGGAGAGTCCAGTGACGCCGGAAGGTCGTGAGTTCACGCAAACGCTCAAGCTTGCGGCTGTCGCCGTGGTGTGTGCGGTCCTGACGGCGACATTGGTGATCGGCGCCGGCGAGGCGTTGTTGCGTCAATCTCGATCGGCCGAATCCGCACCGCCATTGCTGACTCAAGCTGCCAACTGAACCGAAACTTGAAGCCGGGCCGCCGCGGCGCATTCAGGCCAAGAAAAACGCCGTCTCCAAGCGGAGACGGCGTTCAGTCTTTCAACCCTTCTTGTCTGTCTTCGGTCGGCCTGAAAGAGCAGGCCGACCGTCGGGACAGGCTTAGAAGTTGATGTTGATCGTCGCGCGACGGTTGAGCGGCTCACGCACGCCGTCAGCGGTCGGCTTGGCCAGGGCGGTTTCGCCCTTGCCGTCCAGGGCGATGACGCCGCCGTTGACGCCTTGGGCGACCAGGGCGTCCGCGACGGTGCGCGAACGACGGTTCGACAGGCCGAGGTTATAGGCGGCCGAGCCCGAGGTGTCGGTGTAGCCGACGATCAGGACGCGCGTCGCGGCGCCCGACTTGGCGTAGGTCGCGGCTTGCGTCACGACCGAGCGGGCTTCCGCCGTCAGGTCCGAACGATCCCAGTCGAAATAGACCACGAACTCACGCGCGGCCGGCTTGACCGGAGCCGGCGGCGGCGGCGGCGGGGGCGGAGGAGGCGGGGGCGGCGGCGGGGGCGGCGGGGGCGGGGGCGGTGCAGCTTCTTCAGCGCCGAAGCTGTAACGCAGACCCAGGGTCACGGTGTGCGACTGATCGTAGTCGCCATCCCATTCGCCGAACGAGGTCGCGCCGACGCCGGTGCCGACCGTGGTCGAGGCGAACGAGGCGTCGCCCGTCAGATAGCGGTAGGTCAGGTCGATATTGGTGCGGTCGCCCACAGCCCAGGCCAGACCGGCGATCGCCTGAGCGGCGAACTCGGTCGAGTCGTCATCGGCGGTGAAGGTGGCGCCGCGGTTGGCGCGCAGGTTGCCGTTGGTGTCGGTGGTGACGCGGTTCACGCCGGCGCCGAGACCGACGAAGGGACGGATGCCCCAGGCTTCATAGCCGAAATCATAGATGACATTGGCCATCAGGGTGGCCGACTCGATGTCGCCTTCCGGAGAGAAGCAGCCGCCGGTCGCCGGGGTCAGGTTGCACAGGCCCTGGGTGCCGGAGACGGCGCGCACGGTGCCGATGTCGCCCGAGCGGTAGCCGCCTTCGAGTTCAACGCGCCAGTTGGGGTTGAAGCGATAGCCGAGACGGGCGAAAGCCGCCCAGCCGTCGTTCACTTCATAGTTCCAGTTGGCACCCGTCGTCGACGATTCGGCGTTGATGTCGTCGATCATGTGGTAACCGGCGTCGATCGCGCCGTACCAGCCGTTAGGTTCTGCCGAAGCCGCGCCAGCTGACAGGGCCAGGGCGGCCGCTGCGCTGGAGGCCAGCACGATAGTCTTCATACGCATGGGGATTAGCCCTCCGCCTGTTTGTATTCGGGCGGGTCTACCGCCTTCGCGGGTCTTACCAGCGTTGCCGTCGAAGGTCGAGGCGAAAACGAGGCGGACAAGCGCGCTGAATTGATCACCGTGCTATTGATGCTACAGGTAAAATTGTCTCTGAGCCATTGCTTGGACGCACTTCGGACCCCGCGAGAACACAACGCCGGGGCGCTGGCATGTCCCCCCAAACGAGAATTTAGCCGGCCATCACCTGCATTCCCAACCACTCCGCGATCAGGGCGGGCTTGTCGTCGCCTTCAATCTCGACCGTGATTTCATGCTTCAACAACCAGCGCCCTGCGCCCCTGTCTTCGGCCGACAGCAGCCGGAACCGCCCCCGAACCCTCGACCCCGCCCGCACCGGAGCCAGGAATCTGAGCCGGTCAAATCCGTAATTGATTCCCATCACCGCACCCTTAAGCGGCGCAACGGCGTCATAGCTCATCGCCGACGCCAGGCTGAGGGTCAGGAAACCGTGGGCGATGGTTCCGCCGAACGGCGTCGTCTGGGCGGCCTCGGGATCCACATGGATGAACTGCCGATCCTCGGTGCAATCGGCGAAGGCGTCGATCCTGGCCTGGCTGACCTCGAACCACCTCGAGACCCCCACCTGCTGGCCAACCCGACTCTGGAGCTCGCTCGTCGTCATCACCGTCTTCGCCATGAGGTTCCTTCCCGACTTTCCTGTTTGAGCGACGGTGGCCGAGACAATGCCGGAAGGAAAGACCTACCCCTCGAAACGGCCTTCCAAGATCTCGCCATAGAGCACCGCGTCAACATTGCCTCCGGACAGGACGATACCTGTGGTTCGCCCTTTCGTCTCGGACTTGCCGGAGAGCAAGGCCGCCAGGGACACCGCCCCGCCGGGCTCGACGACCAGCTTCAGGTGACGGAAGGCGAACCGCACCGCCTCGGCCACCTCCGCATCCGACACCGTGAGCGCCCCCGCCAGCCGCCGATTGATCGGCCAGGTCAGTACGCCCGGCATCGGGGACATCAGGGCGTCGCAGATCGACGGCGGGCCCTGCGGATGACCAACCCGCTCCCCCGCCGCCAGAGACCGCGCGGTGTCGTCATAGGCCTCGGGCTCCACCACGATCACCTTCGTCTGCGGACTGCGTTCAGCCATGACCAGATTGATCCCGGCCATCAGCCCGCCGCCGGAGGCGCCGCACAAAAGCTGGTCCATCGGCGCATCCGCCTGGTCCAACATCTCCAGCGCCACCGTGCCCTGGCCCTCGATAATGAAGGGATCGTCGAACGGCGGGACCAGAACAGACCCCCGCTCGGCTGCTATCGCGGCGCCGATGGCCTCTCGGCTCTCGGTCCAGCGATCATAGAGCCGCACCTCTCCGCCGAATCCGATCACCCCCTCGACCTTCACCCGGGGCGAGTCGGACGGCATGACGATGATCGCCGACGTCCCGACCAAGGCGGCGGCGGCGGCCACGCCCTGGGCGTGATTGCCGGAAGAAAAGGCGACGACGCCCCGCGCCTTCTCCTCGGCGTTCAGTCGGCTGATGCGGTTGTAGGCCCCGCGAAACTTGAACGCCCCTGCCCGCTGCAGGTTCTCGGCCTTCATCAGCACCCGCCCGCCGACCACGGCGTTCAGGGCGGGACTTTCGATCAACGGCGTGCGGACAGCGACGCCGTTGATCTGGCGGGCGGCGTCAAGGACGCCTTCAAAGCTGGGCAGGTGCGTCGTCATATGCTCCCCTTAGCCCAGGGTACGAGCGCCGCGTAAGGCGCCGATATGGAGAAACCGCTTGAGCCTGATCCTCGCCATCGACCAGGGCACGACCTCGACCCGCGCCATCGCCTTCGAAATCCGCGACGGGGGCCTGCGCCCCGTGGCCGTCAGCCAGATCGAACTGGCCCAGCATTTCCCCCAGTCCGGATGGGTCGAGCATGATGCGTCCGAGATCTGGTCCGCCGTGCTCCAGACCTGTCGCGAAGTGGTGCAGAAGGCGGGCGGCGTCGATCGGTTCGCCGCCGTGGGCCTCACCAACCAGCGCGAGACGGCCGTGATGTGGGACGCAGGGACCGGCGCGCCCCTGCACCGCGCCATCGTCTGGCAGGACCGGCGCACCGCCCCCGTCACTGCGCGACTGACCGCAGAAGGCCACGAGCCCGCCGTCCAGGCTGCGACCGGCCTGATCCTGGATCCCTATTTTTCGGCGACCAAGTTCGCCTGGCTGCTGGACGCCGTGCCGGGGGCGCGCGACCGGGCGATCCGGGGCGAGGTCAAACTGGGCACGATCGACGCCTGGTTGATCTGGAAACTGACGGGCGGCCGGATTCACGCCACCGACGCCTCCAACGCCGCCCGCACCGCCCTGATGGACCTGAAGACGGTCGAATGGCGCGACGATCTGTGCGCCCTGTTCGCCGTGCCCCGCGCCGCCCTGCCCGCCATCGTTCCTTGCGCGGGGGTGATTGGTGAGACGGAGCCCGGCCTGTTCGGCCGCGCCCTGCCCCTGGCCGGATCCGCGGGAGACCAGCAGGCGGCCCTGGTCGGGCATGGCGCCCTGCACCCCGGAGACGCCAAGATCACCTATGGCACCGGGGCCTTCCTGGTCGCCAATGTCGGGCCGGAACCCGTCGCCTCGACCCGTCGTCTGCTGGGCACGCTGGGCTATCAGGCCGCAGGCCAGACCGCCTATGCGCTGGAGGGTTCGATCTTTTCGGCCGGCTCGGCCATTCAGTGGCTGCGCGACGGGGTGAAGCTGATCTCGGAATCCCGCCAGTCCGAAGCAATGGCGCAGGGCCTGGCCGATAACGGCGGCGTCTATATGGTGCCCGGTTTCACCGGCCTGGGCGCGCCCTGGTGGGAGCCCGAGGCGCGGGGCGCCGTGGTGGGGCTGACGCGGGATTCCGGCCCGGCCCATTTCGTCCGCGCGGCGCTGGAGGCCCTGGCCTATCAGACCCGCGACCTGCTGGACGCCCTGGCCCAGGACGGCGCCCCGCCGCTGAAAACGCTGAAGGTCGACGGCGGCGTCACCGCCAACAGTTTCGCCATGCAGTTCGTCGCCGACATCTGCGAGGTCGAGGTCGAACGCCCGGCCTTCCAGGAAATGACCGCCCTGGGCGCCGCCCGCCTCGCCGCCCTCGGCGTCGGACTTCTGCCCGATCTGCAGGCCCGCACGACCGAGGCCCCGGCCCGCTGGACGCCCCGCATGAAACCGGCCGAGCGCGACCGCCTGCTTTCCGGCTGGCGCCGCGCCGTAAAGGCCGCCATCATCGCCGCGCCGGACCGCGCATAAGACGGGGCCGGTGCAGGAAACAACAGGCCGCCCATGACCGACGCTACAATAGACGCCCAGACGGCTTTTTCCGGCACACGTGAGGTCGATCCCCGCTATCGGCTTGACGAGGAGGCTCTGGACGCCTGGATGGCCGTCCATGTCGCTGGCTACGTCGGTCCGCTGACGATGCGCCAGTTCAAGGGCGGCCAGTCGAACCCGACCTATGAGCTGACCACGCCCGGCGCCGCCTATGTGTTGCGCCGCAAGCCGCCCGGCGTCCTGCTGCCCAGCGCCCATGCGGTGGACCGCGAATTCCAGGTCATCTCAGCCCTCGCCGCCCAGGGATTTCCAGTGGCCCGGCCGCACGCCCTGTGCATGGACGAGACCGTCATCGGCTCGATCTTCTATGTGATGGACAAGGTCGAAGGGCGTATCTTCTGGGACCTGAAGCTGCCCGGCCTGACGCCGACGGAACGGCGCGCCGTCTATGAGGCCCAGACAGACGCCCTGGCCCGGCTGCACGCCTTCGATCCCGACGCCATCGGCCTGACGGACTATGGCAAGGCCGGCAACTATTTCGCCCGCCAGGTCGGCCGCTGGACCAAACAGTATCGCGCTTCCGAGATCGAGCCGATCCCGTCCATGGATCGGCTGATCGCCTTCCTGCCGGACAGTCTGCCGCCCGAGGGGCCCAGCCGCATCGTCCACGGCGACTTCAGGCTGGACAATCTGATCCTGGCGCCGGATGCGGCCGAGGTTCGGGCCGTGCTGGACTGGGAGCTGTCGACCCTGGGCGATCCAATGGCCGACTTCTCCTATCTGCTGATCGCCTGGGCCATTCCGGCGTCCCTGCGCAACGGCCTGGCCGGCGCCGACCTGGAGGCTCTGGGGATTCCCTCCGTCGAGGAAACGGTCGAACGCTATGCGGCGGCGACCGGGATGCGGCCCGCCAATCTGGACTGGCTGTACGCCTATAATCTGTTCCGACTGGCGGCAATCTGCCAGGGCATCGCCGGTCGCGTCCGCGACGGCACAGCGGCCAGCGCCCACGCCCGCACCATGGCCGCCCAGGTCGGGCCGCTCAGTGACGCGGCCTGGGGCTTTGCGAAGAAGGCGGGCGCCTAGAACCCCCTGGCCTGCCCCTGCAGCTCTATCCGCCCCTGAGCCTCACGCGCCGAACGACCGGTTGCCGGCGACAGGCCCAAACTCCGTCAGAGCGTCCTGCCCGACGTCCCAGTAGGCGCGGTTCAATTTCTGACGGCGGCGCCCAGGATGCGGCGATCCGTCTTGCCCTGGATCATCACCACCACGGCGTCTCCGCCATGCGTCTGGGGCAGATCAAACAGGATGGGCCGGCCGCGCCAGTCGCCGAGGTTCACGATATCCCGCACCACATTGACGTGGCGTACGGTCTGCCCCCGGTTCTCGCCACGGCTGACCTCGACCATTTGGGGGCCGGGCGTATAGGTGACGGCCAGCACCTCCGCGCCGCCCGACGGCGGGCGGCCCGAACCGATCCCGACCTGATCGCCGGTCTCGCGGAATTCGATCTCGGGCGGCCAGATACGGCGGCTCGCCTCCTCCACAATGGCGTGTTCCAGCTCCAGTCCACGCGCGCCGGACACCTGGCGGCGGCCGTCGATCACCACCTGGGGCGTGGACACGCCGCGTTGGCGCAAAGCGGCGCGATAGGCGCGCTGGCGCTGCACGAACTCGGGCCGGGCGAAGGTGTCGGTCCAGCCCAGATAGTCCCAGTAGTCGACGCCATAGGTCAGGGCGATGACCCCCGGCTCGCCCGCCGCCCGCTCGACCACCGCATTCGCCTCGACACAGCCGCCGCAGCCCTGGGCGGTGAACAGTTCGACCACCACCGGCGAGCCGGCCGCGGCGGCCGCGCGCACGGGCTTGCCCCGCGCCCCGACAGGCTGGGCGACCGACCCGACGGACAACAGAACGCCCGTCATGACCGTCGCTGCGATGATCCAGACCCTGTTTCTCATGGCGACGTTCTTTAGCCCGCGCAGATGCGGCCGGGAGTCATAAGTGCGTGACCCGCAGCCCCAGGCCTCAATCCATCAGTTGTTGCGACAGATAGACATAGTGACGGGCCCAGCGCCGCGCATTGGCCACCGGATCGGCGTCGTTGGAGTGACCGCCGGCCGTATCCTCGTAATAGAGATGGTCGTGGCCCTGGTCGCCCAGACGGGCGGCGAACTTGCGCGCGTGGCCCGGGTGGACCCGGTCGTCGCGGGTGTTGGTGGTCAGATAGACGCGGGGATAGGTCACGTCCGGCCGCAGCTGCTGATAGGCGGAATATCGGGCGATCCACTCGGCTTCTTCGGGGATGCGCGGATCGCCGTATTCGCCGATCCACGAGGCGCCGGCCGGCAGCTCGTGATAGCGCAGCATGTCGACCAGCGGGCTCTCGATCACCGCTGCGTTGAACAGTTCCGGATGCTGGGTGATCGACACGCTGGTCAGAACACCCCCGTTTGACCGGCCATAGATGCCCAGGCGGCGCGGGCTGGTGACGCCGCGCTGTTCCAGATCACGCGCCACGGCGGCGAAATCGTCGAAGGCGCGCTGGCGGTTTCCGTCCAGGGCCGCCTGGTGCCAGTCGGGACCGAACTCGCCGCCGCCACGGATATTGGCCTGGACGAAGACCCCGCCCCGCTCCAGCCACAGCTTGCCCATCTCGGGCTTGTAGGCCGGGTTCAGACTGACCTGGAAGCCGCCGTAACCCAGCATGATGGTCGGGTTCGACCCGTCCAGCTTCATGTCGCGCGGACGGGTGATGAAATAGGGGATCCTGGTCCCGTCGGTCGAGGTGGCCTCGTACTGCTCCACCACATGGGTCGAGGCGTCGAACTTGGCCGGGGCGGATTTCAGCTCGGTCAGGGCGCCGATGTCCATACGGGCCAGGCTGAGGGTCGGAGGCGTCAGGAACCCCTGGAAGGAGACAAAGGCCTCGCCGCGCGACTTGGAGGAGTCGCCCAGATTGACGGCCACATTGTCGGGCACGGCGATGGAGGCGCCGCTCCAGACCGGGCGATTGTCCCGCCCGAAGCTGAACTGGGTCAGGCGACCGGCGACATTGTCCGACAGGGTGGCCAGGACGGAATCGCTCATCACCGCGACCGACTGCAGCGATTGGCGCGGCCCCGGCGTGAAGATGGTCTCGGGATCGGTGTCGGGATAGAGGCCGCCGCTTCCGCGTTTCAGCTCGTCCAGCGACACGGCCAGCAGCGAGCCCGCCGTCACCTCTCGCGCACCCCAGCGCCACGCCTCGTCGTTCGACACGACCAGCCGGTCGCCGATGACGCCATAAATCGACACCCGCGACGGCAGGGCCAGCTTCATCGTCGAACCGTCGTGGGCCATGGCCCAGGTCTCCGACCGGAAGGTGTCCAGCGGGCGGGTGATGATGACGGCTGTGACCTTACCGTCCTTGTCGCGATAGACGGCCGGGCTGACGCCATAGCCGCCGTCGCCCTGTTCGCCGCGATAGACCTCGACCGCCTGGGCCAGGGTCTGGCCGCGCTTCAGCGTCTTGACGATGAAGGGATAGCCGGACTCGGTCATTGTTCCGGAGCCAAAGTCGGTGGCGACCAGGAGCGTGTCGCGGTCCAACCATTCGATGCGGTGCTTGCCCTCTGACAGGTTGAAACCACCGTCCACGAACTGTTTCGTCGTCAGGTCGAACTCGCGCACCACCACCGCGTCCTTGCCGCCGTCGGACAGATTGATCAGGCAGCGGGTCTCGTCGGGCGCCAGGCAGTCGGCGCCCTTGAACACCCAGTCCTTGCCCTCAGCCTTGGACAGGGCGTCGATGTCCAGCAGGGTCTCCCACTGCGGGGTCGCGGTGCGGTAGCTGTCCAGCGTCGTGCGCCGCCAGACGCCCTTGGGATTGGCCGCGTCCTGCCAGAAATTGCCGATTCCGTCGCCGAGGAAGGAAGGGCCCGGGATCCGGTCGGTGGCGGTCAGGATGGCCTGGGCCTCGGCGCGGAAGGTCTCATAGCGCGGGTCGCCGGTCAGGACGGCCAGGGACTTGCGGTTCTCATCGGCGACGAAGGCCATGGCCTCGGCCCCATCCACCTGCTCCAGGGCCAGATGATCGTCCGCTGCGGCGACGCCCGCAGGGGTCAGGTCGCGCGGGAAGTGGGGCGGGGACGTCTCCGAAGCGACGGTCATGGGGGAGAAATACTCTTCCATGTTCCGGTTGCTCGCGCAGGTTCCGAGCAGCAGCGCCGGGATGGCGGCGGACAGGATCAGGTGACGCATGGCTCAAACTCTCCGCTCATCCCCGCGAAAGCGGGGACCCAGACCTTTGGGCGTTCGGCGCCGCCCGTTCGTACTGAACTCGATCCCAGTCGCCGAACCTTGCGAAAGAACTGGGTCCCCGCTTTCGCGGGGATGAGCGGATAAAGAGACCTATTCCTTCGCCGGGGAATCCATCAGCCGCCGCGACAGGTAGGTGTATTCCAGCGCCAACCGACGCGCCGTCTCTTGCAGGTTCGCCCCCGCCGCATGGCCGCCATCGGTGTTCTCGTAGAACAGCACCGGATAGCCCAGCTCTTCCAGACGCGCCGCCGCCTTGCGGGCGTGGCCCGGATGGACGCGGTCGTCCTTGGTCGAGGTGTGGATGAAGACCTCCGGATAGGGCTGGCCGGCCCGCAGGTTCTGATAGGGCGAATAGGCCTGGATCCAGGCGCGTTCTTCCGGAACGTCCGGATCGCCGTACTCGCCCTTCCACGAGGCGCCGGCCAGCAGCTTGTGGAAGCGCAGCATGTCGAACAGGGGCACCTGGATGACCGCCGCGTTGATCAGGTCGGGCCGCTGGGTCAGCATCGCCCCCATGAACAGGCCGCCTTGGGAGCCGCCCATGATCCCCAGCTTCGGCTGGCTGGTGATGTCGCGCGCGATCAGGTCCAGGGCCACGGCCTGGAAGTCTTCATGCGCCCGCTGGCGGTTCTGCTGCAGGGCCGCCTCGTGCCAGCGCGGACCGAACTCGCCGCCGCCGCGGGTATTGGCGATGACATAGACCCCGCCCCGCTCCAGCCACAGCTTGCCGACCGTGGCCGAATAGCCGGGCAGCAACGAGCTTTCGAACCCGCCGTAACCGTACAGCAACGTCGGGTTCGACCCGTCCAGCGGCATGTCGGCCTTATGGACCACGAAATAGGGGATCATCGTCCCGTCGGCCGAACGGGCCTCGTGCTGGTCCACCGTCATGCCGGTCGCGTCGAACTTGGCCGGCATCGACTTGACCTGATCGACCGCGCCGGTCGCCGCATCGGCCAGCCACAGGCTGGACGGGTTCAGATAGCCGGTGACGCTGACGAAGACCTTGTCATCGGTCTCCGACGCCGAGCCGACGCCGACCGAGACGTTCTGCGGCAGGCCCAGGGTGGAATAGGTCCACTCGCTGTCGCCGGGGCGATAGACCCGCACCGAACCGCGCACATTGTCGTACAGGGCGACGACCAGGGTGTTGCGCGTCGCATTGACCCCCTCGACGGCCTGACGCTCGGTCGGACGCAGCACCAGGACCGCGGGCGTGGCCTGGTCTTCCAGCCAGGCGTCCAGCGGCCAGGCGATCAGGTCGCCGCTCTTGAAGTCCTGGCCCGACGGCGCGGTCCAGTCCTGTTTCAGCGACACAACCAGCTTGCCCGCGACCAGTCCGGTAATGTCCGACTTGGCCGGCAGAGCCAGTTTCACCACCGCCCCGTCGTCGGTCACGCGATAGGTCTCGGACGAATAGAAGTCGATCGACCGGTTGATCAGGGTCGCCTTCAGCGCCCCGTCGGCGTCCCGCAGCGTATAGCCGGACACCGAGACGTCGGTCGGTTCGCCCATGAACAGGACGTCGGCCTGATCCAGCGACTGACCGCGCATCATCCGCTTCACTATCATCGGATAGCCGGAGTTGGTCAGGGTGCCGACGCCGAAATCGCGCGAGATCAGCAGGGTGTCCTTGTTCAGCCAGGTCGCGCCGCCCTTGGACTCCGGCAGGAAGAAGCCGCCCTCGACGAAGCTGCGGGTCACGCTGTCGAACTCACGCAGGGTCACGGCGTCCTTGCCGCCGTTCGACAGGCTGATCAGGCAGTAGCGCTCTTCGGGCGCCAGGCAGGTCGAACCCTTGTAGACCCAGTTGGCGCTCTCGGCCTCGGCCAGGGCGTCGATGTCCAGCACCGTCTCCCACTGGGGCTCGGCGGTCTTGTAGGAGTCCAGCGTCGTGCGTCGCCAGACGCCGCGCACATGCTGGGCGTCCTGCCAGAAATTGTCGATATGACCGTCATGGGTGAAGCCCGGAGCCGGGATCCGGTCGCGCGCCTGTACGATGGCTAGCGCCTGCTGGTGCAAGGGCTCATAGCGGGGGTCGCCTTGCAGCACGCCCAGCGAATGGGTGTTGTGGTCCTTGACCCAGGCCATGGCCCGCGCGCCCTCGACGTCCTCGAGCCAGACATAGGGGTCGCTCGCCTCGCTGGTTGCGAAGGCGGGAGCGGAGGAAGCGGTCTGGGCCATGGATACCGACGTCAGGCTGGTGGAGGCGAGAAGGGCCGCGAGCACGGCGGCGGATGAGCGGATCATGGACAGTCCCCGGAATTGAAGACGGGCACCTTAACGGCGGTCCGCCGCGCGGCAAGGCGACGAATCCGCCCTTACGGTTTTGTCATCTTTGTCTCAGCCCTCGTCCGGGATGCAGATCAGATTTCCGCAGGCCTTGCAGTGGACGGCGTCCGGGTCATGGGTCTGAAGGCCGCATCGGTCGCAAGGGAAACGAACCTTGTGCGGCTTGATCAGGGCCTGGGCCAGACGCAGGAACAGGGTGATCCCCACCAGCATGATGGCGATGGACAGAAGCTTGCCCAGCGGCCCCGGCAGGGTGACGTCGCCGAACCCGGTCGTCGTCAGGGTCGCCACGGTGAAATAGAGGGCGTCGATATAGCCGCTGATCCCGTCATGCCCCCGGAAGGTCGCATAGACGAAGCCGGTCACGACGAAGACGAAGGTGACCAGACCCGAAAGCGCGCGCACGATCCCCTCGACCCGGGTGTCGTCGAACCGCGCGCCGACCGTCCGCCAGAAGAAGTCGGAGTTCAGCAGGGTCCACAGCCGCAGCATCCGCAGGAAGCCGAGGTTGAACAGCCAGGCCGGGAACAGCAGGGTCGCCAGAATAAACAGGTCTAGCCAGACGATCGGCCGTTTCAGCCAGTCCTTGATGTCGGAATAGGCGTAGGCCCGCGCCGCCAGATCGACCGCCAGCAGGGCGGCGATCAGATAGTCGAGCACATAGAAGGCCCAGCCCATGTTCTTCAGGATCGGCGCCGCCAGGAAGAAGGCGATGATGGCGAAGTCGATGACGATGACCGTCAACCGGAACTTCACCGCCGCCGGCTGGCCGCCGTGATACAGGTATCGCAGCCGCGCGCGCAGCCTCAGGCCGTCCTTGGGGTCGGTTTCGCTCTGGGACACAGTGGTTTCCGGACGACGGGGATAGGCCTATATGGCCTGCATGACCCGTCCTTTCATCAAGATGAACGGCGCCGGCAATGACTTCATCGTCATCGACGCGCTGGAAACGCCGTTTCGTCCGACCGAGGACCAGATCCGCGCCCTGGCGGATCGCGCCACGGGCGAGGGGTTCGACCAGTTGATCGCCATCGAGCCGTCCGAGACCGCCGACGCCTTCATGCGGGTGTGGAACGCCGACGGCTCCATGGTGGAGACCTGCGGCAACGCCCTGCGCTGCGTCGGCTGGCTGCTGATGGAGGCCGGCGGCGGCGACAGGGTCACGATCGACACCGCAGCCGGCCCCACCGCCGCCACACGTGCGGGCGACCGCCGGGTCACGGTGGACATGGGCCGCCCGCGCCTCGACTGGACTCAGGTGCCCCTGGCCGAAGAGATGGACACGCGCGGCATCGAGCTTCAGGTCGGCCCCATCGACGCCCCGCTGCTGCACACGCCCGGCGCCCTTTCCATGGGCAATCCCCACGTCGTCTTCTTCACCGACCGCCAGGACGACGGCTTCGTCACCGGCTCGGGCTCTCTGGTCGAGCACCACCCGCTGTTTCCTGAAGGCGTGAATGTCGGTTTCGCCCATGTCCTTGACCGCGACCATATCCGTCTGCGCGTCTGGGAACGGGGCGCCGGCCTGACCAAGGCCTGCGGCACCGGCGCCTGCGCCGCCCAGGTCGCCGCAGCCCGGCGCGGCCTGACGGATCGCAAGGCCACCGTCGTCGTCGATGGCGGCGAATTGGTCATCGACTGGGACGCGGCGACCGACCATGTCCTGATGACCGGCCCCGTCGAGATCGAACGCACGGGCGCCCTGTCCTTCTAGACGGCGCATCCGGTTGACGCTGACGCAAACGGAAACTTGCGGCCCGGTCTGTGACCCTTCCGGGGCGTCAAGGCTTGGCGCAGCCCTTCCCACGCTCTAGGACACGAACGGTTACAGCCCCGCTGACGCCCTGGACGCCCCCGATGCCCGATCAAACCGAAAAACAGACCTTCTCCGACCAGGAGGCGCTGGACTTCCACCTCTTCCCGACCCCGGGCAAGATCTCGATGGCCCCGACCAAGCCGATGGCGACCCAGCGCGACCTGTCGCTGGCCTATTCGCCGGGCGTGGCCGTGCCGGTCCTTGCCATCGCCGCCGATGCGGACAAGGCCTACGAATATACGTCCAAGGGCAATCTGGTCGCCGTCATCTCCAACGGCACCGCCATCCTGGGCCTGGGCAATCTGGGCCACATGGCCTCCAAGCCGGTGATGGAGGGCAAGTCGGTCCTGTTCAAGCGCTTCGCCGACGTCGACAGCTTCGACGTCGAGGTCAAGACCACCGATCCGGACGAATTCATCACCGTCGTCAAGAACATCGGCGACACCTGGGGCGGCATCAATCTGGAGGACATCAAGTCCCCCGAGTGCTTCGTCATCGAGAGCGAGCTTCAGGACCTGCTGGACATCCCCGTCTTCCATGACGACCAGCACGGCACGGCCATCATCTCGACCGCCGGCCTGATCAACGCCTGCCACGTCGCCGGAAAACGGCTGGACGAGGTCAAGGTGGTTCTGTCGGGCGCGGGCGCGGCCGGCCTGTCCTCGATCGCCCTGATGAAGGCCGCCGGGGTCAAGGCCGAGAACACCGTCATCTGCGATCGGGACGGCGTCGTCTATCAGGGCCGCGAACACGGCATGGACCAGTGGAAGGCCGCCCACGCCACCGACACCCCCCTGCGCACCATGGCCGAGGCCATGGTCGGGGCCGATGTCGTCCTGGGCCTGTCGGCCAAGGGCGCGATCACCAAGGAGATGGTGGCCTCCATGGCCCCCAATCCGATCATCTTCGCCATGGCCAACCCCGATCCCGAGATCACGCCGGAAGACGTCAAGTCGGTCCGGTCCGACGCCATCATCGCCACCGGCCGCTCGGACTATGTGAACCAGGTCAACAACGTCCTGGCCTTCCCCTATCTGTTCCGGGGCGCCCTGGATGTGCGCGCCCGTCGGGTGAACCACGAGATGAAGGTCGCCTGCGCCCAGGCCCTGGCGGCCCTGGCCCGCGAGGATGTGCCCGACGAGGTGGCCGCCGCCTATCGCGGCCGCAAGCTGAAATTCGGCCCCGACTATATCATCCCCACCCCGTTCGACCCGCGCCTGATCTGGTACATCCCGCCCTTCATCGCCCAGGCGGCGATGGATACAGGCGTGGCCCGCGTCCAGATCGAGGACATGGACGTCTATCGCAACGCCCTGCGCTCGCGCGTCGATCCGTCCGCCGCCCTGATGCAGAAGATCAACTCGGCGGTGCGCGGCGGACCGAACAAGCGCGTTGTTTTCGCCGAGGGTGAAGAACTGGCCGTCATCCGCGCCGCCTGGGGCTTCAAACAGGCCGATCTGGGCACGCCCATCCTGGTCGGCCGCGAGGATCTGATCCGTCAGAACGCCGCCGAGGCCGGTCTGAATTTCGACGACCTGGGCATTGAGATCACGAACGCCCGCGTCTCCGAACACAATGTCGAGGACACCGACTGGCTGTACGAAAAGCTGCAGCGCCGGGGCTATCTGCGCCGCGACGTCGCGCGGATGATCAACCAGGACCGCAACTATTTCGCCGCCACCCTGGTGGCCAAGGGTCGGGCCGACGCCATGGTCGCGGGCGTGACCCGCAACTTCAACATGGCCCTGAAGGAGGTCCAGCGCGTGCTGGACGTCGAGGACACCCTGATCGGCCTGTCGATCCTGCTGGCCAAGGGCCGCACCCTGTTCGTGGCCGACACCACCATCCACGAACTGCCGGACGCGGCGGAACTGGCCGACATCGCCGTCAAGGCGGCCGAGACCGTGCGCAGGCTGGGCCGCAATCCGCGCGTCGCCTTCCTCAGCTATTCGACCTTCGGCAATCCGCCTGGCGACCGGGCCGAAAAGGTGCGCGAGGCCATCCGCATCCTGGACAAGAAGGGCGTCGATTTCGAATACGAGGGCGAAATGCCGCCGGAGGTGGCGCTGGATCCCAAGGGCCACCCGGCCTACGCTTTCAACCGCCTGACCAAGCCCGCCAATGTCCTGGTCATGCCGGCCATTCATTCAGCCGCCATCTCGACCAAACTGGTCCAGGCCCTGGGCGGCGCCACGGTGATCGGCCCCCTGCTGGTCGGGCTGGAGAAGCCGGTGCAGATCGTCTCCCTGGGCGCCTCGGTCAGCGAGATCATCACCGCCGCCACCTTCGCCGCCTATGACGCAGGTCCCGCCTTCCAGGGATCGGGCCTGACCTCGGCGCCGCGGCCGCCCGCAGCGGCGGTCGAGAAGAGCACCACTGCGGTGCCCCCCACCGTCTGATCATGAGCGAACCCGGCCCCTTCCCGCCCACCGCTCCACCGCCTCGGCGGGTGGAGCCGGGTCTCTATCTGGTGGCGACGCCGATCGGGAATCTGCGCGACATGACGCTGAGGGCGCTGGACGTCCTGGCCGCCGCGGACCTGGTCCTGGCCGAGGACACCCGCGTCACCGCCAAGCTGCTGACCGCATACGGGCTGAAGGCGAAGCTTGAACGCTGCGACGATCACGCCTCGACCCGCGCGGCTGAACTGGCCATCGAACGGCTCAGGAACGGCGAGGTGGTGGCCCTGGTCTCGGACGCGGGCACGCCGCTGGTGTCGGACCCCGGTTTCGTCGTCGCCCGGGCCGTGATCGCCGCGGGCCTGCCGGTCCATCCGATCCCCGGTCCGTCCAGCCTGCTGGCCGCCCTGTGCATCGCCGGCCTGCCCGCCGACCGGGTCCTGTTCGCCGGCTTCCTGCCGCCCAAGACCGCCGGCCGCAAGTCGATGCTGGAAGACCTGAAAAGCCAGCGCCAGACCCTGGTCTTCTTCGAGAGCGGGCCGCGTCTGCGCGACAGTCTGACAGATATGGCCGCCGTCCTGGGTCCGCGCCCCGCCGCCGTGGCCCGCGAACTGACGAAGCTGTTCGAGGAATGCGTGCGCGGCCCGCTGGACGAACTGGCCGTCCATCCCAAACTCGACGGTCCCAAGGGCGAGATCGTCGTGGTGGTCGGTCCCGGCGAAGCCGAGGTCGCCTCGGCCGCCGATGCCGATGCGGCCCTGGCCGAGGCCCTGACCCGTCTGGCGCCCGGCGAAGCGGCGTCAGAGGTGTCGCGCGCCCTGGACCTACCCCGCAAGCCTCTGTACCGTCGGGCTCTGGAGCTCCAGGGCAAGTGAACGCCCGCCTGCCCCGCCCGGCGCCGAAGCGACGCCCCAAGGCGGCGTGGCGTCAGGCCAAGGGCGGCGCCGCCTTCAAGGCCGGCCATGCGGCCGAATGGGTCGCCGCCCTGTGGCTGATGTTTAAGGGCTATCAGGTGCTGGGCTTCCGCCTGAAGACCCGGTCCGGTGAAATCGACCTGCTGGCGCGACGCGGCCGTATCCTGGCCGTGGTCGAGGTCAAACGTCGCACCAGTCTGAACGCCGCGCTCCTGGCTCTGAAGCCGACCCAGCATGATCGACTGATCGCGGCGGGCGAGGCCGTCCGGCGCAATCGGCCGGCCCTGCAACCTCTTGATTTGAGAATTGATATGGTGGCGCTGGCTCCTGGCCGGTTTCCGCGTCATCTTCGCGGCGTCCAGAGACACGGCGGGGGCTGAAAGGATCGCATGACGCGGGAGAAGGCCGAGGCCATCCTGACGTCGGCCGGAGCGGCTGGCGACGACGGCTTCCCGCTGCTGGAGGCCGCGATCGCCTGCGCCATTCACGACAATCCGTTGCGCGACGCCGAGCCCGTCCGCACCCTGGCCCACGGCGCCTGCGAACGGCTGAAGGAACGGATCGGCGCAGAAGGCCCCGACGACGCCCTGTCCGAGACCATGGCGGCCGACCTGCGGCTGAACGGCGACCTGCTGCACTACGACCATCCCGACAACACCGACATCATCGCAGTGGCCGAACGTCGGCGCGGCCTGTCGGCGGCGCTTGCGGTCTTCTATCTGCACGCGGCCCGGGCGGCGGGGCTCAAGGCGGCGGGCGTGGATTTCCCGGGCCATTTCCTGGTGCGGGTCGAAACCGGCGAGGGACCGGTGGCCCTGGACCCCTTCAGTCAGGGGCGGCTGGTCATGCCCAGCGAACTGACGCGCCGCGCCTTACGCGCCGGCTTGACGCCGCATGTCGCCGACCGTCTGGACATACTGATGGCGCCGGTGACCGACCGCCAGACCTTGATCCGGCTGCAGAACATGCTGTTCAGCCGCGCCATCCACAGCCGCGACTATGACGCCGCCGAACGCTCGGCCCTGCGCCGCGCCCTGCTGGACCCCGACGATCATCGGCCCTGGCTGGACGTCGCCGCCGCACGCGAGAAACAGGGCGCCCTGACCGGCTCGCTCCAGGCCCTGTCTCGCGCCCACGGCCTGGACGGCGTCGAGGAGGCGCGGCGCAGTTCGACGTTCGAACGCGTGCGGCTGCGGCTGAACTAGACCGCCTCGCCGCGCAGCAGCTTCGGCAAATCCCCAGTCGCCCCGCCGGCTTCCTGCATGAAGGCCCGACGCAAAGGCCCGATGCGATTGACCGCCGCCATGCCCAGATCGCGCGCGATCCGCACCGGGGCGATGTCGTTGGAGAACAGCCGCACGAAGGCGTCGAACCCCGCCGCCAGGGCCGCCGTGTCGAACCGGCGCCAGCGGGCGTAACGTTCCAACACCGTCTCGGCCCCGATATCTTCGCCCAGACGCGCGGCCTCGGCCAGCACCTCCGCCAGGGCCGCCGCGTCCTTCAAGCCCATGTTCAGCCCCTGGCCGGCCACCGGGTGCACGCCGTGGGCCGCGTCGCCGATCAGGGCGATGCGCGGCGCGACGATCTTCTCGGCCAGGCTGAGCGACAGCGGATAGACGAAACGCGGCCCCTCGACCGTGACATCCTCCAGAAAATCGCCGAACCGCCGCATCAGATGGGACTGGAAGGCCGCGTCGGAGGCGTCGCGCAGGGCCTCGGCCCGGCGTGTGGTCTCGGTCCAGACCAGGCTCGCGCGTTGATCCGTCAGCGGCAGGATGGCGAAGGGGCCGCTGGGCAGGAAATACTCGTGGGCGACATTGCCATGATCGCGGCCCAGCCGCACCGTGGCCACCACCCCGCTCTGGCCGTAGGCCCAGCCGACGGTGTCTATGCCGGCGGCCCGTCGAACCGTCGAACCCCGCCCTTCCGCCCCCACCACCAGAGACGCAATCAGGGTCGCGCCGTCCGCCAGGGTCACGGTCGCCTTGCCGGCGTCGGTTTGGACACTGGCGACGGAGGCCGGCGCCCGCACCTCGATCCCCGCCGCCGTCACCGCCTCGGCGAGGGCGACGCGGATGCGGCGGTTCTCGACCATATAGCCCAGCGGCTCGCCGCCCGTGCGGCCGCCGATCTCGTCGGCGTCGAACCGCAGGAAGGCCGGCGAGGCCGACCGGCTGGCCGCGCCCGGCCGACGGCCGTCGGTCACCAGGATATGGTCCATCCGGCAGGCGTGGGGCCGCAGGGACTGGCCCAGGCCCAGGGCGTCCAACATGCGGAAGGTCGAAAAGGCCACGGCCGTCGAACGGCCGTCGAACGTCGGCGCAAGTTGTGCGCTGAACGGCTGCGGATCGACCAGGACCACCTTCAACCCGGCCTGGGCCGCCGCCAGGGCGAACGCCGCCCCGCTCAACCCCGCACCGGCGATGATGATGTCGTAGCGTTCGGTGTCTGCCATGGCAGGCTTGTCGCGCCCGAAGACCGAAACGTCCAGACGGGAAATCGTCGCAACGCCGACAGGCCTTGACCTCGGTCAAGGCTTTCGCCCGACGACTGCCCCACGGATAGCGCGGCAGGAGGCCAGGATGAACAGACGACGGATTCTGATCGGCGCCGGCGCAACGCTCGCCTTGGGCGCGGCGGGCGGCTTCGCTTGGCGGACATCCACAGGATCAAGCGGCGACTACGACCGTCTCACGGCCCGGTTTCGCGCCCCCTTGACGGACGCTCCCCCCGTGACTGAACTGGTCCGGTACGCCGCCCTGGCGGCCAGCGGTCACAACACCCAACCCTGGCGCTTTCGCCTCTCCGACGGCACTGTCGATATCCTGCCCGACCTGACCCGCCGGACGCCGGCGGTCGATCCCGATGACCACCATCTGTTCGTCAGCCTGGGCTGTGCGGCCGAGAATTTGCGCATCGCCGCCGCCGCGACCGGCCGCCCCGGCGAACTGGCTTTGGGCGCTGACGGACGCAGCCTGCGCTACAGCTTCACCTCCGGAACCGCCCAACCGGATCCCCTGTTCGCCGCCATTCCAGCTCGACGCTCCAGCCGCACCATCTATGACGGCCATCCCATACCGCCGAGCGCGCTGGCCCGACTGCGTCAGGCGACCACGGCGCCCGGCGTCGCCTTTCATCTTCTGACCGACCGGCCCAGCCTGGATCGCGTCCGCGAACTGGTGGTCGCCGGCAACACCGCCCAGATGGCCGATCCCGCCTTCATGGCCGAGTTGAAACATTGGCTGCGCTTCAATCCCCGCGCGGCCCTGCGCCAGGGCGACGTCCTGTTTTCGGCGTCCAGCGGCAGTCCCGTCCTGCCCGATGGCCTGGGCCGGCTCGCTTTCGACCGGTTCTTTACAGCCGCGAGCGAAAACACCCGCTATGAGGCCCAGATCGCCTCGTCCGCCGCCGTGGCCGTCTTCGTGGCGGAACGATCCGATCCCGCCCACTGGATCGCCGTCGGCCGGGCCTGCCAGAGACTGATGCTGGCTGCGACGGGCCTGGGGCTTCGCCACGCCTTCGTCAATCAGCCGGTCGAGGTCGCAGCCCTGCGCCCGGAACTGGCCGCCCTGGTCGGCGAAGGCGACAAACGTCCGAACCTGGTGCTGCGGCTCGGCTTCGGTCCGACCCTGCCTCTGTCCCCGCGTCGCTCCGTCGAGGCGGTGATCCTCTGACGGCTGGGGACGGCTGGTAAACAACCTCTTAACCCTGAAGGTGCGACAAGGGCGGTCGAACGTCAGCCGCCCGGAAGGTCACGCCTTTCATGTCCACCGCCCTCGCCGTCGGCCGTCAGGCCTGGATCAGCGCCCGCATCCTGTGGGGCGCGCCCTTCGTAGTGCGCTTCCGGGGCATGCTTCAGGCCCTGCTGGCGACCCTGCTTCTGGTCGCCCTGATCTCGTGGAACCCTGCGGACGCCAGCCTGAACGCGGCTTCCAGCCTGCCGACCACCAACTGGCTGGGCGCCAATGGCGCTTTGTTCGCCGATCTGTTCATGCAGTCGCTGGGTCTGGCCGCCTGGCCCGCCGCCCTGCTGCTGGTCGCCTTTGGTCTGGCCCGTGCGGTCGGCGACGCCATCCAGCAGCGGTTGAAGCCGACGCCGTTGAAGGCTCTAGCCGCGACGGGGGGAGTACTGCTGCTGTCCGGCGCCCTCGCCGCCCTGGCCGCGCCCGCCGCCTGGCCCCTGGCCGCCGGACTGGGCGGTCTGTGGGGCGACGCCTTCACCGGCCTGACGGCCCAGGGCATAGGAGCCCTGCGCATTCCCGGCGGACGGATCATCGCCGGTCTGGTCTTCCTGATCGGCGGCCTGTGGCTGACCGGTTTCGCCATCGGCCTGCGGGCTATGGATTTCGTGGACGCCCTGCACTGGGGTCGATCGCTGCGTCGTCCGCCCGCCCCCCCCGCCCCTGCGGTCAAGACGCCCCGCCCCCGCGCCGCGGCCAAGCCCAAAGCCGAACCTCGCGCAGCCGCAAGCCTCGACGATGTCGCGACGGACTCCGGTTCGGCCGACACCCCTCAGACCGCCTATGACGACCTGCCCCCGTGGGAAGACGAACCGGCTCAGGCGGCGCCCCGCCCCTCGGTCGCCCGGCCGATCGAGCCCCGCGTCGCTGCGCCCAAGGCGCCCAAGGCCCGCAAGGACGACACAGACCAGCAGGCCTTCGACTTCGTTCGGCCAGAAGGCGCCTTCGACCTGCCGCCGCTGGGCATACTGACCAAGCCGGCCCAGCGCGTCGCCTCGGTGGACGAGCACTCGCTGAAGCAGAACGCCAAGATGCTGGAAGGCGTGCTGCAGGAGTTCGGCGTGCGCGGCGTGATCGACCAGATTCGACCCGGCCCGGTCGTCACACTCTACGAATTGGTGCCTGCTCCCGGCGTGAAACACGGCCGCGTCGTGGCCCTGGCCGACGACATCGCCCGCTCCATGTCCGCGCGCGCCTGCCGCATCTCGGTGGTCCAGGGCCGCAACGCGATCGGCATCGAACTGCCCAACGCCAAGCGCGAGACCGTCTATCTGCGCGACCTGCTGTCCAGCGCCGAATACGACAAGAAGGGCCACCTGCTGCCCCTCGCCCTGGGCGAGACCATCGGCGGCGAACCCTATGTCGCCGACCTGGCGCGGATGCCCCACCTGCTGATCGCGGGCACCACCGGCTCGGGCAAGTCGGTGGGGGTCAACGCCATGATCCTGTCGATCCTGTATCGCCACAGCCCGGCCGAGTGCCGCTTCATCATGATCGACCCCAAGATGCTGGAGCTGTCGGTCTATGACGGCATCCCGCACCTGCTGGCGCCGGTCGTCACCGATCCGAAGAAGGCCGTCGTGGCCCTGAAATGGACGGTGCGCGAGATGGAGGATCGCTATCGCCGCATGTCCAAACTGGGCGTGCGCAATATCGCCTCCTACAACGAACGCGCCCGCGAAGCCCAGGCCAAGGGCGAGCATTTCGAACGCACGGTCCAGACCGGCTTCGACGACCAGGGCCGCCCGGTCTACGAGTCCGAGAAGATCCGGCCCGAGCCCCTGCCCTTCCTGGTCGTGGTCATGGACGAGATGGCCGACCTGATGCTGGTCGCCGGCAAGGATGTGGAAGGCGCCGTCCAGCGTCTGGCCCAGATGGCCCGCGCCGCAGGCATCCACCTGATCATGGCCACCCAGCGCCCGTCGGTCGATGTGATCACCGGCACCATCAAGGCCAACTTCCCGACCCGGATCAGCTTCCAGGTCACCTCCAAGATCGACAGCCGCACCATCTTGGGCGAACAGGGCGGCGAACAGCTGCTGGGCCAGGGCGACATGCTGTACATGGCCGGCGGCGGGCGGATCACCCGCCTGCACGGCCCCTTCGTGGACGACAAGGAAGTCGAGGACGTCTGCAAACATCTGAAGGCCCAGGCCGAGCCCGACTATCTGGACCTGATCACCGACGAACCGGACGGCGATGCAGACGGGGCGATGGATGACGGGGGCGGCGGCTCCGGCGACGACCTGTATGACCGCGCCGTGGCCGTGGTGACGCGCGACCGCAAGGCCTCGACCAGCTACGTCCAGCGCCGGCTGCAGATCGGCTACAACCGCGCCGCCTCGCTGATCGAGCGGATGGAGCAGGAAGGCGTGGTCAGCCCGGCCAACCACGCGGGCAAGCGCGATGTCCTGGCCGGCCCGCCGCCGATGGCGTGACGCCGCTTCGGAACAGGCGGCGTCCAGGCCCGTTACCCCTCCCGCTGCCGTCGCAAGCTTCAGCATTTCGATGAACAGGACTTCATCGGAGCGCCGGAATATGGTCAGGCTCGCGTCATTCCGACGCCAAGCCGACCGGGCAAGATGGCAGGATCGACAACCGTCCCGAACGGGAGACTGACTTCATGACCGCCCACGCCAAGACCCTCGCCCTCGCCCCCGCCGATTTCCAGCGCCGTCGGCTGCTGCTGGGCGCAGGCCTCCTGACCGGCCTTGCAGCGCTTGGCGTCTTCGATGCGGCCCAGGCCCAGTCCAACCTGTCCGCCGAAGACCGCGCCGTGGTGCAGCAAGCTCAAGCCTATCTGCAGGCCCTGACCTCGGCCCAGGGGACCTTCGTCGAGACGGGTCCGGGCGGTCAACGTCGTGAAGGCCGTTTCTATCTGCAGCGTCCGGGCAAGATGAGGTTCGAATACACCAGTCCGGCCGGACTTCTGGTGGTGTCGGACGGCTACAACGTCAAACGCTATGACCCGCGCCTCAACAATTTCCAGCAGGTGCCTCTGGGCCGCACGCCCCTGTCCACCTTCCTGGCGCGCAATGTCCGTCTGGACCAGGGCGTCCGCATCGACCGTGTCACGCGGATGAGCTCCGGCGCCTTCGCGATCACCGCGCGCGATTCCGGTCGTCCCAACGACGGTGCGGTCGTTCTGGCCTTCGCCGGCGATCCGATGCGGCTGCATGAATGGACCATTACGGACGCACAGGGCGCCCGCACCCGCACCCAGCTGACAGCGCTTCAGCCGGCCTCGAACCTGGCTTCCAGCCTGTTTCAGCTCCGGGATCCGACCCGTCGCCCCGGTCGCAACTGAGTCTGGCTTCAAGGATCAACACTATCCGTCCGTTGCCGGATAATCACAGCCAAACATCAAATATGACAATTTGACCTTTTCTTTTTGCCGTGACATTAGAAGCACAGAGCGGCGGCGGCCGTTCTACCGCCTCGGATGCATCCCCCTCCCGGCGGCGAGAGAGACGATCACCTTTTATAAGCCCGGCCCGTAGCGGCCGGGCCTTTTTTATGCGCCGAGGCCTGCTATGGCGGGGCATGACCCTTCGCCTCGCCACCTGGAACATCAACTCCGTCCGCCTGCGCATCGACCAGGTCGCCCGGTTCGTCGCCGAACGCGCGCCCGACGTCCTGCTGTTGCAGGAGATCAAGTGCACGACCGATCAATTTCCGCGCGCCGCCTTTGAGGACATGGGAATGCCCCACCTGCGCGTGGCCGGCCAGAAGGGCTGGCACGGGGTGGCCATCGCCTCGCGCCTGCCGCTGGAGGACAGCGACACCTTCCAGGTCTGCAAACTGGGCCATGCGCGCTGCGTCTCGGCCCAGGTCGCCGGAATCGACGTTCAGAACTTCTATATCCCGGCCGGCGGGGACGTCCCTGATCGGACCCTGAACCCCAAGTTCGATCACAAGATGGACTTTTACGAACAGCTGACGGCCATCGTCGCCAGACAGGACAAGGCCCGCCCTCTGGTCATGGCCGGAGACTTCAACATTGCGCCGGGCGAAGGCGATGTCTTCAATCATCGCTACATGTCCAAGATCGTCAGCCACACGCCGATTGAGGTCGAGACCCTGAACCGGCTGCAGGCGACTGGCGGCTTCGCCGACGTGCTGCGGGACCGATTCCCCGAGCCGCAGAAACTGGCCAGCTGGTGGAGCTATCGCGCCGCCGACTTCCGCAAGTCCAACCGCGGCCTCCGCCTGGACCACATCTGGACCTCGCCGGGCCTCACCCCGGCCGTGGTCAAGGACACCGCCCGAATCCACGACGACGTCCGCGAATGGGACCGCCCGTCGGATCACGCCCCGGTCACGGTCGATCTGGACGTCTGACCCTCAATAGACGGGAAGCAGGCGTCCGCGGATCGCGGTGGCGGGCTTGGGGCGTCGGCCCAGAGCCTTGGCCGCCTTGGCCAGTCGATCTACGGCCTGGTCCAAGACCGGTTCGGGCAGGGTGTAGGGCAGGCGCAGGCGGCGTTCGAAGGCGCCGTCGACGCCGAAGCGAGGCCCCGCCGCCAGCCGCAGCCCCTCGGCCTCGGCTCGCACCACCAAGGCGGAGCTGATCGGCGCGGGCAGGCGGACCCAGAGCGACAGGCCGCCGGCGGGACGGGGGCAGGTCCAGTCGGGCAGGCGCTGGGCGAGCTGCGCACGCAAATGGTCTCGCCGCGCTCGCAGAAGGGGGCGACGCGCCGCCAGGGCCGCACCGCCGTCATTCAGCAGTTCAACCGCCGCCAACTGCTCCAGGATCGGCACACCCAGGTCGAAACTGGCGCGGCTCTGGGCCAGGCGCTGGATCACCGCGCGGTCGGCGCGAATCCAGCCGATGCGAAGACCGCCCCAGACGCTCTTGGACATGGAGCCCAGCCGCACGACGCGCGGGGCGTCCACGGCCGAGGCGCTGAGCGCCGGCGGGCCGCTGAGCGTCAGCTCGACCAGGGTCTCGTCCAGCACCAGCAGCGTTTCCGACCCCTTCAGCCCGGCCAGAAGTCGGGCGCGGTCCGGGGCGCGCATCATCCGGCCCGTCGGGTTGTTGTGGTCCAGCACCAGATAGGCCATCGGCGCGCCGCTGCTCCGACAGGCCGAGACCAGGCTGTCCACGTCCCAGCCGTCGCCATCGTCGGACAAGGCGACCGGCGTCGGCCGCCCCCCAGCGGCCAGGATGGCGTCGATCGCCTGAGGATAGGTGGGGTGGTCGAAAACCACGGGGGCGCCGGGTCGAACGGTCAGGCGCAACAGATGAACCAGCCCGTTGTGGGCGCCGTGGGTGATCAGAATCTGACCCGGCGACGTCGCCAGGCCCCGTCGTCGATAGCCCTGGGCCACGGTCTCGCGGAGTTCCTCGAGGCCCTCCGGCTCATAGCCATGGCCGGGCAGGTTGGCGGGAAGTCGCTCCAGCGCCCGCACATAGGCGGCGTGGACATTGGGGTCGGCGGGAAGGACGGCGGCCGTCAGATCGATCATCCCCGGCTTTGGCGACCCGTCTGGCTGCGGCTGGCGAGGGGCAGGCCCGGCCGGAAGACTGGTGCGCGCCGCCTCCCCCTGTCCGCCGACCAAAAACCCGTCATCCCGGAGTCGCCCATAGGCGGCCGATACGGTCGTACGGCTCAAACCCAGGGCCTGAGCCACTTCGCGCTCGCCCGGCAGGCGGGCGGCCAGCGGCAGACGCCCGTCGAGGATCAGAAGTCGTACCGCTGCGGCGAGCTGCCGGTAGGCTGCGCCCGCCCCCGACGAACGCCAGACGCCGAGATGGCGGACAAGGGGGCCTAGGCCAATGGAGCGAGGGGACATGAAGCCAGAATGCCATAACTGGCCCTTTTTTGCGCGGCCAGTTATGCGCAAACCGTCGAAATGACCCACCGCCTTCTTCAACTCTTCGCTGGCCTCGTCCTCTACGGCCTGTCCATCGCCCTGATCGTTCGGGCCGATCTGGGGCTGGATCCCTGGGATGTGCTGAACCAGGGGGTGTTCGAGCGGTTCGCCGGCCCGGCTGGAATCAGCTTCGGCCTGGTGGTCAATCTGATCGGTATGGCCGTGCTGCTGCTGTGGATTCCCCTGCGCCAGCGGCCTGGAGTAGGGACTGTGGCCAATGTTCTGGTGATCGGCACAGTCGCGAACTTCGGTCTGGACTGGATCCCGTCTGACCTGGGCCTACCGGTCCGGGCGGGCCTGTTGGGCGCGGGCGTGGTGCTGAACGGCGTCGCCAGCGGGGCCTATATCGGCGCGGGCCTGGGGCCAGGCCCACGCGACGGCCTGATGACCGGCATCGTCGCCCGCACGGGCTGGCCGGTCAAATGGGTCCGGACCGCCATCGAGCTGAGCGTCATCGCCTTGGGCTGGCTGCTGGGAGGCTCCGTCGGCGTGGGCACGGTGCTTTACGCTGTGACCATCGGCCCGCTGGTCCACCTGTTCCTGCCGATTTTCACGATCCACCGCCGAGGCGCGGACGCCTAGGGTTGAAGGCGATAGCCGCCCGCGTCGGTCAGCAGCAGCCGGGCCTGACCGGGCTCGGGCTCGATCTTCTGGCGCAGGCGATAGATGTGGGTTTCCAGCGTGTGGGTGGTGACGCCGGCGTTGTAGCCCCAGACCTCGGTCAGCAGTTCCTCGCGCGACACGGGTTTGGCCCCGGCGCGGTAGAGGTATTTCAGGATGTTGGTTTCCTTTTCGGTCAACCGCACCTTCTTGCCCTTGGCGTCCATCAGCACCTTGGCGGCGGGTCGGAACTCATAGGGGCCGATGGAGAAGACGGCGTCTTCCGACTGTTCGTGGCTGCGCAGATGGGCGCGGATGCGGGCCAGAAGCACGGCGAACCGGAAAGGCTTGGTGACATAGTCGTTGGCGCCGGCGTCGAGACCCAGGATGGCGTCGGCGTCGGCGGACTGGGCCGTCAGCATGATGACGGGGGTCGAGACCCCGTCCTTGCGAAGAAGGCGGCAGGCCTCGCGCCCGTCCATGTCCGGCAGATCGACGTCCAGCAGGATCAGGTCGGCGCGGATCTCGCGCCCCATCCTCACCCCGTCCGAGGCGGTCGCGGCCTGCTGGGTCTTGAACTCCTCGTGGAGGTTCAACTGCTCGGCCAGGGCCTCGCGCAGGTCGTCGTCGTCGTCGATGATCAATATGGTCTTGGGCGTGGGCATGTTCAGACAATGGCGAGGCTTGGCCCCCGCGCCAAGGCTTGGGGGTGCGAATTCACGTCGGGTTACGGCCTAGAGGCGGTTTAAGGTCGATTTCGTTCCCCAAACAACGCCGTTCCCACCCGGACATGGGTCGCGCCGCAGCGGATCGCAGTCTCGTAGTCGCCGCTCATCCCCATCGACAGGACCGACAGGCCGTTGCGTTCGGCCATGTCGCGCAGCAGGGCGAAATGCGGTTCGGCCTCCTGATCCGCAGGGGGAATGCACATCAGACCCTCGACCGTCAGGCCGTAGGTCCGGCGCGCCGTCTCGATCAGGGCGGCGGCGGCCTCGGGCAGGACGCCGGCCTTTTGCGGCTCGGCGCCGGTATTGACCTGAACCAGAACGCGCGGCGATCGGCCGCGCTTCTGCGCCGCCTCGGCCAGGGCGCGGGCCAGTTTCTCGCGGTCCAGGGTCTCGATCACGTCGAACAGGACGACGGCGTCCTCGGCCTTGTTGGTCTGCAGGGGGCCGATCAACCGCAGCTCCAATCCGTCCAGACCCGACAGCCGTTCGGTCCAGCGCGCCTGCGCCTCCTGCACCCGGTTCTCGCCGAACACCCGCTGACCCGTCGCCAGGATGGCGTCGATCGCCTCATCCGGCTGGGTCTTGGAGACGGCCGTCAGGGTCACGGCGGCGGGATCTCGTCCAGCGGCGTGGCAGGCCGCGTCGATCCGGGCGCGGACGCCGGCGACCCTTTCGGCGATGGACGGGAGGGGCGAAGCGGGGGAAGAAGGGGTCATGATCCTGCCGGCCGGTTACAGCGACGACGCGCGCGCGCTCTGGGATGCGGCGACCGCTCTAAACCGCGCCGCCGCCGCTGTCAGCCCGAGCGTCGCCCGTTTGCCGCCGCTGCTGTTCTTCACCGACCCGGACCGCACGTCCCGCCCGTGGGAGACCGCGGCCCGTCTGCCGGCCGGATCGGGGGTGGTCTATCGCGCCTTCGGGGCCGCCGACGCCATCCAGACGGGCCGTCGGTTGCGGGAGGCGACGCGGGGCGCCGGGGTGAAACTGCTGGTCGGGCGAGACGCTGACCTGGCGGAGACGCTGGAAGCGGACGGGCTGCATCTGCCCGAGCGCGAGGCGAGACAGGCGCGATCGGTTGGCCGGGCTCATCCCCATTGGCTGCTGACCGCCGCCTGGCATGGGGGCCGGCCCATGACCGAAGGTCTGGACGCCCTGGTTCTGTCGCCGGTGTTTCCGGCCGGCGGCGCTTCGGCGGTAAAGCCCGCGCTGGGCGTCGCCGAATTCGGACGATGGATTCAGGATGTCGATCTGCCGGTCTATGCCCTGGGCGGGATCAGACCGGATAATGTCGCGTCCTTGACGGGATCGGGGGCCTGCGGACTGGCCGGGGTGGAGGCGATACAGTCCGCCTTCCGTAGTTGAGCCCGTCTCGACGCTTCGCAGAAGCCGCGCCGTCGATCGCGAATCAGAAGTTGAAGATGGTCTCGAGCCGCACGCGGGGCTGGGTTCGGCCATTGGTCTCAGGCGCCCGGGCCGGATCCGCTTCGCGCGACGCCACAGCGGCGGCGGCGCCGACGCGCAGACGATCGTTCAGACGGTAATAGGCGCCCGCCTCGACATCGCCCCAGTCAGTCTCGCGCCCGACCGGTTGGTTCAGATTGAAATCCAGACCCCACCGGCCCTGGTCGTTCAGGCGCAGACCGCGACGCTGTTGCGACGGCGCATTGCGCTGGGCGGCCTGGGCTTCCGACAGGGTGACGCTCGGCGCGCGAGTCGGCGCAGCGTTCTGGGCAAGCGCCGGCGCAGAGACGGCGAGCGCCATCGTCGCAAAAATCACAGCCGAGACATCGCCGAAACGCATTCTGAACCCTTTGAACGCCCTCGAGTGAAGACGTCCTACCCTGAACCGACCTTATATGGTCGTGGACGCCGCGATTAGACACCGGGGGTCCGCCCGGTCAACGCAACGTGGTCTTGATGTCGGGGTTCCGCTGCATTGTTGCAGTGCGATGTGGCTCAAGCGTCACGGGATTTGAGCCAAATGGAGCGTTGCTGTCAGCGACCTGTCACGGAACGGCGCAACTCGTATCGCCGCGGGGCCGCACTTCGCCTTGTCATCGCCCCTTTTGCCCGTGTTATAGAGCCACGCAGCGGCGCGAACTTACGCGCGGCGCCCTGCGCGCGTGTGGGCGAGGGCCTTCACGTCCCTGAGTTTACGGAGACTTCCTTGATGAGCCTCAACAAGGCCCTGGTTCGCGGCGTCGCCATCGCCCTGGTCTCGGGCGTCGCCCTGAGCGCCTGCTCGAGCATCCCCTTCGTCGGCGGCGACAAGAAGACCCCCAAGACGAACGTGCAGCAAGGCATCGGCGTCAACGGCTATCTGTGGCGCGCCTCGCTCGACACCCTCAGCTTCATGCCGTTGCTGACCGCTGATCCCTGGGGCGGCGTGATCAACTACGACTGGTACACCAATCCCCAGACGCCGAACGAGCGCTTCAAGGCGACCGTCTTCATCCTGGACACCCGTCTGCGCGCCGATGCGCTGAACGTCACGGTGACCAAGGAAGTGAAGGGCGCGGACGGTCAATGGACCGCCGCTCCGGTCGCCGCCCAGACCGAGGCGGACCTGGAAAACGCCATTCTGACCAAGGCGCGCCAACTGAACCTGTCTAACGCAGGCTGACTTTCTGGTTGGCGCTACCGCCCTTCGGGCGAGTTGAGCGCCGATTGGTCTGAGTTCGGTCGTCGTTGAGGCGACGAGAACGCATTTTTCTTGGGCGCTGTCGTCCTTCGGGCTAGTTGAGCACGGAGGGCGGCAGCGCCCTTTTGACTTCAGGACGACCGTGGCCCGTTACGAACCCAAGACCGCCGAACCCCGCCAACAGGCCCGCTGGGCCGAGGCCTCCGCCTTCGTGACGAAGGACACCGGCCGGCCGAAATACTATGTGCTCGAGATGTTCCCCTATCCGTCGGGCAACATCCACATGGGCCACGCCCGCAACTATGTGATGGGCGATGTGGTGGCGCGGTCCAAGCGCGCCCAGGGCTATGACGTCCTGCACCCGATGGGCTGGGACGCCTTCGGCATGCCGGCCGAGAACGCGGCCATGGAACGCGGCATCCACCCCAAGGGCTGGACCTACGACAATATCGCCCAGATGCGCGACCAGCTGAAACTGCTGGGCCTGTCGCTGGACTGGTCGCGCGAGTTCGCCACCTGCGACCCGGAATATTACGGCAAGCAGCAGGCCTGGTTCCTGGAGCTGTATCGGCGCGGCCTGGTCTATCGCAAGGACGGGGTGGTCAACTGGGACCCGGTCGACAACACCGTCCTGGCCAATGAGCAGGTGATCGACGGGCGCGGCTGGCGTTCGGGCGCGGTGGTCGAAAAGCGCAAGCTGAACCAGTGGTTCCTGCGCATCACCGACTATGCCGACGACCTGATCGAGGGTCTGAAGACCCTGGACCGCTGGCCCGAGAAGGTCCGGCTGATGCAGGAGAACTGGATCGGTCGGTCCAAGGGTCTGCAGATGACTTGGGCCTTCGCAGGCGCGGCTCCCGAGGGGTACGAAGCCGGCGTCCAAATCTACACTACCCGGCCCGACACCCTGTTCGGCGCCAGCTTCCTGGGCCTGGCCCCTGATCACCCGATCTCGAAACAGCTGGCCGAGGCTGATCCGGCGGTGGCGGACTTCGTCGCCAAATGCCGCGCGGGCGGTACGTCCCAGGCCGATATCGACCAGGCCGAGAAGATCGGCTGGGACACGGGCCTGAAGGTTCTCCATCCCTTCACCGGCGCCGAGGTTCCGGTGTGGATCGCCAACTTCATCCTGTCGGAATACGGAACGGGCGCCATCTTCGCCTGCCCGGCCCATGACCAGCGCGACCACGATTTCGCGAAGAAGTACGGTTTGCCGATTCTGCCACAGCATATCCCGGCAGGTATTTTCTACGACCCTGAATCGATGGTCGCATATGAGACTGACTTCAGAGAAGACGGCTCGGTTGAAAATTCACTGTACCACGACTTCAACAAGGAGGCGCTTGTCGTCTCCTCTGCGTCCTCCGATGAACAAGAATATCTCGACAATAGGTTGGCGAGTTTGCTGGCGCTTTCTGGGCCTGAGTTACCCATCACAATTAAGGATGCCATCGGCTTAATTGTTGATCGAGCGCAGAACGATGGGGTTGGCCGCGCCGAAACCATCTATCGCCTGCGTGACTGGGGCGTGTCGCGCCAGCGCTACTGGGGTTGCCCGATCCCGATCATCCACTGCCCGTCCTGCGGACCGGTAGAGGTTCCCACCGATCAGTTGCCGGTCGTCCTGCCCGACGACGTGACCTTCGACGTGCCCGGCAATCCGCTGGACCGCCATCCCAGCTGGAAACACGTCCAATGCCCGTCCTGCGGCCAGGACGCGACGCGCGAGACCGACACGCTCGACACCTTCGTCGACTCCAGCTGGTATTTCGCCCGCTTCACCGACCCGACGGCGGCCGAGCCGATCAACACCGAGGCGGCGAACCGCTGGCTGCCTGTGGATCAGTATATCGGCGGGGTCGAGCACGCGGTGCTGCACCTGCTGTACGCCCGCTTCATCACCCGCGCCCTGTCCGACGCCGGCATGCTGGCGGTGAAGGAGCCCTTCGCCGGCCTGTTCACGCAAGGCATGGTGGTCCACGAGACCTATCGTCGTGAGAACGGCCAGTGGGTCGAGCCTACCGACGTCGAGCTGACCAATGCTGACGGCGTCCGCTCCGCCCGCCAGCTGTCGACCGGCGAGACCCTGGTGATCGGCGACATCGAGAAGATGTCCAAGTCCAAGAAGAACGTCGTCGCGCCCCAGGAAATCCTGGAATCGCACGGCGTGGACGCCGGCCGTCTGTTCGTCCTGTCCGACAGCCCGCCTGAGCGGGACGTGCAATGGACCCCCGGCGGGGTCGAGGGCGCCAGCCGGTTCGTGCAGCGGACCTGGACCCTGTTTGACGCCTATGACGCCGGCTTCGCCGGCGAGGACAAGGCCAACGCCGAACTGCTGCGCGAGACGCACAAGGCGATCAAGGCCGTGTCCGAAGGGGTCGAGGGCTTCCGCTTCAACTCGGCCATCGCCAAGCTGTACGCCTTCGTCGCCACCGTCCGCGACAGCGCCCAGGCCGGCGGCGACGCCAAGCGTCAGGCCCTGTCGGCCCTGGCGCGATTGATCGCTCCCTTCACCCCGCACCTGGCCGAAGAATGCTGGACCCAGCTGGGTGAAGAGGGGATGGTTCTGGACGCGCCGTGGCCTGTGTGGGACGCTGCGCTGGCGGCCGACGATGAGGTGGTTCTGCCCATCCAGATCAACGGCAAGCGTCGCGCGGAAATCCGCGTGCCGCGCGGCATGGAGCCCGCCGAGGTCGAGGCCATGGTTCTGGCCGACGAGACCGTGCAGGCGCGGCTGGAGGGTCTGAGCGTGAAGAAGATCGTCGTGGTCAAGGACCGGATCGTCAATCTGGTGGCCGGCTGATGCGGGGCGCGGCGGCCTTTGCGGCTCTGACTGTGCTGGGGGCGTCCCTGGCCGTCTCGGCCTGCGGCTTCACCCCGATCTACGCCGAGCCGGCCATGGGGTCGTCCCTGCGCCGGATCGCCGTATCCACTCAGGATGACCGTCTGGGCTATCGTCTGCGCGAACAGCTGGAAGACGCCCTGGCCTGGGATCAGTCGGCCACGCCCCTGTATCGCCTGACGACACAGGTCGAACAGAGCCGCCGCTCGCTGGGCCGTCGGATCGACGATACGGCCACCCGCTACGAACTGACGGTCAAGGCCGCCTGGACCCTGACGCCGGCGGCAGGCGGAACGCCCGTCACCGGCGTGGAGACCGTCACCACCACCTATGCGACCGCCGACCAGCCCTATGCCGCCATCGCCGCCCAGCAGGACGGCGAGGAGCGCGCCGCGGCGGAACTGGCCCGCCTGATCCGACTGGACCTCATGCAGGCGCTGTCGAACCGGTGATCCTCGCCAAACGCCCAGAGATCGATCGCTTTCTGAAGGCGCCCGATCCGGCTGTCCGGGCGGCCGTCATCCACGGCAAGGACCGGTCGGGCGTCGCCGAACGGGCCGAGGTCCTGTGCCGCGCGATCACGCCGGACCTGAATGATCCGTTCAACGTCACGGTCCTGACCGACAGCGACATCGACAGCGACGAAAGCAAGCTGGAGGAGGCCCTGACGGCCATGTCCCTGATGGGCGGGCGTCGTCTGGTGCGGATCCGTCTGTCGGCGCTGAAGCCCGGGGTGGACAAGGCGGTCGCCGCCGCCGTGAAGATCCATGCCGAGGGCGGCTATAATCCCGACGCCATGCTGGTGGTCGAGGCCGACCAGCTGGGCCGGGAATCCGCCCTGCGCAAGACCGCCGAGAAGGAGGCCGGGGCCGTCGGCATCGTCTGCTACGAGGACGAGACCGGCGACATCGCCCGCATGACCCGCGAGGCCCTGGCCGCCGACAAGGTGGGGCTGACGGCGGACGCCCTGGACCGGTTTGTCGGCCGACTGCCGCGCGAGCGGGGCCTGATGCGCCAGGAGATCGAGCGCCTGGCCCTGTTCATCGGCCCCGGCTCGGGCCGGACCATCGACGTTGAGGAGTTGGAGCAGCATCTGGGCGTCGAACCCGACGCCTCCCTGTCCGACGCGGCGCTTCAGGCCTTCGGCGCCCGGCCCGGACCTGCGCAGTCGGGTTTGAGACGGGCCTTCGCCGAAGGCGAATCCTCGGTGCTGGCGGTGCGGTCCGCTGCCCTTCATCTGGGACGGCTGCGCCGGATCAATATCCTGCAAGCCAATGGAGCGGGGGCCAAGGAGGCGGCCAAGGCGGCTGGGGTCTTCTGGAAGCAGGAGGCTGAAATGCTGCGCCAGGCCAGGGCCTGGCGGCTGGAGGCGCTGGACGAGGTGCTGGACAGCATCAACACCGCCGACGTCGCCACCAAGACGACCGGAATGCCGGATCAATTGATCGCCGAACGCCTGCTGCTGGAAATCGCCGGCCGCGCGCGCAGGCTCGGTCTTTAAACGTCCCTCCTCCCACGAAACGGGAGGAAACGAAGCCTCAGCCCCGCTTCGAAGCCTTTCGGAAGGCCGGTTGGGCCATGGCGACATTCCGCGCCGAGACGCTCTTTTCCTCAGCCTTGGCGCCGACCTGGGCGTTAAAGCCATGACCAGCCTTGGCCTTCTTGGCGGCCAGGGCCTGTTTCAGTTTGTCGGCGGCGGAGGGGGCGGTTTCGTCGGTCATGGATTGATCCTAGCACGTCCTCGGCGATGAGTCTGGCGTCTCAGGCGCGCATCAGCCGCCGGCAAAGGTCGTCCAACTGTTCCAGCGAGCCGTAGCGGATCGTCAGTTCGCCCTTGCCGCTGCGGTCGTTCAGCTGGACATTCAGGCCCAGAGCGTCGGCCAGATCCTGTTGCAGGGCGGCGACATCGGCCGCCCCCTCCCCGCCCTCGGCCGGCTTGGGCTTGACCGGCTTGGGGCCTTCCGCCGCGCGCCGCGCCAGGGCCTCGACCTGACGCACGTTCAGCCCTTCATTATAGGCCTGTTCAGCCAGGGCGGCGGCGTGGGGCGCGGTGATCAGGGCGCGGGCGTGACCGGCGGTCAGCTTGCCGTTTCGGACGTACCAGAGCACTTCCTCCGGCAACTGCAGCAGCCGGAGGGTGTTGGCGATATGACTGCGGCTCTTGCCGACGATGCCCGCCACCTGGTCCTGGGTGCGGCCGAACCGTTCCATCAGCACCCGATAGGCGTCGGCCTCTTCCAGCGGATTCAGGTCGGCGCGCTGGACGTTTTCGATTATCGCAACTTCGAACACCTCGACGTCGTCCATCTCGTGGACGACGATCGGCACCTCGGTCAGCCGAGCGGCCTGGGACGCACGCCAGCGGCGCTCACCGGCGATGATCTGCCAGACCCCGTCCTCGCCGGGCTGCGACCGGACCAGAATGGGTTGCAGCACGCCCTTGTCGCGGATCGAGGCCGTCAGCTCTTCCAGATGTTCCTGGGTGAAGATCTTCCGCGGTTGATCAGGATTGGGCTTGAGGCTCTCGATCGGCACGCGTTGAACGCCCGAAGGCAGGGTCGCGCCCGCCGCTGTCGGCGCTTCGACAGCCTCGCCCATCAGGGCCGAAAGACCCCGTCCAAGACCTCTTTGTCGTTCAGCCAAGATACTGTTCCGTTTCTTCTTTTAAACTCGTGGACCGGTCGGGATCAGGCGGCCAGCTTCAGCCGCTGGCGTTCGCGCTTCACCACTTCCTTGGCCAGACGCAGATAGGCCTGGCTGCCCGCGCATTTCAGATCATAGATCAGGGCCGGCTTGCCGAAGGACGGCGCCTCCGCCACCCGGACGTTGCGGGGAATGACGCTGTCATAGACCTTGTCGCCGAAATGGGCCCGCACGTCATTGGCCACCTGGCCCGACAGGGCGCTGCGGCGATCATACATGGTCAGAACCAGACCCTGGATTTCAAGGGCGGGATTCAGGCTTTGCTTGACCATGTCGATGGTCCGCATCAGCTGGCTGAGCCCCTCCAGAGCGAAGAACTCGCACTGAAGCGGCACCAGGACCGCATCGGCCGCCGCCATGGCGTTCAGGGTCAGCAGGTTCAGAGAGGGCGGACAGTCGATCAACACATAGTCATACGCGGTAGGGCCGTGATCATGGGCCCGCAAGGCGTCGCGCAAACGATAGGACCGACGGTCGGCCTGGCTCAATTCGATCTCGACACCGGACATGTCGGCGTCGGCCGGCACGATCCACAGGCCGGGCACTGTCGTCTGCACGGCAGCGTCATCGACTGAGCGCTGATCGACAACCACGTCATAGATGGTGACGCGGCGTGTTTCACGTGGAACACCCAGACCGGTCGAGGCATTGCCCTGGGGGTCCATGTCCACGATCAGCACGCGCTTGCCGATGGCGGCCAGGGCGGTGCCGAGGTTGATGGCGGTCGTCGTCTTGCCCACGCCGCCCTTCTGGTTGGACACGGCGAGGACGCGGGCAGGCAGTTTGTTAGTGCTTGGGGCGGGCACGTCGAACACTCCGGACTGTCACGATGCGGCCGCGCGGGTCGCTTTGCGACGGGGCCAGTTCAGCGTCGAGATGCCAGGATTTCCGCGCCTCAATCAACTCGGATTCGGCCTTCTCCCCCTTCAGGAACAGACCTTGTGCACCCCTTTGGAAGTAGGGCTGTGCATAACCCAGCAATCGCTCCATCGGGGCGACGGCACGGGCGGTGACGATATCGCATTTGACCGTCTGCTCCTCCGCCCGACCGTTGATCACGGTCGCCGGCAGATCCATGACATCGACGATCTCCTGCAAGAACCGACACCGTTTCCCGAGGCTGTCGATTAGCCAGACATGCGCATCCGGAGCGTCCTTCAACAGAATAGCCAGAACCACGCCCGGGAACCCCGCCCCAGCGCCGAGATCAGCCCAGGTGCGGGCCACAGGCGCATGGGTCAACAGCTGGGCGCTGTCCCAGGCATGGCGGTTCCAGAAATCCGGGAGACTGTCCGGGCCGACCAGATTCATCACCGAATTGGCTTTACTCAGCCGGATACGGAAATCTTCCAGATCCGCCATCTGCTGCGGCGTCGCGCCGGCCTTGCCCTGAAAGAGGGTCTTTTCGGCATTCAGCATCAGGCCGCCACCCCTCCCTGGACCGAGGTCTTGGGCGCCCTCTTCACATGCGCCAGCAGGGCCGTGAGAGCGCCAGGCGTCATGCCCTCGATCCGGCCCGCCTGGCCGAGGGTGCGGGGCTGCACTCGCGCCAGCTTTTCCTTCACTTCATTTGAAAGACTGCCGATGGCGGCATAGTCGAGATCGGTGGGCAGAAGCAGGCCCTCTTCGGTTCGCAAGGCCTCGGCGTCGATCAATTGCCGGTCGAGGTAGTTGGCGTAGCCGGCGTCTATTTCCACCTGCTCGCGCACCTCGGCGTCCCAGGAGGCGACGACCGGATGGGTCTGGACGAAATGATCCAGCGTCACATCAGGAAACGCCAACAGTTCCCGCATGGAACGCCGTCTGCCATCCGCGTTGACTGGAATTCCAATGGCGTTGGCTTCCTTCGGCGTGAACAGGGTTTCACGTGAAACAATGCCGGCCTCGGACAGTTTTTGGGCCTTAAGCTCAAAACGCTTCCGGCGCTCAGGTCCGACGATCCCAAGCGCAATTGCCAGCGGCGTCAGTCGCTGATCGGCGTTGTCCGCCCTCAGGGTCAGCCTGTACTCGGCCCGGCTGGTGAACATCCGATAGGGTTCCGTCACCCCCCGCGTCACCAGATCGTCGATCATCACACCGATATAGGCCTGGTCACGGCCCAGGATCACCGGCGCATCCCCCCCAGCCGTGCGGGCCGCATTCAGGCCGGCCATCAAGCCCTGGGCCGCCGCCTCCTCATATCCCGTGGTGCCGTTGATCTGGCCGGCCAGATAGAGACCCGGCCGCTTCTTGACCTCAAGGGCGGGGCTCAGCTCGCGTGGATCGACATAGTCGTATTCGATGGCGTAGCCGTAGCGGAACACCTCCACCGCCTCCAGGCCGGGGATGGTCCGAAGGAACGCCAACTGGGTCGGTTCCGACACCGAAGTCGAGATACCGTTGGGATAGACGGTGGGATCATCCAGACCTTCTGGTTCCAGGAAGATCTGATGGCTCGTCTTGTCGGCGAACCGCACGACCTTGTCCTCGATCGACGGGCAATAGCGGGGTCCACGGCCCGACAGCTTGCCGCCATAGACCGCGCTCTCGCCCAGGTTCTCGGCGATGATGCGATGAGTTTCCTCAGTCGTATGGGTAACGCCGCAAGCGATCTGCGGCACGTCGATCCGGTCCGTCATGAAGGAAAAGGCGGACGGCGTTTCGTCCGCCTGCTGCATCTCCAGCCCGTCCCAGGCGATGGTTCGTCCGTCCAGCCGCGCCGGCGTTCCGGTCTTCAGCCGCCCCATCATCAGGTCGGCCGCGTGAAGATCAGCGGCCAAACCGGTCGAGGGATCCTCGCCGTGACGGCCTGCCGGAGTTCTTTCATCGCCCCGGTGGATGACGCCGTTCAGGAAGGTGCCGGTCGTCAAGACCACGGCCCCTGCCCTCACCCTCTCCCCGGTCCCGGTCGTCACGCCGACCACGCGATCGCCGTCCAGGATCAAACCCTCAGCCGTTCCCGCCATCAGGCTCAAGTTCGGCGTCCGGGCCAGCTCCGCCTGCATGGCTTCGCGGTACAGACGGCGATCGATCTGGCTCCGGGGACCGCGCACGGCCGCGCCCTTGGACCGGTTCAGGAGGCGGAACTGGATTCCTGACACGTCCGCCAGACGTCCCATGATCCCGTCCAACGCATCGATCTCACGCACCAGATGGCCCTTGCCCAGGCCGCCAATGGCGGGATTGCACGACATTTCGCCGATGGTTTCCAGCTTCTGGGTCAGCAACAGAGTCCGCGCGCCAGCACGGGCTGAAGCGGCAGCGGCTTCACAACCGGCGTGACCACCGCCGATGACGACAACGTCGTAGGAAATCTCGATGGGGGAGTTCATCCCCGCCACATAGTCCAGTTGGACGGTTTTCGCTACACCACAGACCGGCGCCCGGTTCGACGATCGGTGGTATTACCTAAGGTGTTTCACGTGAAACACCGGTATTACTTGCCGATGCAGAAGGTCGAAAACACCTCGCCAAGGATATCTTCAACCCCGATCGCCCCCGTCACCCGCGACAGGGCCTCGGCCGCACGCCGCAGGTCCTCGCCGGCCATCTCTGGCCCGGCATCCAAGGCACGCCGCCCGGCCTCCACCGCCTCCAGGGCCTCATTCAGGCGCAGACGGTGACGCTCCCGCGTAACCGCCGGAAAATCGGCGCCCGATAGATCCTGCGCCAGCCGCGTCGCAATCCAGTCGTGCAGAAGCAACAGACCCTCCCCACTGCGGCTGCTGACCTCGATTCGGTCGAAGCCCCCGCTTGGAACAGACCCACCGAGGTCGGCCTTGTTCGCCACGACCAGATCGCCTGGTCTGGCATAGGCCGCCGCCACGCCATCGGGATCGCCTGGCGCCCTGACCCAAAGACGCAGATCCGCCTGTTCGGCCCGCATCCGCGCCCGCCGCACGCCTTCCGCCTCGACAGGATCAGCGCTCTCTCTCAGGCCCGCCGTGTCGGACAGGGTCACGGCATAGCCGCCGATCACCAGGTCGGCGTCCAGCACATCCCGCGTCGTTCCGGCGATGGGCGTGACGATGGCCGCTTCACGTTCGACCAGGGCGTTGAACAGCGATGACTTGCCGGCATTGGTTTCGCCGATCAGGACGATGCGATAGCCGTCGCGCACCCGCTCGCCCCGTCGCCCCGTATCCACGGCGCGCCGCAAATCCTCGGCCAAACGGTCAAGAACCGGTCCGGCCGTCCGGGCCAGATTGTCGGGTACGTCCTCATCCGGAAAATCGATCTCCGCCTCGACCAAGGCCATGGCGCGGAGCAGATCCCGGCGAAAGCCCGCATAGGTCTCGCTGAGCTTCCCGTCGAGCTGGCCCAGGGCCTGCCGCGCCTGGGCGGCCGTCTCGGCGTCGATCAGGTCAGCCACCGCCTCGGCCTGGGCCAGGTCCATCCGCCCGTTCTGGAAGGCGCGGCGGGTGAACTCCCCCGGCTCGGCCGGCCGTACGCCCAGAGCGATCAGGGCGCCGCTGGCCGCTTCCACGACCGCCCGGCCGCCATGCAGATGGAGTTCGGCGGAGTCCTCGCCGGTATAGGAATGAGGCGCGACGAACCGAAGCACCAGGGCCTGGTCGATGTGGTCGCCGGCGTAGGCCAGGTCTCGTACCGAGGCCATTCGAGGCTTCAATCGAGTGGCGCCAAGCGCCGTCAAGGCCGCATCAACGCCCGGCCCCGACAGACGCATGACGGCGATGGCCCCACGTCCGGGCGGCGTCGCAAGCGCGAAGATCGTATCTTGCATCATCGAATTATGCCTCCTCCCCTCCGGTCGGGAGGAGACGCGGCGTCTTCATTTCACCGCCGCGTCCATCATTCTGCGGAACTGGTCCTGGGCCTGAAGGCCGAAGCTCGTCCAGGTCTTCATCAATTCGTCGGGCTGCATGGCGGCGACATTGGCCTGCATCCGCTTCTGCATCTCGGCGACCATGGCGTCGTTCAGCGGCGTGACGTCCGGCAGCCCCAGGAAGGCGCGCGCCTCCGCCGGGGTGCAGTCCACTTCGACATTGACCTTCATCGAACCGTCTCCTGTTTCACGTGAAACGTCCGAAGACGGATCAGGTGTTCATCGACTGGAAGAAGTCCGAGTTGTTCTTCGACTGGCGCAGCTTGTCGAGCAGGAATTCGATCGCGTCCTGCGGACCCATGGGGTTCAGGATGCGACGCAGGACATAGGTCTTGGCCAGCTGATCCTTCGGCGTGATCAGGTCTTCCTTGCGGGTGCCGGACTTCAGCACGTCGATGGCGGGGAAGATGCGCTTGTCGGCGACCTTGCGGTCCAGCACGATTTCCGAGTTGCCGGTGCCCTTGAACTCTTCGAAGATCACCTCGTCCATCCGGCTGCCGGTGTCGATCAGGGCCGTGGCGATGATGGTCAGCGACCCGCCCTGCTCCACATTCCGCGCGGCGCCGAAGAAGCGTTTCGGCCGTTGCAGGGCGTTGGCGTCCACGCCCCCGGTCAGCACCTTGCCCGACGACGGGACGGTGGCGTTGTAGGCGCGGCCCAGGCGGGTGATGGAGTCGAGCAGGATCACCACGTCCTTCTTGTGCTCGACTAGGCGCTTGGCCTTTTCGATCACCATCTCGGCGACCGCGACGTGGCGCGTGGCCGGCTCGTCGAAGGTCGAAGCCACGACCTCGCCCTTGACCGTGCGCTGCATGTCGGTGACTTCTTCCGGCCGTTCGTCGATCAGCAGGACGATCAGGATGACTTCCGGGTGGTTCTTCTCGATCGACTTGGCGATGTTTTGCAGCATCACCGTCTTGCCGACGCGCGGCGGCGCCACGATCAGGCAGCGCTGCCCCTTGCCCAGCGGCGCGACGATGTCGATGACCCGGCCCGACCGATCCTTCAGGGTCGGATCCTGAATCTCCATGTGCAGCCGCTCTTCGGGATAGAGGGGCGTCAGGTTGTCGAACAGGACCTTGGTCTTGACCATCTCGGGGTCTTCGAGATTGATCGTGTCGACCTTCAACAGGGCGAAATAACGCTCGCCTTCGCGCGGCGCCCGCACCGCGCCATGGACGGTGTCGCCCGAGCGCAGGCCGAAGCGGCGGATCTGCGACGGCGACACATAGACGTCGTCCGGTCCCGGCAGATAGTTGGCGTCCGAACTGCGCAGGAAGCCGAACCCGTCGGGCAGGATCTCCAGCACCCCGTCGGCGATGATTTCCACTTCCTCGTCGGCGAGGGCCTTCAGGATGGCGAACAGCAGGTCCTGCTTGCGCAGGTTGGAGGCGTTCTCGACCTCCAGCTGTTCGGCGAAGGCGACCAGGTCGGCCGGCGTCTTCTCGTTCAGCTCAGCCAGGGTGATCCGGCCGTTGGCGACGACGGGTTCGCCGTCGTCCTCGTCGTCGGCCGTGGTGTCCACGCCGGAATCCGCACCAGCGACGTCGCCGGCTTCGTGTTCGTCCCCGTGATGCGTGGGGGTCTGGACCTCGAGGTTTTCGGTCTCGGGGGCGGTGGGATCGGTGTCGCGGACGTCGGTCATGGTACAGGCTCGCAGGCGCGCGCAACGGCATGTCGCGGCGTCATGTCTCTGAAAATGTCTGGCCGAGAGGCCGAAGGGAGGCGCGGCGGGCTCCCGCTGGTCAAAACCTGCAGGCGTCGCGAAGAGAGAGGGACCGCCGACGAAACGCCGAACGGTTCACTGTCAGCGGAACCACAGGCGGCGGTTCAGGTCAAGCGGAGCCGCTCAACCGAACGTCCATTCGGTCGTTACCGAGAGCACCATGACGATGGCCAGGACAAACGGAACCTCGTTCGTCATCCGCCAGAACTTGCCCGAATATTTCGACGTCCCCGCCGCAATCTTCTTCCGCTGCGCCGCCAGGAAGCCGTGCCAACCGCTCAACAGAAACACCCCGATCAGCTTGGTGACCATCCAGGGCTCAGCCAGAAACGCCGCGCCGCGCGCCGAGACGTCGATATGGATCAGCCACAGCCCGAAACCCCAGGCCAGGATCATGGCCGGATTGACGATGATCCGCAGCAGCCGCGTCTGCCACAGCCTCAGCAAGGCCTGCATCTCGCTGCGCAGCGGCTCGGGCTTGGCGTTCTGTTCGACGTCATAGGCATACAGCCGCGGCAGGAACAGCAGGCCGGCCATCCAGGCGATCACCGCCAGAATGTGCAGGCCGCGTGCGAGGTCATAGGGGTTCATGCCGCGTGTTTCCCTTTGCGATACGGACAGGCCTTCCAGTCCGCCTTGCAGCCCTGACCGAACGGGGCGACGCCCGTCCGACCCAGGGCGCCGACGGCCGCATCGGCCAGAGCGTCGATGAACGGGGGGGCGATCCCGACGGCCGGCGCCCGCAGATAGAGACTTACCCCTTTTTCGTGGGCCAGTTCTCCATATTCGATATCCAGCTCCACCAGGGTCTCGATATGTTCGGAGACAAAGGCGATGGGGGTGATGACCACGCCCACCCCGTCCGCGCCGGCCTGGGCGATGGCCTCAGGCGTGGACGGGCCCAGCCATTTCATCGGCCCGACCCGGCTCTGGTAGCAGAGGGCGTGGTCGATGGGGCCCCGGTCGCGCTCGATGGCGGCGACCACCGCGGCGACGGTCGTTTCGACCTGTTCCTGATAGGGGTCGCCCTTGCCGCTGACCAGTTTCTCGGGGATGCCGTGGGCCGAGAACAGGACCCGCACCGGCCCCTCGCCCGCTTCGTCCAGCTTCGACCCGATGGCCTGGGCCTGGGCCTCGACCCAGCCCGTAGCGCTGGGATAGCAGCAGACCGCGCGACTGACGCCAGACCCGGCGTAGGTCTCATTCCAGATTTTCAGCGAGGATTCGGTCGTCGTGGTCGAAAACTGGGGGTAGAGCGGCAGCAGGACCACCTCGTCGGGTCCAAAAGCCGCCACCTCGACCGCCGTCTCCTCGGTGAACGGCCGCCAGTAGCGCATGGCGATGAAGACCTGGACCTCGTCTCCGGCCAGACGTGCGTTCAACTCGGCCTCCAGGGCCTCAGCCTGGCGGCGCGTGCCCGGCAGCAGGGGCGAACCGCCCCCCATCAGGGCGTAGTTGGCCTGGGCGCTGGTCTCGCGCCGGCTGGAGATCAGCTTGGCCAGGGGCGTGCGCAGAACGCCCGGCAGACCGATGATGGCCGGATCATTGAACAGATTGAACAGGAACGGCTTCACCGAGGCCTGATCATCCGGTCCGCCCAGATTGAACAGCACCACCGCGATGCGGCGGCCTTTCAGAGTTTGGGTCATTGGGCGCCGATCCGTTTCAGAACCCGTTCGACATGGTCGATGGGCACGTCCGGCAATATGCCATGTCCCAGGTTGAACACCCATGGCCCCTGGCCCCAGGCCTCCATCAGTTGATCCACGCGGCGATCCAGCCGTTCGCCGCCGGCGCGCAGCAAAAGGGGGTCCAGCGCGCCCTGGATCGGCTTGATCTGCTGCACCCGTTTGCCGACCTCCAGCGGGCAGGCGGTGTCCAGGGCGACGGCGTCGACCTCGACCTCCTCCGCATACCGCTCTGCAAGCGCCGCAGAGCCCCGTGGGAAGCCGATCAGGGGCACGGTGACGCCCAGCTCCCGCGTACGCCTCACAAGCGCCTGATGGGGCTTCAGGACCAATCTTTCGAACAGGTCGTCCGGCAGGCCCTCGGCCCAGCTCTCGAAGATCTTCAACACCTGGGCGCCGGCGTCGGCCTGCATCTTCAGATATCGGGCCGTGGCCTCGACCAGAACCTCCAGGGTTTCGTCGACCCGCCTGGGATCGGCATAGGCGTAGGTCCGGGCCTGGGCGCGCTCGCCCTTGCCGATGGTCCGGTGCTCGCCGTCCAGCATATAGGTGGCCACCGTCCAGGGCGCGCCGGCGAACCCGATCAGGGCGCGTTCCGGCTCCAGGGCCTTGCGCACGATCGACAGGGTCTCGCCCACGGCCGACAGATGCTCGCCCGCATCCGGCGCCAGTTCCGCCATCCGACCGGGAATAGGCATTTCGCCCAATCGAGGCCCCTCGCCCGTCTCGAACCAGACGTCCTGGCCCAGCGCGCGCGGGATCAGCAGGATGTCGGCGAAGACGATGGCCGCGTCGAAGCCGAACCGACGCATCGGCTGAAGCGTCGCCTCGGCCGCCATCTCGGGGTTCAGACAGAAGGCGATGAAGTCCGGCGCCTCGGCCCGGAGCCGTCGGTATTCGGGCAGGTACCGTCCCGCCTGGCGCATGAACCAGACCGGCGGACGATCCAGCGTCTCCCCTCGGAGAGCCCGGATCATCAGGGGCGTCTGAACGTCGTTCTGGGTCGGATCGGTCATGCCGGACGATTAAGGTCACAGGCCCCCGCTCTCAATCCCTAATCAGATTAAGAATTAAAAGATTCGAAGTGGCAGGTAGGACGGTGGAACGGCGGGGACGGTTTGGCCGACGCCAGCGGAACAAAACCGGATATCCACGCCGCGCCAAGGCTTACCAGGGATGTCGAACAGCCCTATCCCCTCGGTGGACAATCCCTAATGAAACCTTAACGCCCAAGGCTTTGCGGGGGTCCGGGGCTGTGAACGGGGTTAAGCGACGTTAACCTTCCATTAGGATTTTCCACAGCCAAGCCCAAACCTGTTGTCCGCCTTGGGATGAACCATCCTCGAACCGAAGGCGCCGTCCACCGTCATCCCCGCTCGCCGCCTTGTCGATGACCCGCTAAGGAGAACGGCGCCCTGACGGTCCCCCGCCGTCCCCCATTTTTCAACAGGGAGTCGACAGACCGAATGAGCCCCGCGCGACCTTCCGGCCCCCGACCCGGCCCCACCCGTCTGGCCACCTATTTTCACGTCCATCTGGTCTCGGATTCGACCGGAGAGACCCTGAACGCGATGGCCAAGGCGGTGACGGCCCGCTTCGACGGCGTCATTCCGATCGAACATATCTACGCCCTTGTCCGATCGGAGAAGCAGATGGAGCGTGTGCTGCAGGAGGTGGAGGCGGCGCCGGGCGTGGTTCTGCACACCCTGGTCGACCGCCATCTGCGCGAACAGCTGGAGGACGGCTGCCGGCGACTAGACATGCCCCAGATCGGCGCCCTTGATCCTCTGGTCGGGGCCATGTCCCGCTATCTGGGCGCGGCCTTGTCGACGCGGGTCGGGGCTCAGCACGCCCTGGATCATGATTATTTCAACCGGATCGCGGCGCTGGACTTCGCGATGGCTCATGACGACGGCCAGGGCACGACCGAACAGCTGGAAGGCGCCGATGTGGTCCTGTGCGGGGTCAGCCGGACCTCCAAGACCCCGACCTGCATCTATCTGGCCCATCGGGGAATCCGCGCCGCCAATGTCCCGCTGGTGCCTGGACAGGAGGACGGCGAGCGGCTGACGCGGCTGAAGAATCCTCTGGTCGTCGGCCTGACCGTATCGCCCGACCGCCTGATCCAGATCCGGCGCAACCGGATCGACAATCTGAACGCCAGCCAGTCCTCCAGCTATACGGATCAGGACGCCGTCCGCGACGAGACGATCAAGGCCAAGCGCGCCTTCGCCCGGCGCGGCTGGCCGACCATCGACGTCACCCGTCGGTCGGTGGAGGAAACGGCCGCCGCCATCACCAACCTGCTCAGCGAGCATCGCAACCAAAAGATCGGGACAAGCTGGTGAGCGACATATCCCTGTCCAGCCCGGGAGGGCGCGAGACCCTGATCCTGGCGTCCAAGAGCGCCGCCCGCCGCGCGATGCTGGAAAACGCCGGCGTGCCGTTCGAGGTCCGCGTCGCCGGCGTGGACGAAGACGCGATCAAGGCCGTCTCGACCGACCTGGATCCCGCCGGCCTGGCGGTGCGGCTCGCCGAGGCCAAGGCCCTGGCCGTTTCGCGCGATGACGAAACCGCCTGGGTGCTGGGCTCGGATCAGACCCTGGCCTTCGACGGCGGGCTGATTTCCAAGGCGAAATCGCTCGACGCCGCCCGCGAACGGCTGAAATCCATGCGCGGCCGCATCCATCACCTCCATTCCGGCGCCGCCCTGGCGGTGAAGGGCGAGATCGTCTGGTCGGGCGTGGACACGGTCGAGATGCGGATGCGTGACTTTTCCGACGCCTTTCTCGACGCCTATCTGGCGGCCGAGGGCGAGGCCCTGCTGGCCTGTGTCGGCTCCTATCGGCTCGAGGGCATGGGATCCCAGTTGTTCGCGGCCATCGACGGCGACTATTTCACCGTCCTGGGCCTGCCGCTGTGGCCGGTCCTGGCCGAGCTGCGCCGGGCGGGGGTCCTGTCCGCATGAGCCGTCATCGCATCACGGGCGCGGCCCTGGTCGCCGGGATCGCCGGCAATCCGGTGGCCCATTCCCTCAGCCCCGTCATCCACAACGCCTGGCTGGCGGCCGGCGACATCGACGGCGTCTATGCGCCCTTCGCCCCCGCCGATGCGGCGGGGTTCGAGGCCCTGGTCGCGGCGGGCCGCGCCGGACTGATCCTGGGTCTGAACGTCACCGCGCCCTTTAAGGAACAGGCCTTCGCCCTGGCGGATCAGGCGACCCCGGCGGCCCGGCTGACAGCCTCGGCCAATATCCTGACCTTCGACGCCGGCCGGGTCTCGGCCGACAGTTCGGACGGGATCGGCCTGATGCTGGGCCTGAAGGAACAGGCGCCGGATCTGACCCTGGCAGGTCGACCGGTGGTCATGCTGGGGGCGGGCGGCGCGGCGCGGGCCGGCTCAGGCGCCCTGATCGAGGCTGGGGCCGAGGTTCGGATCGTCAATCGGTCGCGCGACCGGGCCGAAGCCCTGGCCGCCGATCTGGGCCCTTCGGTCCGGGTCATGCCGGCGTCCGAGGCTCTCGACGGCGCCGTCCTGGTGATCAACGCCCTCAGCATCCAGCCGGATCTGGATTTCGACGCCGTCGCCCCGGGCACGGTGATGATGGACATGACCTACAAGCCCCTGGCCACCCCCTTCCTGACGGCGGCGCGGGCGCGCGGCCTGCCGACGGTGGACGGTCTGGCCATGCTGATCGGTCAGGCGGCGCCCTCGTTCCAGGCCCTGTTCCGTCGTCCGCCCCCGCCGCTGGACCTGCGCGCCCTGCTGACGGCCCATCTGGGCGAAGTGACATGATCCTGCTGGGTTTGACCGGCTCCATCGGCATGGGCAAGTCGACCACGACGGCCATGTTCGCCGATCTGGGCGCGGTCGTCTGGAACGCCGACGACGCCGTGCACAGGCTCTATGCGCCCGGCGGCGCTGCGGTCGAACCGGTCGGCGCCGCCTTTCCGGGCGTGGTCGTGGAGGGGGCCGTGGACCGCACCCGCCTGGCCGAGGCCCTGGGCCGGGACGAAACCGCCTTCCGCCGGCTTGAGGCCATCGTCCATCCCCTGGTGACGCGGGGGCGGGCGGCCGATCTGGCGGCGGCCCGGGTCATGGGGGTGAAGCTGGCCGTGCTGGACATCCCTCTGCTGTTCGAAACCGGCGGCGACGCCCATGTGGACGCGGTGGTCGTGGTCACCGCCGACCCAGAGATCCAGGCCGAACGCGTCTTGGCCCGCCCCGGCATGACCCGCGAGCGGTTCGAAGCCATTCTGGCCCGCCAGATGCCGGACGCCGAAAAGCGCGCCCGCGCCGATTTCGTCATCGATACGGGCCGTGGGCTCGAAGCGGCGCGTGCCGATGTGGCGGCCATAGTCGAGACCGTGCTGGATCCGGCGTGGATATCTCCGCGTCACGGTAAAGCCGGTCTTCCGCAAAGCGACGAACGACTCCATTAAGAGCCAATGGCGCGCGAGATTGTTCTGGACACCGAAACCACCGGCTTCGACCCCAAGACGGGCGACCGGCTGATCGAGGTCGGCTGTATCGAGATTCAGGACCTGCTGCCGACCGGCCGCACCTTTCACCGGTTCGTCAATCCGGAACGCCTGATCCCTCCCGACGCGATCCGGGTTCACGGCATCACCGACGACAAGGTGAAGGACGCCCCCAAATTCCACGAGATCGCCGACGATCTGATCGAATTCATCGGCGACGCGCCGATGATCGCCCACAACGCCGGATTCGACCGCAACTTCATCGACTTCGAATACAAGCTGTGCGGCCGGCCGATCACGGGCGAGACGCGCTGGATCGACACGCTGAAACTGGCTCAGGCCCGGTTCCCGGGCATGCCCAATTCGCTGGACGCGCTGTGCAAGCGGTTCAAGGTGTCGCTGGTCGAACGCACGCTTCACGGCGCCCTGATCGACGCCCGCCTGCTGGCCGAGGTCTATCTGGAGCTTCGCGGCGGCAAGGAGCGGGTGCTGGACCTGTCGTCGGCGCCGGTCGCGGGTCGTTCGGCAGGCGTCGCCGTCCCGACCGCCGCCTACGGCCCGCGTCCCCAGCCGCTGGCCCTGCGTTCGAGCCCGGAGGAACAGGCCGCCCACATCGCCTTCCTGGCTAAGGCTCTGAAGGACCGCGCCCTGTGGGAAGCCTATGGAGTCAGGGTCGAGGAAGAGGCGGCTTAGTCAAATTCCCCCCATGAGAGGAGGGGGAATTGTGCTTACGCCTGGCCCGTTTCGACCGGCTGCTGGGCGATCTGCTGCTGGCGCGCGATATAGATGGCGGCGAAGTCGATCGGGTCCAGCATGAAGGGCGGATAGAAGCCGCCGTCCGCGGTGGCGCGCGAGATGATTTCGCGGGCGAACGGGAACAGATAGCGCGGGCATTCGATCAGCAGCAGGGGCTCGATGTCCTGCTCCTGGACATTGGCCAGCTGGAACAGGCCGCCATAGACCAGCTCGACGTGGAAGACCGCCTGGTTTTCGTGGCTGGCCTTGATCGACAGCTTCAGGTCCAGTTCGAACAGACCGTCGGGACGGCCCTGGGCCGACATTTCGACGCCCAGGTCGATGGCCGGCTTGCCGTCGATACGCAGGGATTCCGGCGCGCGCGGGTTCTCGAACGAGAAGTCGCGGACATATTGCGCCAGAATGCGGAAGCCGGGACCGGCGGGCTGGCCTTGCTGCGGCTGGGTCCCGGTCGGGGCCCCGTTTTGGGCGTTGGTGTCGGCGGGCGGAGCGGCGTCGGTCATGGGCGTCTTCGATTGCGGAAAAAGGCCGATTGGGCCGGGAATAAGGCGCCGCGACTACCACGCCGAGACGCTTGGCCGCAACGTCGCTTGCTCGACAGGGGGCGCGCGCCGCCTTGCGCCGTCCTATATGAGCCCGTAATCGTCTCCATGGCGCACCCTCGCTCACGCGCCGACAGTCAGGAAGTCCCCTTGCCGGTCCAGTTCCAGATCGTGATTTTCGCCGTCATCGCGGCGATCGTCCTGTTCCAGCTCTATAATGTGCTGGGCAAGAGAGTCGGCCGTCAGCCGCAGGAGGACGCCAAGGTCCTCCCCTCGTCGCAGACGGCCACGGCCGAGGTCTCCAAAACCCCGGCCCTGGACGCCGCCACCCTCGCTTCCATCGCCGGGCTGAAGGCGCGCGATCCGGCCTTCGACCCCAATCGTTTCGTCGAGGGCGCGCGTCAGGCCTATGAGACCATCGTCCGCGGTTACGCCGCCGGCGACCGCGCGGCCCTGACGCCGCTCCTGACGCCCAATGTCATGGCCTCCTTCGACGCCGGCATCGCGGCGCGCGAGACGCGCGGCGAGACCGAGACCGTCGAATTCCTCTTCCCGCCCCGCGCGGACCTGGAAGGCGCCACCGTCCAGGGGGACAAGGCGGTGGCCAAGGTCCGCTTCCTGGCCGAACTGCGCAGCCGCGTGACCAAGGCCTCGGGCGACACCGCCGATTCCGTCACCGGCGAGCCCCTGGTCGAGGAACGCCGCACCGCCGAACACTGGACCTTCGAACGCACCCTGGGCGCCGCCGATCCCAACTGGGTCCTGGCCCGCGTCGAGCCGGCCAACGCCTGATGTCGGCCGTTCTGCGGCGGGTCCGGGAGACGTCCCTTCTGGCGTCGGTCCTGGCCGTCGCCGCCTGTTCCACCGGCCCCGCGACGCCGACCGTTCCGGGAACAGGGCCCACGCCCTATGTCCCCTCGCCCGGTCCGGCCGCTCCCCCGCCCTCGCCGTCCGACGCTCTCAGTCCCGCCGTCTTGCCGGGTTGGAACGACGAAGATCATCTGGCGGCCTTCCGCGCCTATCTCGACGGATGCGGCGCGGCGCGCGACGGCGCCGCTCGGGGGGTCTGCGGCCAGGCCAAGACCATGGCGGCCACGACGAGCGTGACCCCGTCGAGCGCCCGCGCCTTTTTTGAAGCGAATTTCAGCGCCGTTCCCGCCGCCGCCGACGGCCGCCCGGGCCTGTTGACGGCCTATTTCGCGCCGGAATATCCGGCGCGCCGTGTCCCGGACGACGAGTTTTCTGCGCCTGTGCTGCCCAAGCCCGCCGATCCGCGCGGCGCCGGCGACCGGGCCATGGTGGAATCCAACGCCCGCCCCGATCAGGCCCTGGCCTGGATGCGGGCCGAGGACCTGTTCTTCCTGCAGATCCAGGGCTCCGGCTATCTGACGTTCGAGGACGGGTCGCGCGCCCGCGCCGCCTACGCCGCCGACAACGGCCGGCCCTTCGTCGGCATCGCCCGACCCATGGCGCGCCAGGGCCTGTTGCCGGAAAACGGAACCTCGGGGGACGCCATCCGCGCCTGGCTGGCCGAACACCGGGGTTATGAAGCCCAGACGGTCATGGCGCTGAATCCACGCTACATCTTTTTCCGGCTCGACCCGGATGACGACGGACATCCGGCCGGGGCGGCGGGCGTGCCCCTGACCGAGCGTCGGGCTGTCGCCGTCGATCCGTCCCAGTGGCGCTATGGCGAACTGGTGTGGCTGGACGCGGATGGCGGAAACCTGCGCGGCGCCACGGCCTCGTATCGGGGCTTGGCCATGGCGCTCGACACCGGTTCAGCCATTCGGGGCCCGGTCCGCGCCGACCTCTATATGGGCCGGGGCGACGCCGCCGGGGCCGAGGCAGGCACAGTGCGTCACCCTCTGCACATGTGGCGACTGGTGCCGAAAGGCTAGGCGACCGTGTCCGCCTCGGCCTAAGCCCCGGCTACGTCTAGGCCAGGTCCTCGATCTCGGCCTCGGTCAGCTCGCCGGGAACGATGGTGACCGGCAGCTTGCGCCCGCCCAGCTGCGCCCCCTGTTTGATGATGGCCGACACCAGCGGCCCCGGTCCCCGCGACCCGGTCCCGGCGGCCAGAACCAGAATCTTGATGTCGGGATCGTCGCCGACCACCTTCTTGATCGCGCCCTGGGCCTCGCCCTGTTCGATCAGGAAGACGGGCGGTGCGCCGGATCGCTCCAGCGCCTCCTCCCCCAGCCGGTTCAGCAGGGTTTCGGCCTCTTCCCGCTGCTGGCGTTCGATTTCCTCACGAACGCCAGACCAGTGGGCGTCGCTGTTGGACGGGAGAACCCGCAGCATGACCACCCGTCCGCCGGTCGAGCGCGCGCGTCGGCAGGCGAAGCGCAGCGCCGCCTCGAACTCGGGACTGTCATCGACGACGACCAGGAATTTTCTCGGCATGCCGGCTCCCCTGCCCGCCTATCGGCCCAGCGCCGAAGACGTCTTCAAGAACTCACCGCTGCGGACGCCAGATCGCGGATCGCTGCATTGGCGATGGTCAGCTTGGCGAAGGTCCAGCCCGATCCGGACTGTTCGATCTCGTCCACCGAGGCGCGCACGCCTTCGACCACGGCCAGTTTCGAACCGATCCAGGCGTCCACGGCGCCCTCGGCCGCATCCTCGCTGACCCCGACCGCGGCGTCCGAGACCCGGGCCACGGCGCGGGTCAGGGTCGACTGTTCGTTCATCAGGTCCTCGATCATGCGACGCACGGCCAGCCGGTCGAAATGATCGATCGACGGGATCGAACCGGCGGCGGCGCGCAACCGGTCGAAGTCGAAGGCGGCGCCGACCTGGTGATACAGCCGCGCCATGGCCGCGACCGGCCAACCGCTCTCCTGGGCCAGATCGCCGATATCGGCGGCGGCCACCAGGGGGCGCATAATGGCGATGCGGCGGGTCAGATCCTGCGGCGCTCCATGATGGGCGAAGATGGCGACACGATCATCCAGACGGCCCTGTTCGAACCGCGACAGAACCGGCGCGCCCTCGGCCTGAAGCGCGTCGGCGGTCGGACGATAGCGGTCGATCAGGCCCTGGACCGAAGCCCCGGCCTTGGCGCGACGGGCCAGCCAGAAGGTCTGGCGACGCAGCACCACGGCGATCTCGCGATAGAGGGCGGTCTGGGCCTCGGCCGAGATCTTCAGGTCCAGGGCCGAGACTGCGTCCCAGGCCTCGTCCAGGCGGAACACGCGCCGCGCCGCCTCGAAGGCGATGATCAGGGCGGTGGTGTCGCACTCGGCGGAGCCGCGCAGCCGGTCCGGGAAGGTCGGACCGCACATGTTGACGACTTCGTTGGCCATGACGGTGGCGATGATCTCGCGCCGCAGACGGTGGCTCTTCATCTCCGGCTCGAACCGGGCCAGGGCCTGCGGGAAATAGCGGACCAGGGTCTGTTCGAAGAAGGGGTCTTCCGGCGCGCGTGAGGCGACGATTTCTTCCGACAGCTCCAGCTTGGCGTAGGCGGTCAGCACCGCCAGTTCCGGCCGGGCCAGCGGAATCCCGGCGGCCATCATCTCCTTGATGCGGGCGTCGTTCGGCAGGCCTTCGACCTTGCGGTCCAGTTTGCCGCGCGCCGACAGGGCCTGCATGAAGCGTTGCTGGGCGTCCAGGGCGGTCGCGCCTTCGGCCTGTTGCAAGGTCAGGGCCAGGGTCTGGTCATAATTATGGGCCAGCACCTTCAGGCCCACCTCCTCGGTCATCGAGGCCAGCAGCGGGGCGCGGTCCTCGGCCGGCAGGACCCCGTTGGTCACGGCCGACCCGACCAGGATCTTGATGTTGACCTCGTGGTCCGAGGTGTCGACCCCGGCCGAGTTGTCGATGGCGTCGGTGTTCATCCGGCCGCCGCCCTGGCCGAAGACGATGCGGCCTGCCTGGGTGAAGCCCAGGTTCGCGCCCTCGCCCACCACCTTGACCCGCAGCTCGTCGGCGTTGATCCGCAGGGCGTCGGTGCCCTTGTCGCCGACCTGGGCGTCGGTCTCGGCCGCCGATTTCACATAGGTGCCGATGCCGCCCAGATACAGCAGGTCCGCCGGCGCCTTCAGGATGGCCCGGATCAGGCTGACCGGATCCAGTTCGTCTTCCGTGATGTCCAGCGCCGCCTTGATTTCAGGCGTCAGCTGGATCGACTTGGCGGACCGCGAGAAGACGCCGCCGCCCTGGGAAATCAGACCCTTGTCATAGTCCTGCCAGGACGAACGCGGCAGGTCGAACAGCCGTTTGCGTTCGGTCCAGCTGGCGGCGGGGTCGGGCGTGGGATCGATGAAGATGTCGCGGTGATCGAAGGCGGCGATCAGCTTGGTCGCCTTGGACAGCAGGGCGCCGTTGCCGAAGACGTCGCCCGACATGTCGCCCACGCCCACCATGGTGAAGGGTTCGGTCTGGATGTCCCAGACCTTGGCGCGCGGACCGATCTCGCGGAAGTGGCGTTTGACGGCCTCCCAGGCGCCGCGCGCGGTGATGCCCATGGCCTTGTGGTCATAGCCGATCGACCCGCCGCTGGCGAAGGCGTCGCCCAGCCAGAAGCCGTAGGCGGCCGAGACCCCGTTGGCGATGTCCGAGAAGGTCGCCGTGCCCTTGTCCGCCGCGACGACCAGATAGGGGTCGTCGCCTTCCCAGGCCACGACATGGGCGGGGCGGGCTACAGAACCGTCGGCGGCGATGTTGTCGGTGATGTCCAGCAGGCCCGACAGGAAGGTGCGATAGGCGCGGATGGCCTCGCCCTGGATGGCCTCGCGATCGGTCGTGCGTGGAAGCTGCTTGGGATAGAAGCCGCCCTTGGAGCCGACCGGAACGATGACGGCGTTCTTGACCTGCTGCGCCTTGACCAGGCCCAGCACCTCAGTGCGGAAGTCGTCGCGCCGGTCTGACCAGCGCAAACCGCCCCGCGCCACCGGTCCGAAGCGCAGATGCACCCCCTCGACGTGCGGCGCCCAGACGAAGATCTCGCGATAGGGCTTGGGCAGCGGCAGATCTTCCAGCTCGCTCGAGGCGATCTTGATCGAGATGTGCGGCTTGGCCAGGCCGTCGGAACCCAGCTGGAAATAGTTGGTTCGCTTGATCGCGCCGATCAGGGCGGCCATCCGGCGCAGGGCCTTGTCGTGGTCCAGGCTCTTCACGTCCTGCAACAGGGTCGTGATCTTGGCGTTCAGTTCGGCTACCGCGCCTTCGCGGGCCTCAACGGCGCCGTCCGCAGGGTCGAACCGGGCCTTGAACAGCGACAGCAGGGCTCGCGACAGGTCGGGATATTCGCGCAGGGCTTCTTCCTGCACCGACTGGGACGGATCGAGGCCTGTCTGCTGGCGATAACGGGCCAGGGTGCGGATCAGGGCGGCCTCGCGCCATTCCATGCCCAGTTCGACCACCAGACGGTTGAAACCGTCGCTCTCGGTGCGGCCGTTCCACACGGCGGCGAAGGCCCGTTCGAACGGGCCTTTCACATCGGCGAAGACCAGGGCCTCGCCGCGGGGATCCTCCATCAGGAATTCGTGGACGTGGATCTCTTCCTCGCCCAGCGGCCGGATCGGATAGCCGTACTCCTCCAGGGTCTTCAGACCCATGTCGGCCATGATCGGCAGGACGTCCGACAGGGGCACCGACGGGCCGCGGCGATAGAGCTTGAAGCGGAACTGCAGACGGCTGTCGTCGGCGTTGCGGAAGGCGCGGACCGCCACCGATTCTCCGGCTCCGACCTGTCCCGTCGCGTTCAGCCGGTCCATCTCGCCCAGATCGATCGCGGCCTCGTCGGCGTCATAGCGGTCGCGATAGGCGGCGCCGAAGGCGCGGGCCCAGCGGGTGCTCAGCGGCCCGACCTCGACATCGGCCACGTCGGCGCGGCGCAAGGCGGCTTCGAACCGCTCGACCCAGCCGCGCCCGGCCTCGGCCACATCATGTTCAAGCTGGGCGGCGTCGGGGACCGGATGGTCGCCCGGCGTCACGCCGATGATGAAATGGACCCGCACAAGGGGGGCGTCCGACAGTTGCGGATACCAGGCCGAGATCCGGCCGCCCCAGGCGCGGGCGACGATCTGGCCGATCCGCTCGCGCACCGAGGAATCGAATTTTTCGCGCGGGACGAAGCACAGGACCGAGACGAACCGGTCGAACGGATCCTGGCGGGTGAACAGGCGGATGCGCGGCCGGTCGTAGAGGTGAAGTATGCCCAGGGCGATGGAAAGAAGCTCGTCCTCACCAATCTGGAACAGTTCGTCGCGCGGATAATTCTCGAGAATATTGCGCAGCCGCTTTTCGTTATGGCTGCCAGGCGCCTTGTCGGCACGGCTCAGCACATTGGCCACCTTGCGGCGGATCAGGGGCGTTTCGATCGCCAGCTGGTCATAGGCGTCGGAGGTGAACAGGCCGACGAACCGCGTCTCGCCCGTCGCCTTGCCGTCCGCGCCGTAACGCTTGACCCCGACATAATCCATGTAGGCGCGCCGGTGAACGCGGGACCGGGCGTTGGCCTTGGCCACCGTGACGGGGTCGCTCAGATCCAGCTGCCGGCGCATCTGACGGGTCAGGACGGCGGGTTCCGACGCGCGACGCAGAACGGTGCGGTCGGGGTCGGCCAGTATGCCCAGACCGGCGCTCGACTGGCTCAACGGAGCCTCGGCCTCGTAGTCGCCGTCGGCCTTCAGGGGGTAGTTATAGTCGCGAGCGCCCAGGAAGACGAAATGATCGCTCTTCAGCCATTTGAGGAAGGCGATGTTTTCGGCCAGAACCGCCGGATCGACGCTTGGCGGCGTCGCCTCCAGCCTTTGCATGGCCTGACGCATCAGGCCGGTCATGGCCTCGTGGTCGGCCACGGCGGCGTGGACGTCGGTCAGGCACTCGGCCAGGCCCTCGCCCAGGGCGTCACGCCGCTCCTGCGGAGCGCCGTCGATCACCAGCATGATCACCGACAGACGGCGATCACCCAGCTTGACCACCGGGTGGAACAGGGCGCGCACCGAGACCCCGGCCTCGGCCAGGGCGCCCATGACGCTGTCGACCAGGAAGGGGGCGTCCGTCTGGACGATGCGGACCAGGTCATAGTCCAGGGCCTGGCCGTCGGCGCCGGCCAGGGGGCCGACGGTGATCAGGGGAGCTGAACCGGCCGGATAGTCCTTGGCCGCCCGCCACGAGGCGGCCAGGAGCGCGGCCAGATCCTCGCCGTCCAGCTCGGGGGTCTCGTCTGCGGCGTAGTCCTCGTGCGCCTGGGCGAGGAAGGATTGCTCCGGCTTGCCGGGGCTGGTGCCGAGAATCCGCGCGAATGAGGTTTCCAGGGCGGCCGAGGAGATCGGCTGAACCGGGACGGGGCGCGGATCGAGGGCGGTCATGGACTACAGTCTCGGGCGACGCGGCCTTGGCCGCAAGGGGCACGGCGCGACGAGGCGCCACAGCGTTGACTAGGCCAGGTCCGGTCGCGCGGGAAGCCCCCGATGATCGAAGATTCTCATGAACAGCGTTCAGGTTGGAAGAATTGTGCGGCGCCACAAACGAGAAGGCCGCCGAGCGGGGGAACTCGGCGGCCTGCGCGAACGACGCTCGGGGAGGGGAGTGTGCGTCGGTCGCTTCGCTGCGGTTCGGAGGGGAATGTCCCGCAGCGGTAAGGATCAGATGGGAAGCCTTGTTTGAGGTTCAAGAGACGAAAACACGGCTTTCGATGTGGCGCGGCGCCGCAGGTTCAGGCTCCGGCCCTGCCCTCTGTTTCCGTCTCGGTCTCGCCCGCCTTCTTCCGGTTCGACTTGCCCTCGTCGGCATAGGGTTCGCCGTCGCCCGACAGCAGGATGGCCATCCAGCGTGATCCCTGGAATTCAGCCAGGATCGCCATGGCCATGACCGCCAGAGGGGTGGACAGGAACATGCCCACAACGCCCCACAGCTTGCCCCAGAAGGCCAGGGACAGCAGGACCACGACGGGGTCGATGTTCTGGTTGTCGCCCTGCATCCGCGGCTGGATCATATTGCCGACGATGAACAATATGGTCTGAAGCCCGACCAGCAGGATCAGGGCCGGCCAGTAGCTGGGGAATTGCACCAGGGCGAACAGGGGGGGCGCCAGTCCCGCCACGGCCCCGCCCAGCACCGGAATGAAGCCGACGATGAAGATGACGAAGGTCCAGAACTCGGCGTTCTGAAGCCCCACGGCGCGCATCAGGATCCAGGCCACGACGCAGATCATGGCGCCGGTGACGGTCTGGACCCAGATATAGCCCTCGACCCCGCCGCGAACCCGTTCGAACACTGCGATCGCTTCGTCGCGCTGGCGCTTTTGCGGGAACATGGTGACGATCTTGCGTCGGAAGCCGATCTGCGAGGCCAGGAGAAAGCCCAGGTAGACCATGACGAAGAAGGCCCCGGAGGCGATGCCCTGGGCCTGTATGGCGATGGAGGCGACATAGCCGCGAATATCGACGCCGTTGATCAGCTCCTGGGCCGTCGGCGGATTGTTCAGGCGCGCCATGCCGTAGACGTCGCGGATGATCTGATCGATGCGCGGCCCGATATTCTGCGAAACGCCCGAGGCTTCGCCGAAGAAGCCCGCCGCACCGTTCACGATGATGCCGATGGAGGCGAAGAAGGCCAGGACCACCAATACGAGGGCGGCGACACCGGCCCAGCGGTCGTTCAGCGGGGTCCGGGCCGCCACGGTCCGCTTCACCCCGTCGATCATGATCAGCAGGAACAGGGCCATGGCCAGAGGCGTCAGTATGTCCCGAAGCCAGTAGACGGCCGCGCCCGCCGCGACGGTCGCGATCAGGGCGGCGGCGTTCCGCGATACGGCCGAAGACTGCATGGTGAGGGGGTTCTTCATGGCGATCCTTGTCGGCGGCGGGCCGAGCGGCGTCAACACGCACGAACAGCGACGGTTCCGACGCGCGGGGCTCTGCGCTAGACCTAGCCGGTTCTCTGGAGACTTTTCATGTCCGACGCCCCTGCCGGCCTATTCCTCGGCCAGTCCGACGCCGCCCAGCCGGAAGCCCTGCTGTTTCACCGCGCCAACCGACACGGCGTGGTCGCCGGCGCCACTGGCACCGGCAAGACGGTCACCCTTCAGATCATGGCTCAGGGCTTCTCTGACGCCGGGGTGCCGGTCTTCTGCGCCGATGTGAAGGGGGACCTTTCGGGCATTTCCCAGGTCGGAACGCCGAACGAGAAGCTGATCGCCCGGGCGACCGAAATGGGTCTGACCCTGACGCCGCGAGCGGCTCCGACCGTCTTCTGGGACCTGTACGGACAGAAGGGCCACCCGATCCGCACCACCGTGTCAGAGATCGGTCCGGTGCTGATGTCCCGGATGCTGGGCCTCAACGAGGTGCAGGAAGGCGTGATGACCGTCGTCTTCCATATCGCCGACAAGGAGGGCCTGCTGCTGCTGGACCTGGGCGATCTGCGCAGTCTGCTGGTCTATGTGGGCGAGAACGCCGAGCGGATCGGCCGCGAGGTCGGCAATGTCGCCCCCGCCTCCATCGCCGCCATCCAGCGCGCCCTGCTGCAGCTTGAGCAACAGGGCGGCGACGCCTTCTTCGGTGAACCGGCCCTGAAGCTGGAGGACATGATCCGCGTCGGCCTCGACGGGCGCGGTCAGGTCAATGTGCTGGACTCCACGCGGCTGATGAACAGCCCGCGCCTGTATGGGGCCTTCCTGCTGTGGCTGTTGTCGGAGCTGTTCGAACAGCTGCCGGAGGTGGGCGATCCCGACCGGCCGCGCCTGGTCTTCTTCTTCGACGAGGCCCATCTGCTGTTCGACGACGCCCCGCGCGCCCTGCTGGACAAGGTCGAACAGGTGGTGCGGTTGATCCGGTCCAAGGGGGTGGGCGTCTATTTCGTCACCCAGAATCCAGCCGACATTCCCGACAGCGTCCTGGCCCAGCTCGGCAATCGTATCCAGCACGCGCTCCGGGCCTATACGCCGTCGGAACAGAAGGGGTTGAAGGCCGCCTCGCAGAGCTTCCGCGCCAATCCCGCCTTCGACACGGCCGAGGCCATCCAGGGCCTGGGCGTGGGCGAGGCCCTGGTCTCGGTCCTGGACGAGAAAGGCGCCCCGACCGTCGTGGCCCGCACGAAGATCCGCCCGCCGGCCTCGCGCCTGGGCCCGGCGACCGAGGCCGAGCGCGCCGCCGTCATGGCCGCCAGCCCGGTGCGCGGCCTCTACGACCAGACGCTGAACCGCGAATCCGCCGAGGAAATCCTCGCGGCCCGCCATGCCGCCACCGATCGGGCCGAGACTCAGGCCAGGGCGCAGTCGGACGCCGCCAAGGCCGCCAAGGCCGCCGAAGCTCAGGCGAAATCGAACGAGAAGGCGGTCAGGGCGGACGTCAGGGAACGGGCCCGGACGACGCCGCGCGCCAGAACCTCCAATCGTCAGACCCCGATGGAGGCCCTGACCAAGTCGGTGTTGCGCACGGCCGGGTCCACCCTCACCCGCGAACTGTTGCGGGGATTGCTGGGCGGGCTGAAGCGGCGCTAGGTCTTGCAACGGGGCGGGGGCGAGCGCATCTCCCGCCCATGTTCATTCAGACCGAACCCACGCCCAATCCCAATGTGCTGAAGTTCCTGCCGGGCCGCGAGGTTTCTCCGCTCGCCGTGCTGGACTACCGCACCATCGACGCGGCGACCGCCTCGCCCCTGGCCGAGGCCCTGTTCGAACTCGAGGGCGTCGACGGCGTCTTCTTCGGCGCCGACTATGTGTCGGTGACCCGACAGGAGCGCGGGCCGGACTGGTCGGAGATGAAGGCCCCGATCCTGGGCGTCATCATGGATCATTTCGTCTCGGGCCGGCCATTGACCGTCGCGGGGTCTGAAACCGAGACCCATGCCGAGGACGACAGCGAGATCGTGGCCGAGATCAAGGCCCTGCTGGACAGCCGCATCCGACCCGCCGTGGCCCAGGACGGCGGCGACATCCTGTTCGACGCCTTCGATGAGGCGACCGGGGTGCTGAGCCTGCGGATGCGCGGCGCCTGTTCCGGCTGCCCTTCCTCTTCGGCGACGCTGAAGGCCGGGGTCGAACAGATGATGCGCCACTATGTGCCCGAGGTGACGCGCGTCGAGCAGACCCTCTGACCGACTGACGTTTTCGTTCTCGCCAGACGTGCGGCGGGGCGCCATCCTCGTCCTCCATGCCGCGTTTCGTTCCTGATCCTGAAGTCCTTCGTCTGGGCGAGGCCCTGGCCGCCCTGCGCCATCGGCGTGGCCTGTCCCAGGCCGAGGCCGGAGCGCGTCTGGACATGACCAGCCAGGGCTGGGGCCTCTATGAATCCGGTCGCCGGCCCGGCCTGTTCCGGCCCGATGTTCAGCGTCGCCTGACCGGGGCGCTGGACGCCACGCCCGAAGCCCTGGCCTTGCTCGTTTCGGGCGCCCAGACGCCGCACGTCAATCCGGCCGCGACAGGCCTGGAAAGCCGGGGACGCGGCTTCGACGGCCCGCCGCCTGTCGTCGTGAAACACCTGAAGGTTCGCGACGACGCCCTCTCCCCCTGGGCCGAACCGGGCGTCATTCTCGAATACCAACCGGACCTGTGGCCCAGGAGCGGCCAAGGCTGCGTCATCGAGATGAAGGACGGCGATCTACGCCCGCGCCTCTTTGACCGGTCCGAGGACGACCGCCTCCATGTCCGGGGGGCGGGCGCGCTGGACCGGGCGGAGGTGATCGACCGCCAGTCCGTGGCCCGCATCTCGGCCGTGATCGCCCGCCGCGAATCATGAAACGAAAAGGTTGCATGCGCGGAAAGGTTGTGAGATCGTTCCGGCATGGACAGGACGCCCCCTACTGCTCGCCAGACGGCCCGCGCGCCGGAACCCTTGGACGCCGTCGTCGGCGCCCGGATCGCATCACGACGCACGGCCCTGGGTCTGTCGCAGACCGCCCTGGGCGCCCTGATCGGGGTCAGCTGCCAACAGGTTCAGAAGTACGAGGGTGGGCAGAACCGGATCTCGGCCTCGCGGCTGCACAATCTGGCTCTGGCCCTTGGACTGCCCGTCGGAGCCTTCTTTCCCGAGCCGGCGGACGAGGCCGAAATCCCCGAACTGTCGATGATGCGGACCATGGCTGCGACACCGGAAGGCCGGGCGATGGCCGCCGGTTTTTCCCGCATCGAAGACCGCGCGGTGCGTCAGGCCCTGACGCGACTGGTGGAGGTTCTGTCTCGCGCGGCCTAGAAGGCGCGCCATGAGACTTCTGGTGATCGATACGGCGCTCGGCGCCTGCACGGCGGCGGTGTTCGAGGACGAGCGACCCTTGGCCGTTCGTTTCGAACCCATGGCCAAGGGTCATCAGGAACGCCTGGGCGGTCTGGTGCGCGACGTCATGGCCGAGGCCGGCGGGGGGTTCGATGCCCTGGATCGGATCGGGGTCACTGTCGGACCCGGCTCCTTCACCGGCTTGCGGGTCGGTCTGGCCTTCGCCCAGGGGCTGGGCGCGGCCCTGGATCGGCCGGTGGTCGGGGTGTCGGCCCTGGATGGACTGGCCGCGTCTGTGGATTCGGCCGGACCGCCGGTCGCGGCCCTGATCGACGCCCGACGAGGCCAGGTCTACGCCAAGCTGTTCATCGACGGCGCGGCCGTCGGTCCGGACGAGGCCTTGTCGCTGGACGAGGCGGCGCGACGAATCACCGCCCTGGGGAAAGAGGTTCGACTGGTCGGCTCCGGCGCCGCCGTCCTGGTCGAGGCCTTTCCTGACTTGAGCATGGCGTCCCTGGACCCCTGCGTCGCGCCGTCGGCCCAGGCCCTGGGGCGACTGGTCGCCGCGGCCGATCCCGCCGACCATCCGCCCCGCCCCTTGTATCTTCGCGCGCCGGACGCCACGCCGCCCACCCGTCTGCCGGGCCAGCCGCGCCAGTCGGTCCCATGACGCCCGCCGACCCGGCCCTGCTGGCGCGACTGCATGCCCAGGCCTTCGCCGCGCCGTGGAGCGAGACCGAGTTTGCGGACCTTCTGGGCCAGGCCGGGGTCTTCGCCGTGGTCGAACCCGACGGTTTCATCCTGGTTCGGGTCGTGCTGGACGAGGCCGAAATCCTGACCCTGGCGGTCCGGCCCGAGGCGCGCCGGGCCGGTCTGGGCGGGCGTCTGACAGGGCGGGGGGCGGTGGCCGCCGCCCAGGCCGGAGCGTCGCGTCTGTTTCTGGAGGTGGCCGAAGACAATGTCGCCGCCCGCGCCCTGTACGACCGAGCCGGCTTTCGGCCCCTGGGCCGTCGCAAGGCCTATTACACCGCGCCGGACGGGGGACGGACCGACGCCCTGGTCCTGAGTCTGGACCTCGCGGCAGATCCTGAAAAGCCGGCGCTTCCCTGAAACGGTCCGACGTCCTATTCTAGGGTCATGGACCGGATCGAAAAACTCTGCGCCGACCGCGGCATGCGTATGACCGAACAGCGTCGGGTGATCGCCCGGGTGCTGTCCTCGGCGGAAGATCACCCGGATGTGGAGGAGCTGTATCGCCGCGCCTCCTCGATCGATCCGCACATCTCGATCGCCACCGTCTATCGCACCGTGCGCCTGTTCGAAGAGGCGGGCGTGGTCGAGAAGCACGACTTCGGGGACGGACGCAGCCGCTATGAGGAGGCGGGCGACGACCACCATGACCACCTGATCGACACCAAGACGGGCGAGGTGATCGAGTTCTTCGACGCCGAGATCGAGAAGCTGAAGACCGAGATCGCCGACCGGCTGGGCTTCGAACTGATCGGTCACAAGCTGGAACTGTACGGCGTGCCGATCGAGGGCGCTGAACCGTCCAAGCGCGAGGGGCTGATCTTCAAACGCCATGCCGCCCGCGTAAACCCCGCCGATCTGCCCGCAGACGTGGATGCGGGCTGAGCCTCGGCCTTGTCGTCGCCTGTCCGGGCGATCATAAGCCCGGCATGACCGAAATCCGGGTTCAAGAAGCCGAAGCGATGCTGGAGGCGCCGTCAAAGCGCCTGTTCATCAAGACCTACGGCTGTCAGATGAACGTCTATGATTCAGAGCGCATGGCCGACGTCCTGCGCCCTCTGGGCTATGCCGTCACCGAGGATGTCCGGGCCGCCGATTTCGTCATCCTGAACACCTGCCACATCCGCGAGAAGGCGGCGGAGAAGATCTATTCCGAGCTGGGCAAGCTGCGCGAACTTCGCGACATCAAGCGCGAGACCGGCGGCGACCTGACCATCGCGGTCGCCGGCTGTGTGGCCCAGGCCGAGGGCGAAGAGATCATGAAGCGCCAGCCCGCGGTCGACATCGTCGTCGGCCCCCAGGCCTATCACCAGCTGCCCGAACTTCTGACCCGCACGGCGCGGGCGCGGGGCGAGCGGATCGGCGCCGACTTCGCCCCGGACGACAAGTTCGACGCCCTGCCGGCCGCGCGTCTGACCGAAGGCCCGACCGCCTTCCTGACGGTGCAGGAGGGCTGCGACAAGTTCTGCACCTTCTGCGTCGTGCCCTATACGCGCGGCGCCGAATGGTCGCGGCCCCTGGCCTCTGTGCTGGAGGAGGCGCGGGCCCTGGCCGGCCGCGGCGTGCGCGAAGTCACCCTGCTGGGTCAGAACGTCAACGCCTATGACGGCGAACGGCCCGATGGCCGCAAGTCCAGCCTGGTCGAACTGGCCTACGCCCTGGCCGAGATCCCCGGCCTTGACCGGATCCGCTATACGACCAGCCATCCCAACGACATGTCGGACGACCTGATCGCGGCCCACGGCGATCTGGACGCCCTGATGCCCTATCTGCACCTGCCGGTTCAGGCGGGCTCCGACCGGATTCTGCGGCTGATGAACCGGAAACACGGGCGTCAGACCTATTTCGACCTGATCGACCGTATCCGCGCCGCGCGACCCGACATCGCCATGGCCGGCGACTTCATCGTCGGCTTCCCCGGCGAGACGGACCGCGAGTTCGAGGACACGCTGGATCTGGTGCGGCGGGTGAACTACGCCTCGGCCTTCGCTTTCATGTATTCGCCCCGCCCCGGCACACCGGCCGCCGGCATGGGCAAACAGGTCGAGCCGGAGGTCGCCAAGGATCGGCTGCACCGTCTGATCGAACTGCTGACCGAACAGCAGATCGCCTTCAACGCCGCGCAGGCGGGCCGGACCCTGAATGTGCTGTTTGATCGCAAGGGCCGTCACGGCAGCCGTCGTCAAGCGGTCGGACGATCCCCATATCTTCAGTCGGTTCACGTCGATGACGCGAATCATCTGATCGGCCGGATCGTTCCGGTCGAAATCATCGCCGGCCAGCACAACAGCCTGACCGGTCGGCTTGTCGCCCCGGAAGCGGCGGCCCCAGCAGAAAAGGCCGCTTGATGGCGCGAGAATCCGAGTTCGTCCCCCTGAACGACGCCGAACTGCGCGCCGTCATCGGGCCGAACAGTCGTCACGTCGCCCTGATCGAGGACGCCTTCAAGGTGCTGGTCGAGGCGCCGGGCGGCGGGGTCTCCGTCAACGGCGGCACCCGCGACCGCTCGGACGCCCGCCAGGTGATCGAGGATCTGGCCAAGCGCGCGGCCCTGGGCGCGGAGGTCACCGAGGCCGATGTGCGCGCGGCCCTGGGCCAGGCGCGGGGCGGCAAGGGCACGCCGGGCATGGCGGCGGCGGGGGTGTCGCTTCCGGGCGGCAAGCGCGGCGCCATCGTGCCCAAGACCAAGGCCCAGGCCGCCTATCTGGACATGCTGGGCCGGTGCGAACTCAGTTTCGGTGTCGGCCCGGCCGGCACCGGCAAGACCTTCCTGGCCGCCGCCTATGGCGCCTCCCTGTTGCGGCGCGGCCAGGTGGATCGGCTGGTCATCACCCGGCCGGCGGTCGAGGCGGGCGAGAAACTGGGCTTCCTGCCCGGCGACCTGAACGAGAAGGTCGATCCCTATCTGGCCCCGATCTGGGAGGCCCTGAACGACATCCTCGGCGCCGAAGACGTGCAGCGCCGCCGCGACAAGGGCGAGATCGAGGCCGCGCCCATCGCCTTCATGCGCGGCCGCACTCTCAGCCACGCCTTCGTCATCGTCGATGAGGCGCAGAACACCTCGCGCCTGCAGATGAAGATGGTCCTGACCCGCCTGGGCGAGGGGGCGCGGATGGTGGTGACGGGCGACCCGTCGCAGATCGACCTGCTGAACCCGCGCGATTCCGGTCTGGCCCACGCCCTGCGCATTCTCGACGGGGTCAAGGGCGTCGGCATCCTGAAGTTCGAGGCCTCGGACGTGGTTCGTCACGCCATGGTCGAGCGGATCGTGCGCGCCTATGACGCCGACGCCGCAAAAGGGCGTCCAGCTCCGGACCTCGAAGACCCCGCATGATCGAGATCGAAGTCGAGGCCGAGGCCTGGACCGGCGCCCTGCCGGAAACCGAGGCGGTGGTGACGAAGGCGGCCGAGGCCGCGCTTGGCGCCGTCGCGGGCGATGTGGTCGTACTTCTGACCGACGACGAGGCGGTGCGGGAACTGAACGCCCGGTTCCGGGACAAGGACCGGCCGACCAATGTCCTGTCCTTCCCCGCACCCGAAAGCGCCGCCCCGCACCTGGGCGACATCGTCCTGGCCTACGGCGTCTGTGCATCCGAAGCCCAGGCCCAGGGCAAGACCCTGTCGGACCATCTGAGCCATCTGGTCGTCCACGGCGTCCTGCATCTTCTGGGGCGTGACCACGAGGACGATGCGGAGGCCGAGGAAATGGAGGCCGAGGAGCGCGAGATCCTGGCCGAACTGGGCGTCGCCGATCCCTATGCCGCCGAATCCGCTGACCTTGGGCAGGACGTTTGATCATGTTTCCCGACGCCGCCCTGGACCGGTTCGCCGCCCGTATCCGCGTCCTGCCCGAGCGGCGGCGCGCCCTGACCTGGCGGTTGATCCGCATCGGCCTGGCCCTGGTGGCCGGGGCGGGAACAGCCCTGGCCCATCCGCCGTTCGGCCTGCTGTTCGGCCTGTTGGGCTATCCGCTGCTGATGATCCTGTCCGAGCGGTCGGACACGACGCGCGGCGCCTTCTGGATGGGTTGGCTGGCGGGCTTCGCCTATTTCTTCATCGGCTGCTGGTGGGTGGCGGAAGCCTTTTTCGTCAATCCGGAGCAGGCCTGGATGGCGCCCTTCGCGGCCAGCCTGCTGCCCGCCGGGATCGGCCTGTTCTGGGGGGCCGCCTGCGCCCTTTATCGCCGGCTCGCCCCCGTCGGGGTGGTCCGGGTCCTGCTGTTCGCCGCCCTGTTCTGCGCCGCCGAATGGCTGCGCGGCCATGTCCTGACCGGTTTTCCCTGGAACCCAGCCGGGGCGACCTGGAGGGCAGGGGGCGGCATGTCGCAATTCGCCTCGATCGTCGGCGTCTATGGACTGAGCCTCGTTACGGTCGCGGCCACCGCCGCCCTGGCCCCTCTGGTCGGCCCTGGCGCGCCGCGCAGCCGTCTGATCTCGGCAGGACTCGGCGTCCTGGCCCTGGTTTCGGTCGGCGTCTTCGGCGCTGTGCGGCTGGCGCAGGCCGATCTGCAGTTCACCGACACCCTGGTCCGCCTGGTCCAGGCCGATGTGAAACAGGAGACGAAATGGTCGCCCGAGGCCTATCGCTCCATCGTGGATCGCTATGTGGCCCTGACCGGCCAGCCCGGCGCCCGGGTTCCGGATGTGGTGGTCTGGCCCGAGGGCGCCCTGCCGGCCTCGGCCAACGAGGTTTTCGCCTCGACAGATGCGACGGCCATCGCCGGCGCCCTGCGGCCGGGTCAGACCCTTTTGATGGGGCTGGCGCGCGGCGAGGCGGATCTGACGGCGCCGGGAGGCGGCCGCTATTACAACAGTCTGTTCGCCCTGGCCGATGAAGGCGGGCCCGGTCTTCGGATAGCCGCCGTCTATGACAAGCACCGGCTGGTTCCGTTCGGCGAATATCTGCCGCTGGGTTCGGTCATGACCGCCATCGGCCTGCGCAGCCTGGTGCATATGCCCAGTGATTTCACCGCCGGGCCGACCCCGGCGCCGATCCAGATTCCAGGCGCGCCGCCCGCTCAGATCCTGATCTGCTATGAAAGCCTCTATCCCGGCTTCACCCCCGGCGCGGCGGGTCGGCCGGACTGGATCGTCAACGCCTCCAACGACGCCTGGTTCGGGGCGACCTCGGGTCCCCGCCAGCATCTGAACCTGGCCAGCTATCGCGCCATAGAAACCGGACTGCCCATCGCCCGAGCGACGCCGACGGGAATTTCGGCCATGATCGACCCCTGGGGCCGGATCGTGGAGGGGCAGCGTCTGGACCCCGGCGTCATGGGGGTGATCGACGCCCTTTTGCCGCGCCCGACCGGCGTCACCCCCTATGGACGACTGGGCGACTGGCCTTTTCTGGCGGCCCTGCTGGCCGCCGCGCTCGCCGGCTTGTGGCCGCTGATTCTAAGAACTAGGGTTCCTCGAATCGGTCAGTGATTTGAGTGGGCGGGGACGGCATGGCGCGTGAGAAGCTCGAGGAGCCGCATCCCGTTGATCGCCACGTCGGCCGCCGCGTTCAGGAAAAACGCCTGGATCTGGGACTGACCCAGACCGCCCTGGCCCGCGCGGTCGGCGTCAGCTTCCAGCAGGTTCAGAAGTACGAGAAGGGCGCCAACCGCGTCTCGGCCTCGAAGCTGTTCGAGATGGCCGAGTTCATGAAGGTGGACATCCCCTTCTTCTTCCAGGGTTTCCACGACGCCCAGCCGGGCGTGGGGGAAGAAGAGGCGCCCGGCTTCGACCACGAGCACAAGCCGACGAAACACAGTGTCGAGATCGCCCGCCTGGCCCCGCGCCTGCCGACCCGGAACCAGAAGCTGATCCTGGACATGATGCGCGAAATGCTGGGCGAGGGCGCCGACAAGCCGGGCTGAGCCCGATCAGCCGACGGCGGTGATCTCCACCGACTGTCCCGCCACCACGGCCTCGTCCCCGATCCGCTTGCCCAGCAGGGCGCGGGCCAGCGGCGAGACATGGCTGACCGAGCCCTTGGCCGGATCCGCCTCGTCCTCGCCGACGATCCGCCAGGTCTGGGTCCGGCCGTCCTCGCGTTCGATGGAGACGGAACCGCCGAAGCGCACTCCGCCGTCGTCTGCGGTGGGCTCCTGCAGTTGGGCGGAGGCGCGGCGGGCGGACCAGTAGCGCAGGTCCCGCGTCGCGCGCGCCATGGCGGTGCGGTCGCTTTCGATCGAGCCCTTCACCTGGGCGGCGGTATAGGCGGCGCGGGCGGCGGCCAGTTCGGCTTCGATCAGGGCCAGGCCCTCGGGCGTGACCAGATTGGGGTGGGGTGAGATCGGCCGGTCCGCCAGGTCGGCGGCGGTGGCTTCCAGATCTTCTTCTCGGGTGAATGCAACGCTCATGGTTCGGAACATAGCGACGCCGGTCCCTATAGCCAGCGTCGCCGCGAGCGGGCAAAGCGGGGGATGACCCAATCCAAACGTCAAGTCCATGTCATCGGTGCCGGACCCGCAGGACTGATGGCGGCTGAACGCCTCGCCCAGGCGGGTCTGAGCGTCGTGGTTCACGAGCGGATGCCGTCTGTCGCGCGCAAATTCTTGATGGCCGGTCGCGGCGGACTGAATCTGACCCATTCGGAGCCGCTGGATCGGTTCCTGACCCGCTATGGCTCGGCCCAGGCGCCGGTCGCGCGCTGGATCGACGCCTTCACGCCCGCCGACCTCACCGCCTGGGTCGAGGGCTTGGGCCAGCCGACCTTCGTCGGGTCCAGCGGGCGGGTGTTTCCCCGCGCAATGAAGACCTCGCCCCTGCTGCGGGCCTGGCTGACGCGGCTGGAGGGTCTGGGCGTCGAGATCCGCACCCGGTCGCGCTGGGTCGGTTGGCGCGACGGGGCTCTGGTGTTCGAGACTCCGGACGGAGAGCGGCTGGAACGGTCGGACGCCGTGGTCCTGGCCCTGGGCGGAGCCAGCTGGCCGCGCCTGGGGTCGGACGGCGCCTGGAAGCCCTGGCTCGAGACCGCCGGGATCGCCGTCTCGCCCTTCCGCCCTGCCAATGTCGGCTTCGACCTCGCCTGGTCCCCGCTGTTCCGCGACCGGTTCGCCGGTCAGCCGCTGAAGGGCGTCGCTGTGACGCATGGGAGCAGGACAGCGCGCGGCGAGGCCATGATCGCCCGCTACGGCCTCGAAGGCGGCGCCGTCTACGCCCTGTCGGCCGCGCTGCGGGCGTCGGTGGAGGCGGACGGTCGGGCTGATGTCCAGATCGATCTGAAGCCTGATGTCGCGGTCGGCAAGCTGACCGACCGGCTGTCGAAACCCCGGGGCAAGGCCAGCCTGTCCAACCATCTGCGCAAGGTTGTGGGGCTGGAGCCGGTCGCCGTCGCCCTGCTGTATGAAGCCGGTCCCCTGCCTGTTTCCCCCCGAGCCCTGGCCGAACGGATCAAGGCCATGCCGCTGACCTTGACCGGCGTACAGGGTTTGGAGCGCGCGATCTCTTCCGCCGGCGGGGTGGCGCTGGACGGGGTGGACGAACGGTTGATGCTGACCGCCCGGCCGGGCGTTTTCGTCGCCGGCGAGATGCTGGACTGGGAGGCCCCGACCGGCGGCTATCTGCTTCAGGCCAGCTTCGCCTCGGGCGTCCAGGCGGCGCGCGGCCTTATGGCCTGGCTCGACAGGCGGGGCTGAGAGGGGGCAGGGTCGAGGGCTCGCCGTTAGGAGTTCCCGATGCGTCACGCCCTGCCCGCCGTTTCCGCCCTCGCCCTGATGATGGCCTGTTCTTCGGCCCAGGCCGGCGATCCCGCCGCGCCCGACATCGACGCCGCCCGGATGAACGAGGCGGTGCGGGTGCTGGCCTCGGATGAATTCCAAGGTCGCGCCCCCGCGTCGCCGGGTGAGGAGAAGACCGTCGCCTGGCTGGTCGAACAATTCCGCGCCGCTGGGGCCGAGGGCGGCGGCCCGGACGGGGCCTTCGTCCAGATCGCCCATCTGTCGCGCACGCGCCAGGACGGCCCTGCGACCATCGCCGCCCAGGTCGGGGGCCGCTCGATCGCACTGGAGCGGGGTCCGGACGTCCTGGTCTCCAGCGACCGTCCCACCGACCATATCGCCGTGACCGACGCCCCCGTCGTCTTCGTCGGCTATGGCGCCACTGCGCCCGAGCGCCAGTGGGATGATTTCAAGGACGTGGACGTGCGGGGCAAGGTCCTCATCGTCCTGGTCAATGATCCGGATTTCGAAGCCCCGGCGGGGGATCCGGTGGCCGGCAAGTTCGACGACAAGGCCATGACCTTCTACGGCCGCTGGACCTATAAATTCCTCGAGGCCGGCCGTCGCGGCGCGGCGGGCGTGCTGGTGGTGCATGAGACGGCCGGCGCCGGCTATGGCTGGTCGGTGCTGCAGAACTCGTCGGCCGCGCCCAAGTTCGACATCGTCCGCGCCGACCCGAACGCAGAGCGCGCCCCCTTCCAGGGCTGGATCCAGCGCGCCAAGGCCGAAGAACTGTTCACCGCCGCCGGCCTGGACTTCGCCGCCCTGAAGGACAGCGCCCGCAGCGCGGACTTCAAACCTGTCGTCCTGCCGGGGATGACGATGAACGTCGATTTCGGACAGATCGCCGACCGGGTGGAAACCAAAAACCTCATCGCCCGCATACCCGGCTCCGAACGACCCAACGAGACCGTCATGTACGGCGCCCACTGGGACGGTTACGGCGTGGGCACGCCCGACGCCTCGGGCGACACGATCTATAATGCGGCCGTGGACAATGCGACCGGGGTGGCGGCCCTGCTGGAACTGGCCCACGCCTTCGCGGACGCGCCGCGTCCGAAACGTTCGGTGGTCTTCGCCGCCTGGTCGGGCGAGGAGGCGGGCTTGCTGGGTTCGACCTATTACGCCGCCAATCCGGTCTGGCCGCTGGAGACGACCGTGGCCAACATCAATGTCGACAGTCTGCTGCCGGGAACGGAGATCGACCCCAATGTCGTCGTCATCGGCAAGGGCAAGAACCAGCTGGACGAGGTTCTGGCCCGCCATGCGACCGCGACCGGCCGCACCCTGATCGCCGATCCCGCGCCCCAGGCCGGCGCCTTCTATCGCTCGGACCACTTCCCCCTGGCCCTGAAGGGCGTGCCGGCCCTGTTCCCGGCCGCCGGTTTCACCGGCGCCAGCGCCGCCAGCCGCGACTATGTCCAGAACCGCTATCACCAGCCGTCGGACGCATGGGATGCGACCTGGCGCATGGACGCCGCCGCTGCGGACGTGGCCCTGATCTACGCCGTCGGCCGCGACCTGGCCCAGTCCGACGTCTGGCCCGAATGGAACCCCGGCGCCGAGTTCGGCCCCGCGCGGGATCAGTCCAAGGCTCTGCGGCCCTAAGAGGCCGCCGTCTGGAAGGAGGGCACGACGAGCTGCAGCTCGGGCGCGGCGGCGCTGGTCGCGGCGCCCAGCGGCAGGTGCAGGATGAAGGCGGCGCCCTTGCCCGGCTCGCTCTCGACCTCGGCCCAGCCGCCGTGCAGCTCGACCAGGGCCTTGACCAGGGCCAGGCCGACGCCGGGGCCGCCGCGCTCGCGCCGCACGAACCGGTCGAAGACATGGGCCTGCAGGTGATAGGGGATGCCGCGTCCCGAATCCGACACGGTCACCCGCATTTCCGACGGGCCCATCTCGGCGGACAGGGTCACGGCGCCGCCTTCGGACACGGCGCGGGCGGCGTTCTCCAGCAGGTGGTTCAGGGCCTGGCCGATACGGTGGTCGTCCGCGCGGATCGGCTTCAGACTAGGCGGGCAGGTCACGGTCAGGGTCGCGCCCCGGCCCTCGACCTTGGCGCGCACCCGTTCGGCGGCCTGCTCCAGCAGATCCTGAACGCGCACGTCGCCCAGCGACAGCTCCATCTCGCCGGCGTCGATCTGGGCCATGTCCAGGACGTCGTCGATGGATCGGGCCAACTGGCTGGCGGCGACGCGGATGGCGCCGGCGTGCTGGCGGCCGCGTTCCGGCAGGTCGCCCATGGTCTCCAGCAGCTCGGAATAGCCGACGATGGTCGTCAGCGGGGTGCGCAGCTCATAGGAGACGCTGCCGACGAACTCGCGTTTCAACGCCTGGCTCTCGGCCAGAGCCTGTTCCCGCTGAACCAGGGCCTGTTCCAGACCGCGCCGGGCGGTGATGTCCGAGAAGGCGACCAGGGTGGCGCCGTCGGGGAGAGGGCGCGTCTGCCAGGCCGCGATCCGGCCGTCGATGGTGCGGCCTTCGCCCGATATGGCGACCCGGCTTTCGGGATCGGGATCGGCGACGCGGGCCTTCAGACCCAGCCACAGGGCAGGATCGGGCAGGACGGCCTTGCACAGTTCGGCCAGGGCGTCGAAGTCGGTCGAGCCGGCGATCTGTTCCGCCGACAGTTTCCAGAAGGTCTCGAACGCCTCGTTGTGCAACCGCAGTCGTCCGTCCGAACCGAACACCGCGACGGCGTCGTTCAGCTTGTCCAGGGTCGCCGTCTGGACCTGGATCTGGGCGTTGAACCGGCTTCTCAGGTTCAGTTCGTCGGTGATGTCCGAGAAGATCAGCAATATGCCGCCCAGCGGATGGGGCTGGCGCACGACCCGCAGGGTGCGGCCGTCCGGAAGCGACCAGCTGTCGTCGGGCGAGGCCTGGGACGCGCCATAGAATTCCAGCTCGCGCGCCTTCCAGCCCGCATAGTCCATGACCTCGGGCAGGCGGCGGCGCTGACGCAGCCGATCCAGCAGTTCGGCGTGGGTCGGGCGTTCGTCCAGCCAGGCGGGGTCGATGTCGAACAGGGTCTGGAAGGCGGTGTTGTGGAAGGCCAGCCGCTTGGACGGGCCGAAGATGGCCACGGCGTCAGCCAGATGGTTCAGCGTCTCGTCATGGGCGTCGACGTGGCGACGCAGGGTGTCGCGCGTCTCCTCCGCCTCGGTCACCTCGATGGCGAAGGCGGTGACGGCGCCGCCGCCGGCCGGTTCGGCGATGATCCGCCAGGCGCGGCGATGGCCGCCGCCGGTGGTCCAGCGGAAGCCCTCCTGGCGCACGCCCAGCCGCCCGGCTTCTGCGACCAGGGCGTCGGCGCCCCGGTCGAACGACAGGCCCTTGTTCCGCGCCGTCTCGACGCTGTCGGCGCCGATCTCGTGCAGCCAGACCCGGTTGGCCCAGGCCAGCTTGCCGGCGCCGTCCACCACCCAGGTCGGGATCGGCGAGGCGTCGCCCAGCAGGGCCAGGCCGCTCTCGGTCGCGTCGGCCCCGGTCAGCATGACGCGCGACGCCGGTGACAGTCTCAGCCAGGCGCCGCCGCCGGCCACCCGTCCCTCGATCCGCCAGGGTTCGACGTCGCCCAGTTCGATCAGACCTTCGAACGCCTTGCCGGCCGTCACCAGACCGTCGATCAGCACCACATAGGAGGTCTTCAGCCGGGTCAGCAGGGCGTGTCCCGCCGTATCGCCGCTGGCCTCGGTCAGGCGATCGATCAGTTCGGGCGGGCCGATGGGGGCGCCGCTGGCTTCGCCTTCGGGGGTCAGGGCCAGGCTGACGTCGTCGAAGGCGCGCAACATGCTGTCGTGGCGGCTGAGATCGGCGACGGCCGCCGCCCGCTCGCCCTCAGCCAGGGCCGTGGCGGCGTTCAGCCTGGCGCGCAGACGCAGAGCCCAGGCGCTGACCGCCAGGGCTAGCCCGGCTGCGCCCGCAGTGGCGACATAGGCGATGTCGGCCTCGGCCATTCTTGTCCCTGGGTCCCGCGACCTGATTCGGCGTTCACCATACCGCAAACCCGGCCAGAAAAAGTCAGTCTTCGTCGCGTCATCGCGCCCCGTTGCATGGCGGGCCCCAGACGGCGATAGCGGAGGCATGACCGACGCGACCGCCGATCTCTTCGCCCCCTCCCTCGACGATTTCGCCCGACTGGCGCGCGAGGCGTTCGACGCCCTGCCGGCCGAGTTCCGGGCGGCGGCGGGCGAGGTGATGTTCCGCATCGACGATTTCGCCGACGAACAGACCCTGGCGGATCTGGAGATCGAGGATCCGTTCGAACTGACCGGCCTGTATCATGGCGTGGACATCGGCCGACGCGACAGCCTGGGACCGGCGGCGGAGCCGTCGCGGGTCTTCCTGTATCGCCGTCCGATCCTGGACGAATGGTGCGAGCGCGGCGACGTCGGCCTGGCCGAACTGATCGCCCACGTCCTGATCCACGAGATCGGCCACCATTTCGGCCTGTCCGACGACGATATCCACGCCATCGAGGAGGACGCCGACTGAAGCCTTATTTGGTGGCCGGGTAGGGGGTCGTCACCGCCCCCGAGATCATGCCGGGGATGGCCTCGCCCAGACCCAGCAGGATGAACTGGATCGCCAGGGCGCACAGGATCAGGCCCAGGACGCGCACGATGATGGCCATGCCCACCTCGCCCAACAGGCGGCTGAGCGATCCGGTCATGGCGAAACAGACGAAGGAGACGGCGCAGGCGGCCGCGATGGCGACCAGCGACCCCATGGTTCCGGCATAACCCAGCTTGGCCGCCTCGCCCGCCTGGATGATGACCGCCGAAATGGCGCCGGGGCCGATCATCAACGGTATGGCGAAGGGCACGACCAGGCGCTGGAACCGGCGACGGGCGTAGCCGCGCACATCCTGGCTGTCGGCGATGGCGTCCTTGTCCGCGAACAGGGCCAGGAAGTCGCCGCGCGCCATGTCCAGGCCGAGGAGCAGCAGCAATATGCCCCCCGCGATCCGGAAGGCCGCCAGCGAAATGCCGAAGAACTGCAGCAGGCCCAGGCCGGTGAACAGGAAGAAGGCCAGGAAGACGGCGGCGAAGGTGCAGATCAGGGCCGAGACCGAAATCCGCTGGCGCAGCGTCGCCCCGGCCGTGGCGGCGGCGAAGATCGGCAGATTGCCGATGGGATCCAGCAGGGCGAACAGGGTCACGAACAGGTTGACACCCAGATCGACCGCGTTCATCGCCTCGCCTCGCTCTTGAAATTCAACACGCCGGCCGCGCCGACGCACCCCTTGCGTCCTCGCATAGCCGCTCAGCGCGAGTCCGTCGATGACCCAGACCCAAACCGTCGCCCCCAATCGTGGTCCCGACGACCGGATCATCTGCGCCCTGGACGTCCCGACCATCGCCGAGGCGGCCGCCCTGGTCGCGCGGGTCCAGGACGCGGTGGGCTTTTACAAGATCGGGCTGCAGCTGTTCGCGGCGGGCGGCATGGACCTGGCGCGTGACCTGAAGACCGAGGGACGCAAGGTCTTTCTGGACTGGAAGCTGCACGACATCGGCGCCACGGTCGAGAAGGCGGCGGCCAATCTGGCGGACGCCGGCTGCGACCTGCTGACCGTTCACGCCCGGCCCCAGGTGATGGCGGCGGCGGCGCGCGGCGTGGCGGGGTCGGGCTTGAAGGTGCTGGGGGTCACGGTCCTGACCAGTCTGACGGCCGAGGATCTGGCCGCCGACGATCACAGCCTGTCGCCGGCCGACCTGGTCGAGCGCCGGGTCCGACAGGCGCTGGAAGCGGGGATCGACGGCGTCGTCTCCAGCCCCCATGAGGCGGCGCGCGTGCGCGAGATCGCGGTCGAGGCCGGCCGTCCGGACTTTTTGATCGTGACCCCAGGTGTCCGGCCCGCAGGCTCGGCCCTGGACGATCAGGCCCGGGCCGCGACGCCCGAAGCGGCGCTCCAGGCCGGCGCCACCCATCTGGTGATCGGCCGCCCGATCACGGCGGCGGCCGATCCCCGGGCCGCCGCCCTGGCGGTCGCCGAAAGCATCGCCCTGATCTGATCAGCCGCGCTCGCCCGGCTCTTGGGCGTAATGCTGGCGCGGCGGGGCTTGCGGCGCGACATAGCCGGGGGGCGGGAGGTCGCCGTAATAGTCCTGGACGGGCGGCGGCGCGTGAACTTCGGGCGGCGCGACATGGATCTGGGCCGGGGCGATTTCGACCGGCGGCGCCAGCACATAGACGGGCGGCTGTTCGATATAGACCGGCGGGCCGGTCACGATCTCGGGCGGCGCGATGTTCACCTGAGAGGGGGCGACATAGATCCGCTGCGGCGCGACATAGACGGGCGGCCCCTGAACCTGGATCGGGGCCTGCACATAGGCGCGCTGCTGCTCGTAATAGCCGCCTTGTTCGTAGCCGCGCTGCTCATAGTGTTCGTACCGCTCCTGATAACGGCCTTCGTACCGGTCTTCGCGATGGGCAGGGCGCGGGGCGGGGCGGCAGTCGCAATCGACCGGGCGTTGCGGCTGATAGGGGCGCCAGCCGATATAGTCGCGCCCGAAGCCATAGGTGATGGGGTGGACGCCCCCCGACGGCATCTATGTGCCAGAGTGAGGTGTTGAACAGCACTCGAAGGAGGCGTCC
>NZ_JBXASO010000008.1:0-168050 GCF_058809375.1 Brevundimonas sp. GW821-FHT10E09 | reverse complement strand
GGGGGAGGAATGGGATGACGGAGATCCTCCCCCCTTGGGGGAGGTGGCGCGGCGCAGAGCGCCGTGACGGAGGGGGCTGTGAGGTCAGCCCCGCACCACCTTCACGCATCCCGCCGCCTCGCGCGCCCGTTCGCGGGCCTGGTCCACGTCGGCGCCGCGGGCGACGGCGACGCCCATGCGGCGGCGGTCGAAGGCTTCGGGTTTGCCGAAGAGGCGCAGGTCGGCGGCGGGGACGGACAGGGCTTCGGCCACGCCTTCGAAGGCGACGCCTTGCGCCTCCATGCCGCCGTAGATGACGGCGCTGGCGGCGGGCTCGCGCTGGGTGACGTCCACGGGCAGGCCCAGGATGGCGCGGGCGTGGAGGGCGAACTCGCTCAGGGTCTGGCTGGCCAGGGTGACCAGGCCGGTGTCGTGGGGGCGGGGCGAGACCTCGGAGAACCAGACCTGGTCGCCCTTGACGAACAGTTCGACGCCGAAGACGCCCCATCCCTTGTTGTCTGGGCCGCCGAGCGCCTCGGTGACCTTGCCGGCGATGTCTTGCGCGGCGGCGAGGGCGGCGGGGGTCATGGCCTGGGGCTGCCAGCTCTCGACATAGTCGCCCTTGACCTGGCGGTGACCGATGGGGGCGCAGAAGTCCGTGCGGGTCGAGCCGTCGGCGGCGCGCGAGCGGACGGTCAGCAGGGTGATCTCGAAATCGAAGTCGATCCGGCCCTCGACGATGACGCGGGCGCCGGCGACACGGCCGCTGTCCTGCGCATAGGTCCAGGCGTCGGCGATTTCGTCGGGGCTTTCGACGAAGGACTGCCCCTTGCCGGACGAGGACATGACCGGCTTGACGAAACAGGGGTAGCCGACGGTTTCGGCGCCGGCGGCGAGTTCTTCGGCGCTGCCGGCGAAGGCGTAGGGGCTGGTGGGCAGGCCAAGCTCTTCGGCGGCGAGGCGGCGGATGCCCTCGCGGTTCATGGTCAGCTGCACGGCGCGGGCGGTGGGGATGACGACGGCCAGGCCGGCGGCCTCGATATCGGCCAGGACCTCGGTGGCGATGGCCTCGATCTCGGGCACGATGATGTGCGGGGCCTCGGCCAGGATGACGCCGTTCAGCACCTGGGGGTCGGTCATCGGGATGACGTGACTGCGATGCGCGACCTGCATGGCGGGGGCGTTGGGATAGCGATCAACGGCGATCACCTCGACGCCGAGCCGCTGAAGCTCAATGGCGACCTCCTTGCCCAGTTCGCCCGAGCCGAGGAGCATGACGCGGATGGCGGTGTCGGAGAGGGGGGTGCCGAGATTCATCGTCTGCTCCAACGTCCCTTCTCCCCCTGCGGGAGAAGGTGGCCCGGAGGGCCGGATGAGGGGTCGGTGGATGTTGGACTTTTGCGGTCGGTGCGACCCCTCGCCCGACCGCGCCAGGACGACGGCTTCGCCGCCGTGCGCGGTCTCCCTCTCCCGCAGAGGGAGAGGGAGGTGAGAGGGGTTAGAGCCGGGCCTTGACCGCCGCGACCACCGCGTCGGCGGTGATGCCGAACTTGTCGTAGAGGACTTCGGCGGGGGCCGAGGCGCCGAAGCCGGTCATGCCGATGAAGGCGCCGTCTTCGCCGATGAAGCCTTCCCAGCCCTGTTTGATGGCGGCCTCGACGGCGACGCGGATCGTGCCGCGGCCGATGACCGAGGCGCGGTAGGCGGCGTCCTGTTGTTCGAACAGTTCGACACAGGGGACGGAGACGACGCGGGTCGGGACGCCTTCGGCCTCGAGGGTTTCGGCGGCCTTCAGGGCCAGGGCCAGTTCCGTGCCGGTGCCGAACAGGGTGGCCTTGGCCTCGCCCGACGCGGCCTTGATCTCGTAGGCGCCCTTGGCGGAGAGGTTTTCCGTGCCCGCGACGGTGCGGACGGCCGGGGTCTTCTGGCGCGACAGGGCCATGGCCGAGGGGGCGGTCTTGGTCTCCAGCGCGATCTTCCAGCATTCCATGGCCTCGACCGTGTCGGCGGGGCGGAAGACCAGGAGGTTGGGGATGGCGCGCAGGGCGGCCAGGTGTTCGACCGGCTGGTGGGTGGGGCCGTCCTCGCCCAGGCCGATGGAGTCGTGGGTCAGGACGTGGATGGCGCGGACCCCCATCAGGGCGCCCAGACGGATGGCCGGGCGGCTGTAGTCCGAGAAGACCATGAAGGTGCCGCCGTAGGGGATGACCCCGCCGTGCAGGGCCAGGCCGTTCATGGCCGCGGCCATGCCAAACTCGCGGATGCCCCAGTTGACGTAGCGGCCCTCATAGGACGGGGCGTCCAGGATGGGGGTGCCGGCGACGAAGGTGTTGTTCGAACCGGTCAGGTCGGCCGAGCCGCCGACCAGTTCGGGGATGGCGGCGAAGACCTGGTCCAGGGCGGCGCCCGAGGACTGGCGCGTGGCCTGGGCGGGCTGGGTCTCGATCAGTTCGGCGATCTTGGCGTTCAGGGCGTCGAAGGCGCCCTCGGGCAGGTCGCCCTTCATGGCGCGGGTGAAGTCGGCGGCCTGACCCGAGGCGGCGAGGCGGGCCTCCCACTTCTTGCGGTCCTTGGCGCCGCGACGCCCGACCTTGGCCCAGGCGTCGGCGATGGTCTGGGGCATTTCGAAGGGTTCGTGATCCCAGGCCAGACCCAGACGGGTGGCGGCGATCTCGGCGGCGCCCAGGGCGGCGCCGTGGGTCTTGTGGCTGCCTTCCAGGGTGGCGGCGCCCTTGCCGATCTTGGTCTTGCAGGCGATCAGGGTGGGCTTGTCCTGGCGGGTCGCCCATTTGAGGGCGGACTTGATCGCGTCCATGTCATGGCCGTCGATGGCCTTGACCGCCCAGCCGGCGGCCTTGAACCGGGCCTTCTGGTCGGTCGTGTCGGACAGGGAGACCTTGCCGTCGATGGTGATCTCGTTGTCGTCCCACAGGACGGTAAGCTTGTTCAGCTTGTAGCGGCCGGCCAGGGCGATGGCTTCCTGGGACACGCCCTCCATCAGGCAGCCGTCGCCGGCGACGACCCAGGTGCGGTGGTCGACCAGGTCCTCGCCGTATTTGGCGGCGAGGTGACGCTCGGCCATCGCAAAGCCGATCGAGGTGGCCAGGCCCTGGCCCAGGGGGCCGGTGGTGACCTCGACGCCGGGCATGTGGCCGTATTCCGGGTGACCGGCGGTCTTGGAGCCCCACTGGCGGAAGTTGGACAGTTCTTCCTTGGTCGCGGCCTTGTAGCCGGTCAGGTGCAGCAGGGCGTAGATCAGCATCGAGCCGTGGCCCGCCGACAGGATGAAGCGGTCGCGGTCGGCCCAGTCGGGGCGGCCGGCGTCGAACTTCAGGAATTTGGAGAACAGCACCGTGGCGACGTCGGCCATGCCCATGGGCATCCCGGGGTGACCCGACTTGGCCTGTTCGACGCCGTCCATGGCGAGGACGCGGATGGCGTTGGCCATCTGCTGGGGCGTGGCCTTGGGGGCGGATTTGACGTCGGTCACGGGGGAAGACCTTTCGGCGGAAGCGGAAATTCAGAAGCGCGCCGCTTTACCCCGGCGCGTCCTCGGGTTCTATACGGAATTTACAAGGAGCGACCGATGGCAGACGCCACCACGGCCGCACGGGCCCGTATCGACCGGGCCCTGGCCGAACTTGAACGCAAGATCCTGGAGCTGAAGGCCCGCCCGGCCTCGGCGCAGGCGATCGCCGACGACGACCTGTTCGCACCCAGAGCGGGGAACGGGGCGGATGCGGCGCGGGTGGCCGAGCTGGAGGTGGCCGGGCGCGAGGCGTCGCAGGCCTTGGCGCGGGCGGCGGCGGCGGTGCGCGAGGTGCTGGCCCAGGATGATCTGGGTCAGGACGATCTGGCTCAGGACGACGACGAGACCGAAAGCGAGGCCGGCTGATGGCGACGGTGACGGTGGAGGTGAACGGCCGACCCTATGCGGTGGGCTGCGCCGACGGGCAGGAGGAGCGGGTCCGCATCCTGGCCAAACAATTCGACAATCAGGTGCGCCAGGTGGCCCAGGATGTCGGCCATGTCGGGGACCTGCGGCTGTTCCTGATGTCGGCCCTGATCCTGTCGGACGAATTGCACGAGGCGCGCCTGAACGGGGGCGGAGGTCCTGCGCCGCAGACAGCCGCCGCGCCGCCGACCAGCGACGGGGTGGCCGAGGCGCTGAACGCCGTGGCCGCGCGGATCGAGAAGATCGCCCAATCTATCTGGTCACGGTCGATCTGATCACGGCGCTTGAGAAGGCGGGGCGCAGCGCCTATCTTGTTTGACGGCGGGTCCTGCTGCGGCCCTCGTCGAAGGCATACATTTCCTCGCGACCTTAATTCACTCAAAGGGATCTGTCCCTGTCCGGGCTCGAGGGCCTGGGCATATGGAGCCCACCTGGCTACCCAGGTTCGAGAGGATTTAAACGCCCTTCACGGTTCTTGCGGCGCCGCCAACTTCTCTCTTTTTTGCGCTATCGCTCGCCGCGCGGCGGCTCGCTGCTTCAGCGATTTTTGTCGCTACCGCTCGCGACGCGGTCGCTCGCTGTTTGAGCGAGTCCGGCATGCGAGGGGCATGGTCTCTGTGCGGAACCGGATGGGGCGTGTAAGCCCGCGGCATGACCCTTGAGAAGCATGAACTCCGGGCGGCCGCCCGCGCGCGGCGAAAGGCTCTGGCCGAGGCCGATCCGATGGCCGCCCGGCGCGCCGCCGACCATGCCGAGGCCCTGCCGCCGGGGCAGGTGGTGGCCCTGTACAGCGCCATGGGGTCCGAACTGGACGCTGAGGCCCTGGCCGTGGCGCTGGAGGCTGCGGGGCGGCGGCTGTGCCTGCCGGTGGTGCTGGAACGGGATGCGCCGATGATCTTTCGCGCCTGGTCGCCGGGCGAGCCGCTGGAGATGGACGCCGCAGGTTGCCCCGCGCCCCTGCCGCTGGCCGAGGTGTTGGAGCCGGATCTGATCCTGACGCCACTGCTGGCGTTCGATGCGGTCGGCGGACGGCTGGGGCAGGGCGGCGGGTTTTACGACCGCACCTTTGCGGCGCGGCCCGAGGTGATCCGGGTCGGCTTCGCCTATGCGGGACAGGCGGTCGAGGCGCTGAGCCTGGAGGCGCACGACATGCGGCTGCACGGGGTGCTGACCGAGGCGGGGTATCGGGATTTCGGCATATCCCATTGACATATACGTTAGTCGGGCCGATAGCGAACTCATGAGCCCGCCGCTGAAAGCCACAGTCTTCAAGTCGAACCGCTCGCAGGCTGTGCGCCTGCCCAAGGCGGCCGCCTTTCCGGATGACGTGAAAGAGCTGCGCGTCATCAAAGAGGGCAAGAGCCTGCGCCTGGTGCCGGTCAACGCCCTGTGGGATGACTTCTTCGACCGGCCCGGCATTCCAGACTGGCCGGATCGGGATCAGCCTGAGATGCAGAAGCGGGAGGAGTGGTGACCGGCTTCATGCTGGACACCAGCATCTGTATCGAAATTCTGCGGGGCCGCAGCGCTGCGCTGAATGATCGTCTGAAGAGCGAACAGGCGCCGTTGCATGTTTCGACGGTGGTCGTCATGGAATTGGCGGTCGGCCCGAACAAGCTGGCCGACCCGCGCCGACGCGATTTGCTGGAGGCGTTTCTGGCGCGTCTGGAAATTCTTCCGTTCGATGAGGACGCCGCGCGCCACACGGCGGAAATCCGCGCCGTGCTGGAGCGCCAAGGGCGGCCCATTGGACCCTATGATTATCAGATCGCGGGCCACGCCCGCAGCCAGGGACTGACCGTGGTCACCCGCAACATCGGCGAATTCGAGCGTGTAGCCGGCCTCAGGGTCGAGCACTGGTCGGATCCTAGTAAAGGCGTACACGAATGAGACTGGCCTTCTTCGGCGACGTCATCGGCAAGTCCGGCCGTGACGGGATCAGCGATCATCTTCCGGGCCTGAAGCGCGACCTGAAGCTGGACTTCGTGGTGGTGAATGCGGAGAACGCTGCGGGCGGTTTCGGCATCACCGAGAATACGGCGCGCGAGCTGTTCATGGCGGGCGCCGACTGCCTGACCCTGGGCAACCACTCGTGGGATCAGCGCGAGGCCCTGACCTATATCGTGCGCGAGCCGCGGCTGATCCGGCCGGCCAACTATCCGCGCCTGATGGATGCGCCGGGCGCCGGGGCCAATCTGTTCGAGACCCATTCGGGCCGCACCGTCCTGGTGATGAATGTGCTTGGCCGGGTGCATATGGACCCGATGGACGATCCGTTCGGCGCCGTCGAACGCGAGCTGGCGGCCGCGCCCCTGGGGGCCGTGGCCGATGCGGTGATCGTGGACATGCACTGCGAGGCGACCAGCGAGAAGATGGCCATGGGCCATTTCTGCGACGGCCGCGCCTCGCTGGTGGTCGGCACCCATACCCACGTCCCGACCGCCGACTGCCAGATCCTGCCCGGCGGCACGGCCTATCAGACCGACGCCGGCGGCTGCTGCGACTATGACAGCGTCATCGGCAACGAGAAGGAAGAGCCGCTGCGCCGCTTCACCACCCGGATCTCGGGCGGGCGCTACATGCCGGCGTCCGGTCCGGCGACGGTGTGCGGCGTGTTTGTCGAAACCGACGACAAGACCGGGCTGGCGACGCGGGTCGAGCCGATCCGGGTCGGCGGACGGTTGAGCCAGGCGGTGCCGGTTCTCTGACGTCAGGCCAGGTTGAGCGTGTTCGATCCCGCCTCGACCGCGAAGGTCTGACGGGTCGTCAGCGCGCCGGAGCGGGTCGAGACCTTGTCCAGGACCTTGAACTGGGTGGTCCAGAGGTTCGGGGTCGCCTCGCAGATCAGATAGCCGCGCTGGGTGTTGCGGAACTTCAGCTGGGGATTGGCCGAGAGGAAGCGGTCGTAGTCGGAGCCGCGGTCCGAGCCGTCGCCGCCGGAGCTGATCGAGGTGCCGACGAATTCGACGGCGATGGGGGCGCCCTCGGGCTGGCTGCCGTCCAGCCACAGGCCGCCGGCGTAGTTCTGATGCTCGTCGCCGGTCAGGACCACGACATTGTCGATGCGGCGGTCGCGGATGTGGCGCAGCAGGCGGTTGCGGGGCACGCGATAGCCGGCCCAGCTGTCGGTGTTGACGCCCTGGCCGCCGGAGGTGTTGCGGTTCAGGTCCATCATCATGACCTGCTGGGCCAAAGCCTTCCAGCGCGCCTTCGAGCGGTCGAGATTGGTCAGCAGCCAGGCCTCCTGGGCGTCGCCCAGCACCTGGGCCGTCGTCGCCTCTATGCCGGGGCAGGTGGCGTTGTAGCGGTCGCCGCAGGGCTGGTCCGTGCGGTACTGGCGGGTGTCGAGGAAGGCGATGTCCAGCAGGTCGCCGTACTGGGCCCGGCGATAGGCCTGCATGCCCGCGCCGTGCGGGAAGGCCGACTTCCGCATCGGCATGAACTCGTAGAAGGCCTGCATGGCCGCGGCGCGGCGCAGCAGGAAGACTTCAGGCGGCACGCCGTCCTGATCGATGTCGCCGACCCAGTTGTTGTCGACCTCATGGTCGTCATAGGTGCAGAACCAGGCCGCCGAGGCGCGCGAGGCCTGAAGATCCGTGTCCATCGTGTACTGGGAGTAGCGGCGGCGATAGTCGTCGAGGCTGTAGATCTCGCCGCCCAGGTGGACGCGGGTGTTGTCCTGCGGGCCTGAACCCGACTGGTAGATCGGGTTGCCCCGGCCTTCGTAGATGTAGTCGCCGTAGCAGAAGATGAAATCCAGATCCTCTTCCGCCATCTTGCGGTGGGCGGTGTAGTAGCCGCTCTCATAGGCTTGGCAGCCGGCGACGCCGAAGCGGACGGCCGAGACGGCGGCGCCGGCCAGGGGGGCGGTCTTGGCGCGACCGACGCCGCTGCGCTCGGTCCCGCACTGGAAGCGGTAGAAATAGAGGCGAGCGGGCTCCAGCCCCTCGACCTCGACATGGACGGAGTGACCCAGTTCGGGCCGGGCGACCGCCTCGCCGGACCGGACAACGGTGTTGAAGCCGCGGTCGGCGGCGACTTCCCATTTCACTGCGACGGGCGCCTTGGGCATGCCCGAGCCGTAGGCGACAGGGTCGGGGGCCAGACGCGTCCAGATGACGAAGCCGTCAGGCAGGGGGTCGCCTGCGGTCACGCCCAGCCGGAAGGGGTTCACGTCGAAGACGGCCTGGGCCAGGGCGGGGCCGGTGTTCGACAGGGCCAGGCCGCCCCCGAAGGCGGCGAGCATGGACCGGCGGGAGAGGGCGAGCGTGGTCATCGAAAATCCCCGAACTGGAGCCCGGCTCTATCGCCGCGATGTGACAGATTTTCCAGCCGTATCCGCATCCGCCGGGGCTCGGCACGCCGCCTTGGGCGTCAGGCGGCGAGGCGACGTCCCGACAGGACGACCGCCTTGCGGATCTGCTTCAGTTCGGCGGACCGTTGTCGGGGTGAGTGGACGTCCATCACATGACGCTGTCCGGCGCGGGCCAGGGCTGTGCGTTCATCCGGGTTGCGGATCAGGCGCTCCATCGCCTCGGCCAGGCTTTCGGGCGTGATCTCGTCGACATAGAGGGCATGGTCGCCGCTGGCCTCGCGCAGGCCGCCCCGGCCGGACGAGATCAGGGCCGCGCCCGCCGCATGAGCCTCGATCGCCGTCAGGCCGAAGGGCTCGTCCCAGACCGAGGGGGTCAGGGCGATGGCGGCGGTCTTCATCTGGTCGCGCACCTGCGACAGGGGGGCAGAACGCAGGACGGCGACCCGGGCGCCGTATCGCTCAAGCGGGGCGAGGTGGGGCCCGGCCCAGGCGGCGTGCCTGTCCCAGTCGTTCAGCATCAGCACCGCACGCCAGTCGGGGTGGGCGTCGAGTACGGCGGGCAGGGCGGCGCACAGGACGTCCAGACCCTTCTCCGGCATGGCCCGACCGGCGAAGGCGATCACCCGCTGCCGGTCGTCGGGCGAGGCGAACCAGGCGGCCGCGTCGATGGGGTTGGGCAGGGCGTAGGCGCGGTCGGCCAGGCGGGGATAGGTGCGGGCGAAGGCGTTCCGCTCGGCGGCGCTGACGAAGATGAAGCCGTCCATTCGGCCATATCGGGCCGCGTAGCGCCAACGGTCGATCCGATGGCGCGCAGGCTTCAGCGCATTATGCCGATAAAGAACATGGACGGCCTGGGGGAAGCGTGACGATACGGACAGGGCCTGTTTCACCTGCTGGTGGTGTTCGATCAGATCCGGCCCGAAATCGCGCAAGGCGTCGATGAGACCTTGCTGTGTATTGCGGCGCGGCAGGGTGGTCACCATGCCCGGCGCATTATGATCCAGGGCGCCCTCCAGGCAGAAAATTCGCGTGTCTGCGTCTCCGTTGAAGAGGGCGAGAGTGCGCACGACCGTCTCCATGGAGTTGGGGCGGGCCTCGGAGAAGAGCGAGCCCGGAGGCAGCAGAATGGCGGTGCGCAGCGCGATGATCCCCGGAGATAATTAGCCAGCGAGGGCTCGCCTGATCGGCGAGACCGACTGTCAAACGCTCCAGGTCGGGAAATCCGTCGCCGAAATCGTCAGCGTCTGCGCGCCCGCAGCCGCAACCGCATCGCCTCGCGGCTGCGAAGGGTGATCTGATGCACCGGCCGGGGTTCGATCGTCGTGACGGGCTCGATCTCGGCGGCGCGCAGGATGGAGGCCAGGGCGATCACCGCCTCCTGGATGGCGAAGGCGGCGCCGATGCAGACACGGGGGCCGGCGCTGAAGGGGATGTAGGCGTAGCGGTCGATCGACTTGCGGTTCTGCGGCAGGAAACGTTCCGGCTTGAAGGCGTCGGGGTCGTCCCACAGCAGGCTGTGGCGTTGCAGGATCCAGGGGGAGATGATGACGGTGGCGCCGGCCTTGATCGGCTGGCCGCCGATCTCGTCGTCGGCCAGGGCCTTGCGCGCCATGGTGGGGGCGGGCGGGAACAGGCGCATGGTCTCGTCCAGAACGGCGCGGGTCCAGGGCAGGGCCTCGGCCCATTTGGGATCGGAGACGTCGAAGGCGTCGGCCTCGGTTTGCAGGCGGGCCAGGTATTCGGGCTGGCGCGACAGCAGGTGCAGGGTCCAGCCCAGGGCGCGGGCCGTGGTCTCGTGCCCCGCCAGGATGAAGGTCAGGATGTTGGCGGCGACCTCTTCGTCGCTCAAGCCGGGGCCGCCGTTCTCGTCGCGGGCCAGCAGCAGGGCGCTGAGCAGGTCGTCGGGGGCTGCGTCGCCGGATTCGATGCGGGCGCGGCGGGCCTCGACCAGTTTGGTGACGCGCTGTTCGAAGAAGCGGGCCGAGCGGAAGCTGGCCAGACGGCCCAGGCGCGGGGCCCAGTCCGGGGCGCCCAGGACGTCCAGCGGATCGATGCGGGCGCCATTGGCCAGGAACTGGTTCAGGGCGCGCTCGAAGCCGCGCGCCTCGCCGCCCAACTCGTCCGAGAACATGGTGGCGGACAGGATGTCGAAGGTCAGGCCGGACATCTCGCTGTCGATATCCAGCACCCGGCCGCGCGCGGACAGGGACCAGCCGGCGACGCGGGCCTGGCAGACCTCGGCCATGCGGGCGTTCAGGGTGGCCATCTTGGCCGGGGTGAACAGGGGGGCCAGGATGCGGCGGGCGCGGCGCCAGACTTCGCCCTCGGTCAGCAACAGGCCCTCGGCCAGCATGGGCCCCAGGACGCGGCGTTGCAGGTCGCCCTTTTCATAGTTGGCGGCGTTTTCGGTCAGGACGTGGCGGACGCCCTCGGGGTGGCTGACCACCAGGATCTCGCCGAAGGCGCTGTTGCTGTGCAGTTGCGGCTCGGTGAAGTGCCGCTCGGACCACATACGGAGGGGGTCGCGCCAACTGATCCAGAGGAACGGCAGCAGCGACAGGGGCTTGCCCGTCCGTCGAGGCGGTATGGCGGGGCGGAAGATGTCGGTCGCGGTGGCGTCCATTAGACGCTCCTATGCAAATCGCCCGTCAGCCAGGCGCGTGGTCCGTAAACGCTCGATCTGGTGCGTGCGTTCACGAAGCATAGTGGACCAGCACGACGTCAACGAGAAGGCGACGTCCTGTCGATGGCGCCCAGCAGTCGCGCCATATCTTCAGCGGCCAGATCCTTCGCGCGTTGGCTTGAGGTCGCGGGCTTCGAAACAGGGGCCGACGGCGCCGCTGGAGCCGTTTGAGACGCCCTCTTCTTTTCGCGCCGCTCGAATAGAAAGCGTTGAAGCCCCCAGACAAGGTGAGGCGTCCACGGTTGGCCGCAGGCGGTTTTCTTTCCCGCCTTGTTCAGCAGGCCGGCGACCTCGTTGGGCCTGGTGAAGCCGCTCTTGAAACAGGCACGGAGCAGAGGGTCGAGCTCATCCAGGAACGCCTCCTTGGATCGATCACGAAAGGCGAAATGCTTCAGTTCGTCCCTCGTGATCTGGGAGGACTTGGACGGCGTGCGTCCGACAGGCCGCTCCGGCTTCTGCTCCCGAGAGCGTCCGGGCGGCGTCGCTTTGGCCTTGGGGGAACCCGCCCGTTTTCCACTGCCGAGATAGGATCCCTTAGCCATGCTCAGTTCGCCGCCGGAGCGGGGGTCGGCGCCCAGGCCTTCAGCTCGGCGATCTCGCGCGTCTGGGCATCCACGACGCTCTGGGCCATGCGCCGGATTTCCGGATCGCGGCTGTCGCGCAGAGCGACCCGGGCCGTGGCGACGGCGCCTTCGTGATGGGCGATCATCTTGGCGACATAGGCCTGATCCGCAGTCTGAGCCGCGGCCTGGATCTCGGCCGTCGTGTGGGTCGCCGCCGCCTGGTTGGCGGCCGACGCTTCACGCAGCGCCTGCTGCACTGGATCGCCGCCGCCGTCGCAGGCCCCTAGCACGAGGAGCAGCGCGATCGGCGGGGCGGCGCGGATCATGCGGCGTCGCCGAGCCAGCCCGGCATCCAGCCTTCGTGCCATTCGCGCAGGTGGGCGACGGGGATGCTGAACAGCTCGCCCTTGTCGCCCTTGGAGGCGAAGGCGTCGCCGCCGGCCTGACCGACGACCGAGGCGTGCAGGCCGGCGGCCTGGGCCTTAGCGATCAGGGCGTCGGCGTCGGGGACGGCGACCAGGTAGCGGGCCTGATCCTCGCCGAACAGGAAGATGTGGGCGTGGGCCGCGCTGGAGGCGTCCAGGGTCACGCCGACGTCGGAGGCCAGGACCAGGTCGGCGGCGGCGCCGATCAGGCCGCCGTCGCTAAGGTCGTGGACCACGGTCAGGTCGCCGGCCTCGATCAGGTCGCGGACGAAGTCGCCGGTCTTCCTTTCCAGCTTCAGATCGACGGGGGGCGGGGCGCCGTCCTCGCGGCCCAGGACCTCGCGCAGATAGATGGAGGCGCCCAGTTCGCCGACGGTCTGGCCGATCAGGACCAGGGTGTCGCCCGCGGCCATGGTCGAGAAGTTGGTGACCACGTCATAGTTGGGCAGCAGGCCCACGGCGCCGACGGTCGGGGTGGGCGGAATGGCGACGCCGTTGGTCTCGTTATAGAGCGACACATTGCCCGAGACGACGGGGAAGGACAGCTCGCGGCAGGCCTCGGCCATGCCGTCGATGGCGCGGACGATCTGGCCCATGATCTCGGGGCGCTGCGGATTGCCGAAGTTGAGGTTGTCGGTGATGGCGATGGGGCGCGAGCCGACGGCGGTCAGGTTGCGCCAGGCCTCGGCCACGGCCTGTTTCCCGCCCTCATAGGGGTCGTTCTGGACGTAGCGGGGGGTGCAGTCGCTGGTCACGGCCAGCCCCTTGTCCGTGCCGTGGACGCGGACCACGCCGGCGTCGGCGCCGGTGGCCGAGTCCTGAAGCGTGTCGGCCATGACGTGGCGGTCGTACTGTTCCCAGATCCAGCGCTTGGAGGCCATGTCGGGGCAGGCGACGACCTTCATCACCGCATCGGCCCAGTTTTCGGGGGCGGGGACGTCGGAAGGGTTCAGCTTCGGCTGAAGCGCGGGCTGGACCCAGGGGCGGTCGTACAGGGGGGCGTCGTCGAACAGGGGCGCCAGGGGCACGTCGCAGACGATCTCGCCGTGATGCTTCAGCACCAGACGGCCGGTGTCGGTGGTGACGCCGATGGTGGCGGCGTCCAGGCCCCATTTCTTGAAGATACGTTCGCCGTCGGCCTCGCGGCCCGGCTTCAGGACCGCCAGCATCCGCTCCTGGCTTTCCGACAGCATCATCTCATAGGCGGTCATGCCCTCTTCGCGCTGGGGCACGGCGTCCATGTTCAGCTCGATGCCGACGCCGCCCTTGCCGGCCATTTCGACCGAGGAGGAGGTCAGGCCGGCCGCGCCCATGTCCTGGATGGCGGCGACGGCGCCCGAGGCCATCAGTTCGAGGGTGGCTTCAATCAGCAGCTTTTCGGCGAAGGGGTCGCCGACCTGAACGGTGGGGCGTTTCGATTCCGACTCGTCGTCGAACTCGGCCGAGGACATGGTCGCGCCATGGATGCCGTCGCGGCCGGTCTTGGAACCGAAATAGACCACCGACAGGCCCGCCGAGGGCGCGGCCGAATAGAAGATGCTGTCAGCCTTGGCCAGGCCGACGCACATGGCGTTGACCAGGATGTTGCCGTTGTAGCCGGCGTGGAAATTGGTCTCGCCCGCCACGGTCGGCACGCCGACGCAGTTGCCGTAGCCGCCGATGCCGGAGACGACGCCCTTGACCAGGCGTTTGGTCTTTTCGTGCGACGGATCGCCGAAGCGCAGGGCGTTCAGCAGGGCCACGGGGCGGGCGCCCATGGTGAAGACGTCGCGCATGATGCCGCCCACGCCCGTCGCCGCGCCCTGATAGGGCTCGATATAGGAGGGGTGGTTGTGGCTCTCCATCTTGAAGATGCAGGCGTCGCCGTCGTCGATGTCGATCACGCCGGCGTTCTCACCGGGGCCGCAGATGACGCGGTCGCCGGTGGTCGGGAACTTGCCCAGGTGGATCTTGGAGGATTTGTACGAGCAGTGCTCGGACCACATGACCGAGAAGACGCCCAGTTCGACATGGTTGGGCTCGCGGCCCAGCCGGTCGAGGACGACCTGATATTCGTTCGGGGCCAAGCCGTATTCGGCGGCCAATTCAGCCATGGTCTTTTGAGGAGCGGTCATGGGCGGGGCTTCTAGCCGCAGATGGGCCGATAGGCTATATTCTAGACAGCATTTTGGGAGTTCTAGAATGGGCCTCAGCATCAAGCGCGCCGAGACGGAGCGCAAGGCGCGCGCCGTCGCCGAACGGCTGGGGGTCAGCCTGACCGAGGCCATCGACATCGCCCTGGACAAGACCTGGAAGGAACTGACCGCCGAAGAGGCGGCGGCGGAGCGGGCGAGGAAGCGCGAGGCCCTGTTCGCCTATCTGCGGACCCTGCCGCCCGGCGATGGCCGCTCTCTTCAGGAAATCGACGACGAGATGTACGACGAGCACGGTCTTCCGCGCTGATGGTCATCGACACCTCCGCCTTCGTCGCCATTGTTCTGAGAGAGCCGGAAGCGGCCGCGTTCGACGAACGGATCCGTTCGGCGACGATGCGCCGGGTCAGTGTCGCGACCTGGGTGGAACTGGCGGCTGTGCTGACGTCCCGGCTCGGCGTGGACGCCCGGCCCGTGCTGGATCGTCTTGAACAGGAGTACCGGCTGGATCTGGTCCCGGTCGATCAGGCGCAGATGCGGATCGCCTGCGAGGCCATGGTGCGGTTCGGCAAGGGGCGGCGTCCGGCGCGGCTGAACTACGGCGACTGTTTCGCCTATGCGCTGAGCCTGAGCAGCGGCGAACCTGTGCTGTTCAAGGGCGAGGATTTCTTGAAGACGGACGTGGCGATCACGATCTGAACGCGGGGGAACGTCTGGGGCTCGGGTTTCATTTCGTGTGTAGCCAACACGGAGTTCACCATGACCGACACCCCCATCGACCCCGCCGCGACCCCCGAAGACGACGATCTGCCCGAGATTGCGGCCGACGACGCCGGCGCCTCGGCCATGGCCGAGCAGGCCCAGAACGAAGCCGAAGTCAAAGACGAGGGGGAGGGCATCTGATGCGCTCCACCCCCTCGACAAAGGTCACGCCGGCCACCGGCCAGCAGATGGATCGGTCCAATGATCCTGAGACTACACGCGAAATGGACAAGGCCGCGCCCGAGCGGTCGATGATCAGCCGTCGGCAGCGGCTGACCGGACAGGCGACCGGGATCGGCAGCGTCGGCTTTCAGGAGGCCGGCGCCTTTGACGTCGGCGCCGGGGAAGATGCGGCGATCGATACGCCCGTGACGCCCGGCAAGAAGCCCTAACGCTCGACCCCCGGCTTCAGCCGGAAGGCCAGCAGCACCCCGCCGACCAGCAGGACGATGGCGCCGGCCAGGGCGGTGAAGGCGACGGCGGGCTTGTCGGTCTGTTCGGCGACGAAGGCGCCCAGCAGGCCCCAGGCGGTGGGCAGGGGATAGGCGAGGGTCCGCAGGCTGGCGGTCACCGCCAGGGCGACGCCGGTGGTCACGATGATGGCCAGGATGGCCCAGGCGCTTGGCGACAACGCCGTCGGCAGGGCCTCGAAGGCGGTCAGGGTGGTGATCAGGTTCAGCGGCGCAGCCACAGTCAGCCAGCCCGCGAGCGCCGCCAGGGGCCAGACCAGCAGCAGTCGGTCGCGATCCGTTCGGCTGAGCGCCCGGATGGAGCCGGAATAGGCCACCAGCGGCGCGAGCAGGGCGATCAGCGACGCGAAGATGACGATGACGCTGGCCGCCTTCAGGTTCAGGGCGGCGACGACGATCCACATGCCGATGCCGAAAAAGGCCACGGCCGACGGCCAGCCCATCCGGTTGATCAGGGTGCTCTCGCCCGTCTGGGGCAGCACCTGACGGACGGCGTAGGCCAGCAGGCCCAGATAGATCAGGCCCCAGATCGAGAAGGCGTAGCCGGCGACGCGCAGGGTGCTGTTTCCATCCGCAGCGAACTCGGCCTGGGTCAGGCCCAGGCCCGCCAGGTTCTGGACCAGCGGGACCACGATGGCGAAGACGGCGGCGGCCAGCACCACCAGTCGGCGGGTGCGCTGGGCGGGCGTGGGACGAAGGATCGAGGACATGCGGATTCCGATACGACGGTGTTCAGGTGGAATGTACGCGCCGGACGGCGGTAAGGTTCACCGTTGCAGTGTGAAAAGTGAAGCTTGCCTGCGCCACGTTCTCTGTGCTGCTTGTCATCGGGCATGACGAACGCCGCCGGACGCTGGATTTTCTGCCTGACCGCCATGGCCGCATCGGCCGTCGCAGGCGTGGGTCACGCCCAGACAAGTGGAGCGACCGTCGTTCTCACCCAGCCGTCGCAGGACGCCTGGGCGTGCGTTCGCCAGGCCCTGACGCCCGAGCAGCAGGCGTTGGAGGTGCGCCGCTTTCTGTCGGCCCTGGCCGCGGCGAACGGCAGGCCGATCACGCCCGCCCTGGACGCGCGACATATTGCTTCGGGTCGCGCCGTGTCGCTGGACGATCCGGCGCTGTTGCAGCGGCCGCAGGCGCACGAGGTGACCCTGACGGTCGATGGGCGGTTCCTGGTCTTTCGTCCCTTGTCACGCGCCAGTCTGGACCCCTTCCTGGGGCGCTAGAGGAACCGCCTGTCGTGTGGTCGGTTGTTCAAGCCCACACGAACTGGAGATGACCATGGCTGACCGCGACGACGAAACACCCATCTTCGAAACCAACGAGGTCGAAGCCAATCTCGCCATCGAACACGGTCAGGGCGTCGGCGCCCGCGAATTGGCCGCCCAACGCGATCCGGGCGGCGTGGTCACGGCCGACGAGGACGAAGACCTGGAGAACGGACAGGCGGCGCGCCCGGAGTGAGCGCGTCCCTGTCTGCTTGACGGCGGTTCGATGATCGTCGTTCATGCCGCGCATGAACGCAGACGCCGCCGTCGCTCTGGAGACGCTTCTTCAGCACGCCCTGTCCGCTAGAGCGGGCGGAGCGGGTGCTGGGTGTCGATGGACGCAATGTCCTGGGGGCCATTCTCAAGGGCGACGCCCTGGCCGCCCGGGGCGATGCGCGGTCCGCCTCGAGCTTTTACGGCGCGGCCTTGGCGAGTGCGCAACAGCGCGGCGCAGATCCCGAACTGAAGGGCGAGTTGCGGCGGGTGCAACAGGCGCTGGCGGACATGAGGCGCCGGTTCGAGGAGGAGCTTCTGGCCGGGATCAAGGCGCGCGGATTTGACGAAGCCCAGTCCAGCGCGCGGTTCGCCCTGTCGCTCGACCTGCTGACCGGGCGCAAGCAACTGTATCACCAGCAGCCGAAATTCTATCTGTTTCCGGGCCTGCCGCAGGTCCAGTTCCAGCCCTGCGCCGACACGCCCTGGCTGGCGGAGATCGAGGCGGCGGCGCCCGCCATCCGCGCCGAACTGGAGGCGGTTCTGGCGGAACCCGCCCTGTTCGCTCCCTATGTCGAGGACCGTTCGAACCGACCGCGCAGCGGACAGGCGGGGATGCTGGAAAATCCGGCCTGGAGCGCGGTCTTCCTGTGGAAGGACGGCGTGGTCGCGCCCGAGATCGCCGCGCGGTGCCCGCAGACCCTGAAGGCGCTGGAGGCCGCGCCGCTGAGCATCATTCCCGGGCGGTCGCCGTCGATCCTGTTCTCGAAACTGGCGGCGGGCGCGCGGATTCCGCCGCATCACGGCCTGATCAACACCCGCCTGATCTGCCACCTGCCGCTGGTGGCGCCGCCGGGGTCCTGGTTCCGGGTGGGGTCGGACCTGCGTCAGTGGGAGGAAGGCAAGGCCTGGGCGTTCGACGACACGATCGAGCATGAGGCCTGGAACGACAGCGACCAAGACCGGACGATATTGATCTTCGACGTCTGGAAGCCCGAGATCACCGAGGAAGAGCGATGGCTGATCCGCGCCCTGTTCGACGCCATCGACGCCGGGGGCGGGGCGACGCCGAAGCTGGGGACCTGACCGGGCCGAAGATCCGTCAGTTGTCCATTATGAAGTTCACGCTGAACACGATCAGGCGGCCTGCCAAAGGCCGCCCGCTGGCCGCGGCTTCGTCCGTCAGCTTCAGGCGCGCGCGCGGAAGAGATCTTTGAACCGCCAAGCCCAGATGGTAGCCGGGCGGTTGCTCGCTCTCCGTCACGCACTTGGTCAGGCCGCCGTCGTCCTCGGCGACGCACGAAAGCACGACATAGCCCATGCGGGGGCTTCGGCCCCTGACCGATTCCGGAAAGGTGGGGCGAGGCATGGTCCGCCACATCACGGCGGCGGGCAGCCCGTCCTGGCCGTTGCCTTCGATCTGATCTGCGCGCTCCTCGCGCGGGTCGATGACAGGGCGGCCGCAGGCCGTCAGGGTTTCGGCGATGGCCTGGCTGGAGGGCTCAACATCCATGACGTAGCGGGTGCGCGGACCACCCGGGCGGTCAGACGGAATCACGACCTGCAGCTTTCCGCCTTCAGCCAGGTCCCGCGCAACCAGGGCGGGGATGCGACTGAACGCCATCGTTCGCTGCGATCCTACCGTCCAGACTGTCGTTTTTGATTCGCCTTCATCGCCGACCTGAATCCCCAGCTCTCGTGTCGGCTGATTCTTGGGCGCTTCCGGCAGGCCGCTGATCATCAGATCGTACACGCCGCCCTGACACCTCGCGATGAGGTTGAGGCCGGACGTAAAACCAATGGTAGCCACTACGGCGTCGTGCTCGGGAAGACGCGCCAGGGTCCAATCCTCCCGTGCGGAATCAACCGGCGCGGGGGGCTGCGAGGCCTCTTGAGCCCAGGCTGCAGAGGATGACAGGCAAAGGAACAGGACGGCGGAGATGGAGCGAAGCATTGCGCTACTTCGCCTCAACGACAGATTGCCGTCAAGCTGCGGCGTAGATGCTCTGGAACAGCACGGCGCCGTCGGCGGAGCCCAGTTCGGCCTCGAAGGCGCGGTCGGGGTGGGGCATCATGCCGAGCACATTGCCGCGCGCATTCTGGATGCCGGCGATGTCGTTGACCGAGCCGTTGGGGTTGTCGACGTAGCGGAAGACCACCTGGCCCTCGCCCTCGATCCGGGCCAGGGTCTCGGCGTCTGCGAAGAAGTTTCCGTCGCCGTTGCCCTGGGTCATGACCACCTCGCGCTGGCCCTGGTAGCCGGCGGTGAAGCGGGTCTGGCCGTTGGCGACGGTCAGGGCGATGGGCTTGCAGACGTATTTCAGCCCCTTGTTGCGCAGCAGGGCGCCGGGCAGCATTCCAGACTCGCACAGGATCTGGAAGCCGTTGCAGATGCCGACCACGGCGACGCCGTCGTCTGCGGCCTTCTTGACCGCCTGCATCACCGGGGACTGGGCCGCCATGGCGCCGCAGCGCAGATAGTCGCCGTAAGAGAAGCCGCCGGGAATGACGATCAGGTCCAGGCCCGAAGGCAGTTCGGTCTCGGCGTGCCAGACCATGGAGACGGGCTCGCCAGTGGAGCGTTCGACGGCGACCTTGCAGTCGCGATCACAGTTGGAACCGGGGAAGACGATGACGGCTGCGCTCATGGCGCGGGCCTCTAGCACCGTTTTCGGGAAATGTCAGTGCGCGGGTTCAAGAAGTCCGAGGCGGGTCTCGATCCGGCCGAGGCGGGCGTCCTGACGATCGACAATCTGATACAGGTTGGAGACGTCCTGGTTCAGGCCGTTGAGGTGGAGGCGCATGGCCTGAAGTTCGCCTCTCACGCCGGCGACATTGCCGTCGATCCGGTCCAGGCGTGTCTGCATGGACTTCAGCACTTCGTAGATGAGGTCGTTGGTGACGTCGGCCATGAGTTCATACTACCATAAACTGTGGTTACGCCAAACGCTTGGACGCGGCGCGTCTCCGTCCCTCCGCCCAGGCCGCCACGAAGATCGCGAAGCCGCCCAGCGACAGCCCGACGCCGACCCAGCCGGTCGAGGTCCAGCCGTAGCCGGCCGCGATGGCCATGCCGCCCAGCAGGGGGCCGATGGCGTTGGCGGTGTTGAAGGCCGAGTGGTTCAGGGCGGCGGCCAGGGTCTGGGCGTCGCCGGCGACGTCCATCAGCCGGGTCTGCAGCACCGAGCCCAGGCCGCCGCCGCCGCCGATCAGGAAGACGACGATCATAACGGCCCACAGGTGCGGGGCGGCGAAGGGATAGAGGGCCAGGGCCGCGGCGCTCCACAGCAGAAGGCCGCCCGCCGCCGGGAAGCCGACCCGGTCGGCGGCCCAGGCCCCCAGGATATTGCCCAGGAACATGCCGACGCCGAAGACGGCGAAGACCCAGGGCATGATTTCCGGCCCCACGCCGGTCACGGCCTGAAGGGTCGAGGCCAGATAGGCGTAGACGGCGAACATGCCCCCGAAGCCGACGGCGCCGACGCCCAGGGTCAGCCAGACCTGGCTCCGCTTCAGGGCGCCCAGTTCGCGCACGGGACTGGCGTCCGGATGGGCCGGGTCGCGCGGGGCGAACAGGGCGACCAGACCCATGGTGGTCACCGCCAGGACGCTGACGATGGCGAAGGTCCAGCGCCAGCCGAAAGCGTGGCTGATCATATTGGCGAAGGGCACGCCGATGACCGTGGCGACCGTCAGACCCATCAGGACGGTCGAGACGGCCCGGGTGCGGAGATGCAGCGGCACGACCGACGCTGCGACCAGGGCCGCCACGCCGAAATAGGCGCCGTGCGGCACGCCGCTGAGGAAGCGGAAGACCAGCATCCATTCATAGGTCGGCGCCAGGGCCGACAGGCCGTTGCCGATGGCGAACAGGGCCATGAAGCCGATCAGCAGCAGCCAGCGCGGGCTGCGAGCGCCCAGCACCGCCAGGATCGGCGCGCCGACCACGACGCCGGCGGCGTAGGCGCTGATGACATGGCCGGCGGCCGGGGCGTCGACGCTCAGGCCGGCGGCGAAGTCGGGCAGGATGCTCATGGCCGCGAACTCGGTCACGCCGATGGCGAAACCGCCCATGGCCAGGGCGATCAGCACCAGGGCCACCCGTCCGGCGGTCATGGGTTCGTTGGTGACGTCGGAATCGACGACGGCGCCGCCAGCGGCCATGAAAGCTATCCGTAAAGGGGGAGGGGGGATGTTGCGATGCAACATAAGGAGCCTCCTCCTTGGATCAACGCCTCAGCCGCGGTTTTCGTAGGTCGCCGTGATCGAGGCCCTGGCCAGGGTGTGGAAGTGGAGGTTGAAACCGAAGACGGCGCCGGAATCGTCGGCGGTGACGTCCAGCCGGTCCACGTCCACGGCGAAGACGGTGAAGATGTAGCGGTGCGGGCCGTGGCCGGGGGGCGGGGCGGCGCCGCCGAAGCCGGCCTGGCCGAAATCGGTGCGCCCCTGGACCGCGCCGGAGGGCAGGTCGCCGCCGGGCGAACCGGCGCCGGTCGCCAGCTCGGTCACGTCGGCGGGGATGTTGGCGACGGTCCAGTGCCAGAAGCCTGAACCCGTCGGGGCGTCGGGATCATAGCAGGTGACGGCGTAGCTCTTCGTGCCTTCAGGCGCGCCGGACCAGGCGAGGTGGGGCGAGGTGTTTCCCTTGGCGTGGACCTGGGCCTCGGGCAGGACGCCGCCGTCCTGAATATCCCGAGATGTGAGGGTGAAGGTCATCGACGTCTCTCCGTTTCGTGATCGCCAGTTAAACGGCGTCGGGCGCCGGGGCGTTGCACTGCGACATTCTGTCACTAGCTGTAATGCAGATGCGGTCAAGCCAAGGCGGGTCGGATGCTTCAGTCCCTGATCGACAGGACGTTCCGAACACGGTCGATCGCCGTCCGGCTTCCTGGCGGCCGCACGCTGACGGCTGGTCCCGGAACGCCGGAACTGACCGTCGTCATCGACGACGCGCGGACGGCGTTGGCGATCGGTTCGAACCCCGAGCTGAAACTGGGCGAGGCCTATATGGCCGGCGCGCTTCGGATCGAGGGCGGGTCCATCTATGACTTCCTCGCGCTCGCCGCCTCCCAACTGGCCAAGACGTCGCGACGTTTGGGCCCGGGCTGGCGTCTGCGCCGGGCGATCGAACAGGCCAACGACCGCGCCCACGCCCGGGCGAACGTACATCATCACTATGACCTGACGGTGGACTTCTACCGCCTCTTTCTGGACGCCGACCTGCAGTATTCCTGCGCCTATTTCGAGACGCCCGAGGCGACGCTGGAGCAGGCGCAGGTCGCCAAGAAGCGGCGGCTGATCGACAAGCTGGTGCTGTCGCCGGGCCAGAGGGCGCTGGACATCGGTTGCGGCTGGGGCGGTCTGGGCCTGTCGCTGGCCGAGGCGGGCGCGCATGTCACCGGCGTCACCCTGTCGACGGAGCAGCACCGCACCGCCAATGCGAGGGCGGCCGAGCGGGGGCTGGCCGACAAAGCCGATTTCCGGCTGCAGGACTATCGCGACCTGAACGAGCCGTTCGACCGGATCGTTTCCGTCGGCATGTTCGAACACGTGGGCGCGCCGAACTATCAGGCGTATTTCGATACGGTCGCGCGGCTGCTGACTGACGACGGGGTGGCGGTGATCCATTCCATCGGCCGCAAGGGGCCGCCCAGCCGCACCCAGCCGTGGATCCGCAAATACGTCTTCCCCGGCGGCTATATCCCCGCCCTGTCCGAGGTGCTGCCCGCCATCGAGCGCGCCGGCCTGTGGGTCACGGACATGGAGGTGTTGCGCCTGCACTACGCCGAGACGCTGAGGGCGTGGCGCACGCGTTTCGTGGCCCGCCGCGACGAGGCCCGGGCCATGTACGACGAGCGGTTCTGCCGGATGTGGGAATTCTATCTCGCGGTCAGCGAGGTCGCCTTTCGCGAACTGGGCCAGATGGTGTTCCAGCTTCAGCTGACGAAGCGGCCGGAGGCCGTGCCGCTGACGCGGGACTATCTGTGCCGATGAGGCGGCGGCTTTACGCCGCCTCGATGCGGTAGCCTTCGATCACCGTGTTGGCGAGCAGTTGCTCGCACATCTTCTTGGCCTCGGCCTGGGGGTCTGCAACGCCGTCGAGGTCGAACTCGATCAGCTTGCCGACGCGGGCGTTCGACACGCCGGTCCAGCCCAGACCCTGCAGGGCGCCTTCGACGGCCTTGCCCTGGACGTCCAGGACGCCGGGCTTGAGGAAGACGTGAACCTTGACCTTAGCCACTAGTGCAGCCCTCCCTGAATCACCGTCGGCATGCCCTTCATGATGCCCAGTCGACGCGCGACTTCGGTGTAGCTTTCGATGACATTGCCCAGATCGCGGCGGAAGCGGTCCTTGTCCATCTTCTCGCCGGTCGTGGCGTCCCACAGGCGGCAGCTGTCCGGGCTGATCTCGTCGGCCAGGATGACGCGGCTGAAGTCGTTTTCCCAGATGCGGCCGAACTCGATCTTGAAGTCGACCAGGGTGATGCCGACGGCGCCGAACATGCCCGACAGATAGTCGTTCACCCGCACCGTCATGGCCAGGATGTCATCCAGTTCCTGGGTCGAGGCCCAGTTGAAGGCGGTGATATGCTCTTCGGTGACCATCGGGTCGTTGAGCTCGTCCTTCTTGTAGTAGAATTCGATGATCGAGCGGGGCAGGGGGGTGCCTTCCTCGATGCCCAGACGCTGGCTCATCGAGCCGGCGACGATGTTGCGGCACACCACTTCCAGCGGAATGATCTCGACTTCGCGGATCAGCTGCTCGCGCAGGTTCAGGCGCTTGATGAAGTGGTTGGTCACGCCGATGCCGTTCAGGCGCGACATGATGAATTCGCTGATCTGGTTGTTGACCACGCCCTTGCCTTCGAGGACCGCCTTCTTCTGCGCGTTGAACGCGGTGGCGTCGTCCTTGAAGTACTGGATCAGGGTGCCGGGCTCGGGTCCTTCGTACAGGATCTTGGCCTTGCCTTCGTAAATCTTCTTGCGCTTGCTGTTCATATTCCGGTCCCGGCCTACGGGCGCCCTCCAAAAACAAAAATCGCGCGGCCATGATGGAAAGGGGAAGACCCGGTCCTGGCGGCGCGTTTCGGAATCGTTCGGGCAGTCAATCTCGTTCGGCGACTCCTTAGCCGAACGCGGCCTCCGATACAAATGAGGCGAAACCGAAATGCGGGAGGGAGGAGGAGGGGATGCGACGGAAGTCATGTTGCGTTCAGGCGCGGTCGGGCTATAGACGGCGCTTGCCCCGAGGTTAGCGGGGCGTTCGGAGCTATGCTGAGCGACATGACGACCTTCGACGATCGGGAAAAAGGCTACGAGGCCAAGTTCGCCCTCGATCAGGAGCAGGAATTCAAGGCCATCGCCCGGCGCAACAAGATGTTGGGTCTGTGGGCGGCCGAGAAGATGGGCCTGTCGGCTGAAAGCAGCGACCAGTACGCGGCGGCCATCGTGCGCGCCGACATGGAGCAGCCCGGCGACGAGGACGTGTTCCGCAAGGTCGCCGGCGACTTCAAGGCCTCGGGCCTGTCGGTGTCGGAAGGCGAGATTCGCTCCAAGATCGACGAACTGGCCTCCATCGCGCGCGAGCAGATTCGCGCCGGGGAGTAGACACCCGGCCTAAGGGCGGGTTTGAGAATTCGAAAGGGCCGCACCCGGGGGAAAGTGCGGCCCTTTCTTTTTGCCGGGGACGTTGGGGGATGTCTCACCCGGCGTACTGTGCGTCTCGCGCCCCTGAAGAACACGGCGCACGAGATTTGGTTTCAGTCCGTTCCGACCGGACTGTAATTATTTTTACGGCATCAGAACCGCATCGACGACGTGGACCACGCCATTCGACTGGGCCACGTCGGCCTGGGTGATGGTGGACTTGCCGCCCTTGGCGTCGGTGATGACCCAGGTGTCGTTCGGACCGGCCGCGACCTTCAGTTCCTCGCCCTGAACCGTCTCCAGGGTCGCGGTCCCGCCGTTGGCCTGGGCCTGGCTGGCGATGTCGGCGGCGGTCAGACGGCCGGCGACCACGTGATAGGTCAGGATCTTGGTCAGATCGTCCTTCATGTCCGGTTGCATCAGGGCGGTGCGGGTGGCCTCGGGAATCTTGTCAAAGGCGGCGTTGTCGGGGGCGAAGACGGTGAAGGGGCCTGGACCCTGAAGCGTCTCGACCAGGCCGGCGGCCTGAACGGCGGCGACCAGGGTGGACAGGTTCGAGGCCTTGGACGCATTGGCGACGATGGTCTAGTTCGGGCTCATGGCCGCGCCGCCCACCATGGGATCGGCCGCCATGGGGGCCATGGCCGCGCCTTCGGCCGGGGCCATGGCGGTGGAGTCTGCGGGCGTGGGGGTTTCGTTGTTGTTGCAGGCGCCGAGCGCCATCAGCGCCCCGCCGGATACGGCGACGAGCATGAGCGTGCGAAGATTTGTCATGGTGTTTCGTTCCCTGTTGGCCCGCGCTGTGGCGGTCACGACAAGGTTACGTTCGAGTTCACCTAAAGGATGCGTGCGGCGTGACAGGAGGATGCAGCTTGGCCATTCAGTCTTCGAACACGACGGTCTTTGTGCCGTGCAGCAAAACGCGATCCTCGAGGTGCCGACGAACTGCCCGAGCTAGAACGCGACGCTCGATATCACGACCCTTGCGGATCAAATCTTCCGGGGTGTCGCGGTGGCTGATCCGCTCTACATCCTGTTCGATGATCGGGCCTTCGTCCAGGTCGGGCGTGACATAGTGGGCGGTGGCGCCGATCACCTTCACCCCGCGTGCATGGGCCTGGTGATAGGGGCGGGCGCCCTTGAAGCCGGGCAGGAAGGAGTGGTGGATATTGATGCAGCGTCCCTCCAGCCGGCGGCTGAGATCGTCGGACAGGACCTGCATGTAGCGCGCCAGGACGACCAGTTCCGTGCCGGTGGATTCGATCAGGCGCAGCAGTTCCGCCTCCTGCGCCGGCTTGTCGGCGGCGCTGACCGGCAGATGGTGGAAGGGCAGGTCGCCCAGATCGACATGGCCGATCATTTCTCGCGGATGGTTGGAGACGACGGCCGTCACCTCCATCGGCAGTTCGTCGATCCGCCAGCGGTACAGCAGGTCCGCCAGACAGTGATCGAATTTGGACGTCAGGATCATCACCTTGCGCGGCTCCGGTCCTCGCAGGGTCCAGTCCATGGCGAAACGGTCGGCAAGCGGCGTGAAGGCGGCGTGGATGGCGGCCAGGGCGTCGCCGTCGGCCGGTTCGAACACCACCCGCATGAAGAAGGTGGCGCTGGAGGCGTCGCCGAACTGTTGGGCGTCCGAGATATTGGCGTCCCGCTCCAGCAGGAAGGCGGACACGGCCGCGACGATGCCGTGGCGGTCGGGGCAGGAAAGGGTCAGGATCATCAGGCGGCAGGCTTATCCGGGAGAAAGTCACCCAGTATGGCCCAGTTCGCCGCCTTTGCCGACAAGGATATTGCATGGGCGGGGCTGGAGGACGGCAGATCGATCAGGGTCACGCCGTCGAGGTCGGCGAGGATCCGTCTTCCCAGCTTGGCCGCCAGGCCGCCGTTGAAGGCCACGGCGCGGAGTTCGGGCAGGCTTTCGATCAGCCCGCGCAGGTCGGCGGCCTCGGGCGACTTGATCGCCGCGTCCAGACTGCCGGATCGTTGGGCCGAGGCGATCACATCCCACAGGCCGACGCCGCACGCCTTCAACCGGTCCAGGCGGTCGGGGTAGGGCAGGGCGGTCAGGGGCTCGTCCAGCACGCCGCCGATCAACGGCCAGAAGACGTTGCGCGGGTGGGCGTAGTATTGCGCCGCCTTCAGCGAGGCGTCGCCGGGCAGGCTGCCGAGGATCAGCAGGCGGGTGGCGGTGTTGACGACGGGGGGGAACTGGCTCTTGGTCATTCCCGACGTCATTCCCGACGCGCCGCGTCCCGATAGACCTGGCTGCGGTCGCGCCTGCCTACGGCGACGACAGTCACCGTGACGATCGCATCCTCGACCCGATAGACCAGCCGGTATCCGGCGTCGCGCAGCTTGATCTTGTAGTGATCGCGCATCCCGTGAAGCGCATCCTTCGGAACGCGCGGATGTTCCAGCCTCTCGGCCAGCTTCTTCTTGAACTGGGCCCGAACCGGCGCGCCCAGTTTCTCCCACTCCTTCAGCGCGGAGGGGAGGAACTGAAGATCAAAGGGCATCGAGCGAGACGCGCACCGGCGCCTCGTCCTGCCGCTGGCGGATGGTCTCGATCAGCGTCAGGTCGTCCAGTCGTTCGACCATCGCCTCATAGGCGGCGGCGGGGACCATATAGGCCATGACCCGATTGTGGTTCAGCACGGCCACGGTCTGGCCCGCTGCGTCGTCCATGACGGCGCTGGGGCTCTTCTTCAGGTCAGAGACGCTGACCGCGACAGAGGCTTCGACCCGTTGCATAGTGATAGAGTACGAAAATCGGTGCGATTTTCAATACTGAAGATCAGTCGTCGCCGAACACCCGCTTGAACACCACGTCCACATTCTTGGTGTGATAGCCCAGGTCGAACAGGGCCTCGAGCTGTTCGGCGGGCAGGGTGACGCGTTCGTCGGCCTTGAGGAAGTCCAGGAAGGCGCCTTCGCCGCGCCAGACCTTCATGGCGTTCTCCTGCACGGCGGCATAGGCGGCCTCGCGCGAGATGCCGGCCTGGGTCAGGGCCAGCATGACGCGTTGCGAATGCACCAGACCGCCCAGGCGGTCGATATTGGCCTGCATGTTCTCGGGATAGACGTTCAGACGCTCGACCACATTGGCCAGGCGCTGGAGGGCGAAGTCCAGGTGGATGGTGGCGTCGGGACCGATGCCGCGCTCGACCGACGAGTGGCTGATGTCCCGCTCGTGCCACAGGGCGACGTTCTCCATCGCCGGGGTCACGGCCGAACGGACCAGACGGGCCAGGCCGGTCAGGTTCTCGGTCAGGATCGGGTTGCGCTTGTGCGGCATGGCCGACGAGCCCTTCTGGCCCTTGTCGAAGAATTCTTCCGCTTCCAGCACCTCGGTGCGCTGCAGGTGGCGGATCTCGATGGCGAGGCGTTCGACCGAGCTGGCGACGACGCCCAGGGCGGCGAAGAAGGCGGCGTGGCGGTCGCGCGGGATGACCTGGGTCGAGACCGGCTCGACCTGAAGCCCCATCTTGTCGGCGACATATTGCTCCACCGCCGGATCGACATTGGCGAAGGTGCCGACGGCGCCGGAGATGGCGCAGGTGGCGATCTCTTCCTTGGCGGTGATCAGGCGGCGTTTGGCGCGCTGGAACTCGGCGTGATAGCCGGCCAGCTTCAGGCCGAAGGTCACGGGCTCGGCGTGGATGCCGTGGCTGCGGCCGACGGTCGGGGTGTATTTATGCTCCTTGGCGCGGGTCTCCAGCGCCGCCAGAACCCGGTCCACGCCGTCGATCAGCAGGTCCGACGAGCGGGCCAGCTGGACCGCGAAACAGGTGTCCAGCACGTCCGACGAGGTCATGCCCTGGTGCAGGAAGCGGGCTTCGTCGCCGACGATCTCGGCCACATGGGTCAGGAAGGCGATGACGTCGTGTTTGGTGGTGCGCTCGATCTCGTCGATGCGGTCGGCGTCGAAGGTCGCGTCCTTGCCCTTGGCCCAGATGGCGTCCGCCGCGTCCTGGGGGATGACGCCCAGTTCGGCCATCTTGGTCGCCGCGTGGGCCTCGATCTCGAACCAGATCTTGTACTTGGTCTCTTGCGACCAGATGGCGGCGGCGGCGGGGCGGGAATAGCGGGTGATCATGGGGCGGTCCTGTCGGTCCGGCCGCCGCCGGAGTCAAGGTTTACGGCGACCTAAAGCTGACCCATCGTATTGTCGTGATCGACCGCCTGCCGCTTCAGCCAGGCGACGAAGGCGGTGGCGCTGGGCGAGGGGGGGCGGTCGCGGGGCTGGACGACGGAATAGGCGAAGCCGACCGCTTCCGAGCCGTCGGGGAAGGGGGCGACCAGACGGCCCGAGGCCAGGTCCGCCTGGGCCAGGGTGCGTTTGGCCAGGGCGACGCCGCGGCCGGAGACGGCGGCCTCGATCAGCAGGCTGGACTGGTTGAAGCGCGAACCGCGGCGCGGGTCGGGGTGGCGCACGCCGCGCGCCTTCAGCCACATGGCCCAGTCGGGGCGGCTGGGGTCGCCGTCGTTGGACATGTCGTGCAGCAGGATGTGGCGCATCAGGTCGGCGGGTTTGCGGATCGCATGTTCGCCGTCCATCAGCGACGGGGCGCAGACGGGCAGGACCGTCTCGGTCATCAGCCGGTCCACGGTCAGGCCGGGATAGTCGCCGGGACCATAGCGGACGGCGAGATCGACCTTGCCCTCGGTCAGGTCGGCCGGCTCCATGTCGGCGGAGATCCACAGCTCGATCTCGGGATGGGCGGCGTGGAAGTCGTCCATCCGCGGCATCAGCCATTTGGAGGCGAAGCCGGGGGCGATGCTGATCGACACCTGTTTGCGGCGCGGCGGTTCGCGCAGCAGGGCCGAGGCGTCCATCAGCCGCTCGAACCCCTCGCGCAGCAGGGGGACGGAGGAGCGGCCGAGATCGGTCAACTGGAGGCCGCGCGCCTCACGCACGAACAAGGGCCCGCCGACGATGTCTTCCAGCAAGCGGATCTGCTGGCTGACGGCGCCCGGCGTGACCGACAGTTCGTCGGCGGCGCGCGAGAAGTTCAGGTGGCGCGCGGCGGCCTCGAAGGCGCGCAGGGCGTTGAGCGGGAGCAGGGAACGGGCCATCGCCGTTAGAAATCCTATCAGCGCGACAAAGGCAATCTGGTTTGCGGGTCTGGGCGGGGAAGCCGATGGTTCGCGTCCTGCCGTTGTCCCTTCTTCCTCTCCCGGCGACCCTGAAAGCAAGACCCATGCGTGTATTTCTCGCCGCCATCCCGCTGGAGGCCGCAAAGATCGTGATCATCGGCGGCGGCGAGCCCGCCCTGGCCAAGCTGCGACTGTTTCTGAACACGCCGGCCGAGCTGCTGTGGTTCGCGCCCGACGGCGCGCCGCCGAAGGTGGAGACGCCGTTGACGGCGCCGGAGCCGGTGCTGCGGACGCCGGAGGCCGACGATCTGGCGGGTGCGCGGCTGGTCTTCATGGCCTTGGACGATGCGGATGAGCTGACGCGGCTGGGCGCCCTGGCGCGGGCGGCGGGGGCCCAGGTCAATGTGGTGGACAAGCCCCATCTGAGCGACTTCCAGACCCCGGCCCTGATCGACCGGGACGAAGTGGTGATCGGGGTCGCCACCGGCGGATCGGCGCCCATACTGGCGCGCGACGTGCGCTCGCGGATCGAGGGCGTGCTGCCGGCCGGTCTGGCCAATGTGGCCCGGCTGGCGCGCGAGCTGCGGGACACGGTCAAGACCAATGTACCCGACTTCATGGCCCGGCGGCGGTTCTGGGAGAAGGCGTTCCGGGGGCCTGCGGCCGACCTGGCCGCAGCGGGCCGCACGGCCGAGGCGCGGCGCGAGATGCTGCGTCTGCTGAATTCGGCCGCGCCGGAACAGGGCGTGGTCCATATCGTCGGAGCGGGGCCGGGCGATCCGGAGCTGCTGACCCTGAAGGCGCTGCGGGTTCTTCAGGACGCCGACGTCATCATTCACGACCGTCTGGTGCCGGACGCCGTGCTGGAGCGGGCGCGGCGCGACGCCAAACGCCTGTATGTCGGCAAGGCGCGCGGCGAACATTCGGTGCCCCAGGACCAGATCGAGGCCCTGATGATCGCGGAGGCCAAGGCGGGCCACCGAGTGGTGCGGCTGAAGGGCGGCGATCCCTTCGTTTTCGGGCGCGGCGGCGAGGAGCTGGAGGCCATGCGGGCGGCGGGCGTGGCGGTCTTTGTGGTGCCGGGGGTGACGGCGGCCCTGGCCTGCGCGGCCTCGGCGGGGATTCCGCTGACCCACCGCGACTACGCCCAGGCGGTGACCTTCGTGACGGCCCAGGCCAAGCCTGGCGGCGTCGACGCCGACTGGACCCGACTGGCTGGGCCCAATCATACCCTGGCCATCTATATGGGGGTGGACCGGGCCGAGGAGACGGCGGCCAAGCTGATGGCGGCGGGGCGTCTGGGTTCAACGCCGGTCGCAATCGTCGAGAACGGCAGCCGGCCGGATGAGCGGGTCCTGACCGGCCGTCTGGACGGGCTGGGCGCCCTGGTGCGCGGCGCCGACCTGAGCGGGCCGGCCCTGTTGTTCGTCGGCGAGACGGCGGCGTTTTCGGCGGCCCAGCTGGATGTGCGGGCGGAGGTGGCGGCGTGAAGATCGTCACTGCAAACCGCCTGTCGGACGGCCGGGTCATCTATGCGGGCGTGGACAATCAGCCGGTGGAGGGCCTCGACCAGGCCTCGACCCTGGACGACGCCACGGCCGAGATCGTGTTGGCCGAGGTCGCCGGGCGACCGGACATCTTCGTCAATCCCTATCTAGTCGAGGTGCAGGACCGCACGCCCTCGGGCCGCGACCGGCTGAAGGAGCGGATTCGTTCCGCCGGACCGACCGTCGGCCACAGCGTCGCGGGAGGCGTGGGCTGATGTATCGCTATGACGAGTTCGACCACGCCCTGGTGCGTGAACGGGTCGAGGAATTCTCGGACCAGGTGGCGCGCCGCGCGTCCGGCGCCCTGACCGAGGACGAGTTCAAGCCGCTGCGGCTGATGAACGGGGTCTATCTGCAACTGCACGCCTATATGCTGCGGGTCGCCATTCCTTATGGGACGTTCAACAGCCGGCAGATGCGCCAGCTGGCCCATATCGCCCGCACCTATGACAAGGGCTACGGCCATTTCACCACGCGGACGAACATCCAGTACAACTGGCCGGCCCTGACCGACCTGCCGGCGATCCTGAGCGACCTGGCCGATGTCGAGATGCACGCCATCCAGACCTCGGGCAACTGCATCCGCAACACCACGACCGACGTCTTCGCCGGGGCGGCCGACGACGAGATCGAGGATCCGCGCCCCTGGTGCGAGATCATCCGCCAGTGGTCGACCATCCATCCGGAGTTCAGCTTCCTGCCGCGCAAGTTCAAGATCGCGGTGATCGGCGCCGAGAAGGATCGGGCGGCGATCCGGACCCATGACGTGGGGCTTCAGATCGTGCGTGGCGAGGACGGCGGGACCGCCTTCCGCGTCTTCGTCGGCGGGGGGCAGGGGCGTCTGCCCCATATCGGCCAGGAGATTGCTTCGGCCGTGCCGGCGGCGGACCTGCTGGCCTATCTGACCGCCATCCTGCGGGCCTGGAACCTGCTGGGGCGGCGCGACAATATCCATAAGGCGCGGATCAAGATCCTGGTCGCCTCGGTCGGACTGGAGGCCTTCCGCGAGGAGGTGGACAAGCATTACGCTACCCTGCGCCTGGAAGACCTGCGGATCCCCGAGGACGAGGCCGAGCGGATCAAGGCCTATTTCGCCCCGCCGCCGTTCGAGGACCTGCCCAAGGTCAGTGCCCCGTTCGACCGCGCCCTGCTGGCCGATCCGGACTTCGCCCGGTTTGCGAGGAACAATGTGCGGCGGCACCGGCAGGCGGGCTATGCCTCGGTGGTGGTGTCGCTGAAGCCTGTCGGGGGCGTGCCGGGGGACATCACGGCGGACCAGATGGACGCGGTGGCGGATCTGGCCGAGCGATACGGTTTCGACGAACTGCGCGCCGCCTATGAGCAGAATCTGGTCCTGCCCCATGTGAAGCTGGACGATGTGCCGACACTGTGGCGGGCGCTGCTGGAGGTGGGGCTGGCGACGGCCAACGCTGATCTGGCGACGGATGTCATCGCCTGTCCGGGGCTGGACTATTGCAGCCTGGCCAACGCCCGGTCGATCCCGGTCGCCCAGGCCCTGTCGAAGCGGCTGGCCGACATGGATTATCAGGAGCGGCTGGGGCCGGTCCGCATCAACATGAGCGGGTGCATCAACGCCTGCGGCCACCACCACGTCGGCCACATCGGCGTGCTGGGCGTGGATCGCAAGGGCGAGGAATACTACCAGATCACTGTCGGTGGTTCGCCTGACGAACAGGCGGCCCTGGGCGACATCGTCGGCAAGAGCCTGCCGGCCGACGAAGTGGCGCCCGCCATCCAGCGGACCCTGGACCGCTATCTGCAAATCCGCGCCGACGGCGAGCGGTTCATCGACACGGTGCGCCGCGTCGGTCCCGATCCCTTCCGCGACGCCATCTATGAGACGCTCGATGCTGCAAACGCTTGAAGGGGTTCAGAACGGCCCGCGGCTGTCGGTCGCCACGCCGCTGGAAGAGGTCGAGGCCGCCGCCGCCGCGACCGACGTCCTGGTGCTGGAGTTCGACGCCTTTCGCGACGGGCGCGGCTTCTCGCTGGCGGCGGTGCTGCGCGAGCGGGGCTATGCCGGGCGGCTGATCGCGGCGGGCAAGGTCTTGCCGGACCAGGCGCGGCATCTGAGGCGATCGGGCTTTGACGCGGTCGAGCTGGCGCCGGGTGCCGATACGGCGGCCTGGACGCGAATGGATCAGGCGTTCAGCGGGTCGTATCAGCCGACCTTCGATCCGGCGCCGACCATCTGGCAGAGGCGGCGGGCGGCGTCGAACGATCCGGACCTACAAGGTCTGGCCGACCGGCTGAACCGCGAGACTGAGGGCAAGGACGCTTCGGAGATCCTGAAGGCGGCGCTGGATCCGGCCCTGGGTTTGAGGGTCGGCGCCATATCCTCGTTCGGGGCGGAATCTGCGGCCCTGCTGCACATCGTCGCCGAGACGGATCGGGACGTGCCGGTGGTCTTTCTGGAGACGGGCCAGCATTTCCTCCAGACCCTGTCCTATCGCATCCAACTGACCAAGGCCCTGGGTCTGACCGACGTGCGGCTGGTCACGCCCGATGCGAATGAGAAGGCGAGCCTGGACGCCCGCGACGACCTGTGGCGGACCGACGCCGACGCCTGCTGCGACCTGAGGAAGGTGCGGCCGCTGGCCCGCGCCACCGTTGGGTTCAACGCCGTCATCACCGGGCGCAAACGCTATCAGGCCGCGACGCGCGCCGAGCTGAAGCCGTTCGAGGTGCTGGACGGGGTGCTGCGGATCAATCCGCTGGCCGACTGGGACGCCGACGATGTCGAGGCCTGGCTGGAGGCGCACGACCTGCCGCGTCATCCTCTGGTCGAGCAGGGCTATCGCTCGATCGGCTGCTGGCCCTGCACCCGGGCCGTCGAAGACGACGAAGAGGCGCGGGCCGGACGCTGGTCGGGGATGGACAAGGTCGAGTGCGGCATCCACCTAGGCAAGCGTCAGGTCGCCGCCTGATCCCCCTCCCGTTCGACTTCCCCTGAAAGCTGAAACGTGTCCGTCACACCGTCTGTCATCGACCTGATCGGCCATACGCCGCTGGTCCGCCTGAACCGCCTGTCCGACGAGACGGGCTGCGAAATCCTGGGCAAGGCCGAGTTCATGAACCCCGGCGGCTCGATCAAGGACCGCGCGGCCCTGTCGATCGTCCAGGGCGCACGCGCGTCCGGCGCGTTGAAGCCCGGCGGGACCATCGTCGAGGGCACGGCGGGCAATACCGGCATCGGCCTGGCCCTGGTCGGGGCGGCCCTGGGTCATCCGGTGGTCATCGTCATGCCCCGCACCCAGTCGGAAGAGAAGAAGTCGGCCATCCGGTCGCTGGGCGCGCGCCTGGTCGAGGTGGACGCGGCCCCCTTTTCCAGCCCCAATCATTTCGTCCATTATTCCGGGCGTCTGGCCGCTGAACTGAACGAGAGCGAAGAGGCGGGCGCCATCTGGGCCAACCAGTTCGACAACACCGCCAACCGCGATGCCCACTACACGACCACGGCCCCGGAGATCTGGGAACAGACGGGCGGCAAGATCGACGCCTTCGTCTCGGCTGTGGGGTCAGGCGGCACCATCTCCGGCGTCGCCGCCTATCTGCGCGAGAAGAAGCCGGAGGTGAAGGTCGCGTTGGCCGACCCCGCCGGGGCGGCCCTGTTCAACTGGTTCACCAAGGGCGAGATGAAGGGCGAGGGCTCGTCCATCACCGAGGGGATCGGGGTGGCGCGGATCACCGGCAATCTGGAGGGGTTCAAGCCCGACTACGCCTATCGGATCGAGGACGCCGAGTTCCTGCCGATCCTGTTCGACCTGGTGAAGCACGAGGGCCTGTCGCTGGGCGGATCGGCCGGGGTCAATATCGCCGGCGCCGTGCGGCTGGCGCGCGAGATCGGGCCGGGCAAGACCATCGTGACCTGCCTGTGCGATCCGGGCTCGCGCTATGCGTCGAAGCTGTTCAACCCGGAATTCTTGACGTCGAAGGGACTGCCGGTTCCGGGGTGGGCTTAAAAGCTCACCTCCCCGTTCGCGAAGGCGGATGGGGAGGACAGTCGCGGAGCGACCAGGAGGGGGCGACTCCGACAGTGGTGATGACCATGGCAGCGTCTGACACCGGGTCGCCCCCTCCTGGCGCTCGCTGACGCGATCGCCTGTCCTCCCCGCCGGCCTTCGCCGACGGGGAGGTGATGGCTATTTCTCCTCCGCGATCCAGGCATCCATCCGCCGGTCCAGCAGGGCCAGCGGCAGCGGGCCCTCCGTCAGCAGCGCGTCGTGGAAGGTGCGGATGTTGAACTTCGGGCCCAGTTCGCGCTCGGCCCGCGCCCGGATTTCGCGCAGGCGGATTTCGCCGATCTTGTAGGCCGTGGCCTGGCCGGGCCAGCCGATGTAGCGCTGAAGCTCGGTCTCGATATTGTGGGGCGCGAGGGCCGAGTTGTCGCGGAAACAGGCGCGGGCCTGTTCTTCGCTCCAGCCCATCCAGTGCAGGCCGGTGTCCGCGACCAGGCGGCAGGCGCGCCACATCTCGTAGGACAGACGGCCGAACCGCTCGTACGGTGTGCGATAGAAGCCCATCTCCTCGCCCAGATATTCGGCGTACAGGCCCCAACCCTCAGTGAAGGCGCTGACATTGGCCTGACGACGGAAGTAGGGCTGGCCCTCGGCCTCCTGCTGCAGGGCGATCTGGATATGGTGGCCGGGGACCGCCTCGTGCAGGGTCAGGGCCGGCAGTTCGTACAGGGGGCGCTGGTTCAGCTTCGACGTATTGACCACATAATGGCCGGCGACGCCGTTCTGCATCGAGCCGCCGTTGTAGCGGCCGGTGGTGTAGTTGTCCTCGATCTGCGGCGGCACCGGCTGCACGTCGTAGGGCAGGCGGGGCAGGGTGGCGAACAGGGCAGGCAGGCCGCCGTCCGCGCGCTTGGCCATCTCCGACGCCTTCTCGATCAGGGCCTCGCGCGTCTGGGCGTAGAACCGGGGATCGGTGCGCAGGAAGTTCAGGAAGCCGGCGAAGTCGCCGGTCCAGCCGGCGGCCTTCATTTCCACATCCATGCGGGCGCGGATGCGGGCGACCTCGGACAGGCCGATCTGGTGGATCTGGTCCGGCGTCAGGTCCGTGGTGGTGTGCCCCCGCACCAGATAGGCGTACATTGCCTTGCCGCCGGGGCGGTTTCCCAGACCGGGTTCGACCGGGGCCTTGGGCAGGTATTCGGTCTCGAGGAAGCTCAGCCAGGCCTGGCGAGCCGGGACGATGGCCTGTCCCACGGCCGCCGCCGCCTGGGCCGTCAGACGATCCCTGTCCGCCTGGGACACGGTCGGGGGCAGGGTGGACAAGGGTTTCAGCAGGGGCTCGGCGTCGGGCGTGATCGCCACGTCGTTGCGCGCCCCGGCCAGGGCGCTCTCGGTCACGGAACGGGCCTGGACCAGGCCTGTGGCCAGGCCGCGCCGGGCGTTGTCGGTGGTCTGGGCGTAGATGTGTCCGAAGCCCCGGATGCGGCGGATGTAGGCCTCGGCCTCGGCGACGGAGTTCAGGCGGGTGCTTCCGCCGATATAGAGGGCCCAGGTTCCAGGGCCGCCCTCGCTGTCGAAGGCCAGGCGCGAGGTGTCGTAATCAAGCCCCTCGAGGCTGCGGTTCAGCGTGTAGAGCAGGAAGGCGTGGTTGACGCCGCCGGCGTGGGAAAGACTTGCCGGGTCGATGGCCCGGAGCCGGGCGACGAAGGCCTCCAGCGGCGCGCGCTGGGCCAGTTCGAAGCTGCGCGACAGGTCGGGAACCCGGCCCATGGCCTCGACGTCGCCCTCGCTGCTGGCGGCGAAGGGGTCGATCGACTTCAGATAGGCCTCGTAATCGACGATCAGGGCGTCGAGGGCGGCGTCAGCCGGACTGGGGGCGAGGGCGGCTGGGGCCGGCGTCGCCGAGGCTTGCGCCATGGCCGCCGGCGACCCTGCGGCGAGCAGGGCCGCGACGGCCAGGTAAGAGATCTTCATGACGCCCTCCAGAACAGCCCGTACAGGCAAGCCGAGCCGGCGGGGCGCGTCAAGCCGTCGGGATCAGTCGCAGGCGACGAAGAAGCGTTCGATGTCGGCGCGCGTCTGGGGGTGGGCGGCGTAGGTCCGCCGCCGGTCGCCGTCCCAGACCGCGATCCAGCCCAGACGGCGAAAGCGCTGGAAGACCGGATCGCGCGTGCGGGCCTTGGCCTCGGCGTAGTGGCCGTCGGTGACGCCGGCGTCTTCGGAGGTGGCCGGATAGTTTTCGGTGTCGCCGCCGGATTCCAGATGAAGCTGCCGCGACGGCTTCTCCAGGACGGCGGCCAGCTCCAGCGCGCCCGAGCCGGAGCCGCAGAACAGTTTCAGCTTCACCTCGTCGCTGTTGGCGACGCCGTAGGCCAGGGTGTTTTCCCGGGCCTCCTGGTTGAGGAACCAATCATAGTTCGGCGTCGGCGCCGGGGCGCCGGCGTCCGCCATGGAGGTCGAGACCGGCGCCGGCGTGGCGCAGGCGGCCAGGGCCGACAGGGCGAGCAGGGACGACAAGGGCTTCAGCAGACGCATGATCGGTGTTCCTATCCGGCGCAACGATCCGCGAAGCGGCGAAGCTTGGCAAGATGGGGGCGTTCGACCTTTACCGCCCCGGTCCGGTCGCCCGTCATGATCGCCATGTCGCCGGAGCCGACAAAGGCCGCGAACAGGGGATGATCGGTGCGTAGCGTGACCTCCAGCCTTCCGCCGCGCCCGATTCGCGCCGCGCTGGTGGTCGAAGCCGCGCCGGACGTCAGTCGGGCGAAGCCGGGCTGGGTCTCCGGCGCGGACCTGGCGTCGGTGTCGTAGAGGGTGACGGTCGCGACGTTGGATCGGGGCGCACACTGCAGCGTGGCCCTGAGCGCCGGGGTGTCGGTCACCTCATTGGCCAGGACGACAGGGCCTTCGCTCTCGTAAAGGGTCCAGGTCCAGGCCAAGGGGGGTGAAGGCGGCTGGGCGGCCGCCTGCAGGCCCGCCGCCAGAGCGACCGCGAGAACAAGGTTCATGGATCAGCCCCCGCTGATGGCGACGCGAAATGGCGTCTCCACCCATTTCGTCAAGCGCGCGACGATCCGCAATAGGAAAGGAAGCCCGCGATCATCCGGCGCTCATCCGGGCCGGCCTTCAGGACGAACCGGCCGGAATCGCCCTGCACGCGCATCGCGCCGCGCGAAGCCAGCCCCGTCAGGCTGGCGTCCTGCAGGGAGAGGCGGGCTTCCGTCGCGTCTCCGCCGCTCATGGGATCCAGGGGCGCAGGGCCGTGAGAGGCCGCGATCAGACGCGGCGTATCCGGCTGGACGTCGCCATAGACCACGGCGGCGGCGTCGCCGGGGGAACAGGTGACCATCAGGGCCAGCTGGTCCGAGTTCTCGACCCCGTAGGCCAGCTTGGCCATCGCGCCTTCATGGCTCAGATGCCAGCTCATCGTCGGCGTCTCGACGGGTGGAAAGGCGTCGAGCGGTTGCGTCCTGGCGGCGAAGGCGACCAGGGCGACAGCGGCGGCGGCGGGGATCAGAACCTTGAACATGTGAATACTCGCGTCTGACGAACAAACGCGGTTACGCATCAAGGGTTCACGGCTCCGCTTGAGCCGCCGTCGTCCTGTGGCCGAGCGGCATCAGTGGATCAGAACGGGCTGAACCGCTCCACCAGGCTCTGGGCGGCCGGCGTCGCCTGCATCCGGCTGATGTCGCCACGACCGCCGTAGGAGATGCGGGCCTCGGCGATCTGGGTGTGATTGATCGAATTGGCCGACGAGATGTCCTCGGGTCGCACGATGCCGGCGACGGTCAGTTCGCGGACTTCGCGGTTGGTGCGCACCTCCTGCCGACCCTGGATCACCATGTTGCCATTGGCCAGGACGTCGGTGACCACGGCGGCGACGGTCAGGGAGACCTTTTCCGAGCGGTTGACCGAACCAGAACCGGCGGCGTTGGTCTTTCCTTCCAGCCCGACCATGTTGGCCGGGTCGAAGCCGCCGGGGAAGACGCGGCCCAGGCTGCTCTCCAGGCCGAAGAAGTTGGAGACTCCGGTCGAGGAGTCGTTCGACCGCGCCCTCTGGGTCGAGTTCTGGGTCTGGGCCCGGTCGTCGATATCGATCCTGACCGTCAGGATGTCGCCGATGTGACGCGCGCGCTGATCGCCGAAGAAGGTGCGGGCGCCGACGCGCCACAGGCTGTTGGCGCTGGCGGGAGTCGCTTCCTGACGCAGGCCGGGGCCGGCCATATAGGCCTGTTGCGCCGGCACAAGCGCGGCCGGATAGCCGATGGGGGCCAGTTCCGGGCCACGCACGGCCTCGATGGCGGTGGAGCAGGCGCCGAGCGAGGCGGCGGCGGAGACGGCGACGACGATCAGAATCTTGCGCATGACGGATTCCCCTAGCGGGCGGCGAACTGTTGAGGATTGGCGCGGACCCTGTCGGCGGCGGGGCCGGCGACAGCCTGGCCCGGACCGGACGCGACGGCGTCGATGACACGGTTGGAGGCGGTGTTGAGGACGGCGACGGGCTCGCCCAGCGCGGCGTTGCGCATGGCCTTGCCCATGATGCTCAGGTTCACGCCGCCGACCTGATAGGTGACGCGCACCATGTCGTTGCGGGCGATGACCTGCTGTCCGCCGCCGGCCGGACGATAGACGGGACGGTTCTGGGGCGCAGAGGCCTGCAGGTCTGTTTGGGCGGCGGCGGCTGAAACCGGACCGGTCGATCGGCGGACGGCGACGCGCCGCAGACCATTGGGATTGGTCCAGTCCAGACCGGCCTGACGGGCCTGGGCCTGAAGCTGGCCGGCCTCGATCACGACCGACGGGCCGACCCGCTGGGCCACGACCACTTCGGCGGCGGCGCCGGCGCCGTCGAAGATATCGCCCAGGGTGACGCGGCCGTCGTCATCGACAGGATTGGACTTCAGCGAAACCGGTCCGGCCCATGCGGCGCTGGAAACGGCGGCGAGGGCGGCGGCGAGAACCAGGGTGCGACGGATACGGGTCATGGCTTAGCTCTTCACCTGAGCGGTCACCGACAGCATGTTGTCGGCGGTCGAGATGACCTTGGAGTTCATCTCGTAGGCCCGTTGAGCGATGATCAGGGCGCTGATCTCGGCCACGGAATCGACGTTGGACGCTTCAGTGTAGCCTTGCAGGATCTTTCCGAAGCCCGGGCTGCCCGGCGTGCCGATGTTGGCGGCGCCCGAAGCGGCCGTTTCCAGCAGCAGGTTGTCGCCGATGGCCTCGAGACCGGCTTCGTTGAAGAAGGTCGCGAGTTCGATCTGGCCGACCGTCGTCGGCGCGGTCTGGCCGGCCTGGGTCACCTGGACCAGACCCGATTTGGAGATGGTGACGTCGGTCGCGTCCTGCGGGATGGTGACGGCCGGTTGCAGCGCATAGCCGTCGTCGGTGACGATCTGGCCTTCCTGGTTGACCTGCAGGTTGCCGGCGCGGGTGTAGCCGATCTCGCCCGAGGGCAGGGTGATCTGGAAATAGCCCTTTCCGTCGATGGCCATGTCATAATCGTTGCCGGTCTGGGCCGGCGTGCCCTGTTCGGTGACGCGATAGACGGCGCCGGCCTTGACGCCCGCGCCGATCTGGATGCCGGTCGGAACGACGGTGCCCTGGCTGGACGACTGCGCGCCCATCCGTTCGACGTTCTGGTACAGCAGGTCCTGGAACTCGGCGCGCTGCTTCTTGAAGCCCACCGTGTTCATGTTGGCGATGTTGTTGGAGATGACCTCCACGTTCAGCTGTTGGGCGGCCATGCCCGAGGCTGCGGTTCTGAGCGCTTGCATTGTCCGGCTCTCCCTTAAGCGGCCTTGCCGAGGCGCTCGACGGCGCGACGGCTCAGGTCATTGGTGTTCTCGATCATTCGGGTGATGCTTTCGTAGGCCCGGCTGATCTCGATGAGATTGGTGATTTCGGTCAGCGAATTGACGTTCGACGCCTCCAGAGACCCCTGATGGATCTGGACGTCGTTGGCCTCGACCGGCTGGACGTTCGAGCCGTTGCGATAGAGGCCGTCACCGCCCTTTTCGAGCACGCCGAGCGTGTCGAAGCGGACGACCGACAGGCGCCCGGTGATCTGGCCGCTCTGGGTGATGGTGCCGTCTGCGCCGACGGAGGGGGCGCCGAGGGCCGGGTCCAGCACGATCTCCGCCCCGCCGCCCAGCACGGCCTGACCCTGTTTGGTGGTCAGCCGGCCTTCCGGATCCATGGTGAAGGCGCCGTCGCGGGTGTAGGCCTCGCCGGCCGCGCCGTCTCGAACGGTGAAGAAGGCGCCCTCGCCGGCGATGGCGAAGTCGAGGGGGCGGCCGGTCTCGGACATCGAGCCCTGGCCGAAGTCGCGGCCCACGCCGTTGTCCAGCACGAAGCTGGCCGAGGGGCGGATGGAGTCGTTGCGGGCGCGCTGGCCCACTTCCGTCCCGACCATCAGCTGTTCGACCTTGAATCCGGTGGTGTCGGCGTTGGCGACGTTGTTGGCCACGATGTCGAGTTCGCGACGCAGCGTCATCTGACGGGACAATCCGATATAGGCGGCGTTTTCCACGAGTGGCGTGCTCCTTCGATTTCTCCCTCGCAACGACCGTGCCAACAGGGTTAATCCAGCAGGAATGGCGGTTTGAGGGGGCGGGAGGCCGGTGACGCCCGGCAAAAACTGCCGTTTGTAAACGTCGCGTTAACCAAGCCGGGCCGATCCTCCCCATGAGATTCTCCGGGGCGAGCGCATGTTCAAGTTTGGCAAGAAGAAGGGCGACCCGAACGCCGATGCGCCCGCCGACAAGTCGGTCGATGCGGACGCGGCCGAGGGCGAAGAGGGCGCGCCCAAGAAAAAGAAGCTGCCGATCCTGTTCATCATCGCGCCCGTGGCCCTGCTGGTCCTGGGCGGCGGCGGCGCGGCGGCCTTCTTCCTGATGAAGCCCAAGCCGGCCGAGGCCCATGGCGAGGAAGCCGCCGCCGCAGGTCACGGCGAGGAGAAGGCTGAGGAAAAGGGCGGTCACGGCAAGGAAGAGAAGAAGGCCGAAGGCGGCGGACACGGCGCGCCCGCCGAAGGCGGCGAAGCCGATCCGGCTCTGGGCAAGATCAGCGAAGGGCCTGACGGCGTCACCTTCTACACCCTGCCGGACATGGTCATGAACATCCAGTCGGCCGACGGCCGGCCGACCTTCCTGAAGCTGAAGCTGACGCTGGAGATGCACGACGCCGAGGTGGCGACGCATCTTCAGTCCGAGATGCCGCGCCTGCAGGACATGTTCACCGGCTTCGTGCGCGAACTGCGTCCCGAGGATCTGAGCGGCTCGGCCGGCACCTACCAGCTTCGGGCGGAGATCCTGCGCCGCGTCAATCTGGTCGCGGCGCCCGGCAAGGTGGACGCGGTCCTGATCGAAGAAATGCTGGTGCAGTAGGCATGACCGATACGGCGCTCGATTCCTTCGGCGGCATGGGCGATCCGGCGGACGCCCTGTCCGAACGCGTCCTGAACCAGGACGAGATCGACAGCCTGCTGGGCTTCGACCTGGGCGACGACGACGGTTCGGAAAAGTCCGGCATACGCGCCATCATCAATTCGGCGCTCGTCTCCTACGAACGCCTGCCGATGCTGGAGATCGTGTTCGACCGCCTGGTGCGGTTGATGACGACCTCGCTGCGGAACTTCACCTCGGACAACGTCGAGGTGTCGCTGGACAATATTTCGTCGATCCGCTTCGGCGACTATCTGAACTCGATCCCGCTGCCGGCGATCCTGGCGGTCTTCCGGGCCGAGGAACTGGACAACTATGGTCTGCTGACGGTCGATTCCAATCTGATCTATTCGATCGTCGACGTGCTGCTGGGCGGGCGTCGCGGCACGGCGGCCCTGCGGATCGAGGGGCGCCCCTACACCACGATCGAACGGGTGCTGGTGCAGCGGATGGTGGAGGTGGTGCTGAACGACGCCCGCCTGGCCTTCGAACCCCTGACGCCCGTCACCTTCAACCTGGACCGGCTGGAGACCAATCCGCGCTTCGCCGCCATCGCCCGGCCGGCCAACGCCGCCATCCTGATCAAGCTTCGCATCGACATGGAAGACCGCGGCGGGCGAATCGAGCTTCTTCTGCCCTATGCGACGCTGGAACCGATCCGGAAAATGCTGCTGCAGCAGTTCATGGGCGAGAAGTTCGGCCGCGACAACATCTGGGAAGGCCACTTGGCCACCGAACTCTGGACGACCGAGACCGAGGTGCGCGCCGTGCTGGACGAGCAGATGATGCCCCTGTCCACCGTGCTGAATCTCAAGGTCGGCGATACGATGATGCTGAACGCCACGCCGGATTCGGAAGTCTCGATCCGCGCCGGCGCCATCCCCCTGACGACGGGCCGAATGGGCCGCAAGGGGCAGCATATCGCCGTCCGCATCGAAGGCCCGGTGAACCCGGAAATCGCCGCCCGCATAAGAGGACCCCGCTGATGACCGGCATGATCATGGATGCGGTGCTGATGCTGCTGCTCGTCGCGGCGGTGGGCTACGGGATCAAGCTGGAACGCAAGCTTTCGGCCCTGCGCACCGGCCAGGTCGCCTTCGCCCAGGCGGTGACCGAGCTGAACGCCGCCGCCGGCCGCGCCGAGGCCGCCCTGGCGACCCTGCGCGCCTCGGGCCAGGAGACGGACCTGCTGCACGACCGCATCATCAAGGCGCGCGAGGTGAAGCAACAGCTGGAAGCCCTGATCGCCCGCGCCCCCGTCGCGGCGCCGATGCGGCTGCAACAGGAAGAGACGGCCCCGCGCCCCGAAATCGTTCGGCCGGTCGCGTCCGCGCCTTCGCCCACCGCCGTGGTCAATGATGATGACGAACGCGCCCGGCGCATGGCCGCCCTGGCCCAGCGCATTCAGGGCATGTCCAGCCCCGCCGCGACGTCGCGAGCCGGGGCGCCGGCGGGTCGCGACAACGTCGCCGCCATCGTCCAGGCCCTGACCTCCGTCGGCTCCGCTAACCATTCCGCCAAACAAAGCCTCAACGCCGCGCGTCGTAATCTCGACGACGATCTGTTCGCCGCCTGAGTTCGGAACCCCATTTCATGGCTCGCATACCCCGCCTTCTGCCCCTGATCGCCGTCGCCATTGGCGGGGTTGTCGCGGTGCGCGCCGTCGGCGTCGCGCCCGGCCTGTTCGAGGGCGCCAAGGCCTGGGCGGAAGAGGCGCCGGCCGCCGCCGGCGCCCCGGCCAAGCCGGCCCTGCCCGGCACCTGCGCCCTGTCGCCCGAACAACTGGCCCAGCAGGCGGGCATTTCGCCGGCCGAATTGAAGATCATCCAGTCGCTGTCGCAGCGCCGCACCGAACTGGACGCGCGCGACCAGGATTTCGCGACCACCCTGCCGCTGATGGTCGCCGCCGAGCAGAAACTGGACGCCAAGGTTCAGGCCCTGGCGGCGCTGAAGGCCGAGATGAAACAGATGCTGGGCCAGGTCGACGAGCGCGAGAAGGCCGAGATCGATCGGCTGGTCCAGGTCTATTCCGCCATGCGCCCCAAGGAGGCCGCGCCGGTCATGGCCAGCCTGGAGGATCGGGTCCGCCTGCCGGTCGCCGCCGCCATGCGTCCGCGCACCCTGGCCGCCATCATGGCCCAGATGACGGCGCCCCAGGCTAAGGAACTGACCGAGAAACTGGCCGCCCGGTTCCAGGCCCAGCAGATGGCCGCCCGCGCCGCCGCCGCCGAAGCCGCGACGCCGCCGCCCGCCGCGACCCCGGCCGCACAGCCTGCGGCCCAGCCGGCCGCCGCAACGCCTTCGCCCACGCCCGCCGTCGCGACAGCGCCCCAGGCGCGGCCCACGCCTCGTCCCGCCGCCCGCCAGCCGGCCCGTCGGCCCGCCAGCCGCCCTGCCAGCCGACCTGCGGCGAGCCCGGCGGCCGCGCCCGCCGCCGCCGGCCCGCAGCCTTACAAGCCCGCCGCTACAGACGCCCCGCCGCGCCAGACGGTGCAGTAGGCGCATCCGCATTGATGCGTAGCCTGACGATTTCCCGACGATAACCCTACTGGCGGATCATATCCCTCACGCCCAGATACAGGGCGACGATCATATCGAGGGTGTCCGCCATGATGGGCGAGGTTCTGTATATCGCGCACCGCCTGCGACGGGTGTTGATCCTGGTCGTGCCCGCTGCGGGGCTGATCTGGGTCGGCGCCGCTGTTCATCACTACATGGGCTGATCGCCGGTTTCGGTTGGCATGAGGGCCGGGCGCGGCTATCACCGCGCCTTCCCGATATCCGAGCCGCCGAACGATCATGTCCGACACGCCCCCCGACCGCCTCTCCGTCGATCCCTCCAGCCCGTTCCATGATGCGGACGTGCTGCAACGCGGCGTCGGCATTCGCTTCAAGGGCGAGGAAAAGACCAATGTCGAGGAATATTGCGTCTCGGAGGGCTGGGTGCGGCTGGCGCTGGGCAATCGGGTGGACCGCAAGGGCAAGGCCCTGACGGTCAAACTGCAGGGCTTGGTCGAACCCTATTTCCAGAACGGCTGAGTCTTTCTAGGCTGCGGCTCTTCCCCGAGTCTGGAGCCTGCCGATGTCCTTCCGTCTGCTGACCGTCAGCGCGCTCGCGCTCGGGTTTGTCGCCGCCGCTGCTCCGCTGGCCAGGGCCCAGGACGCAGCCACGGTGGAGCGCGCCATCGCGGTTCGTGACGCGGCGCTGACGTCGAACATCGCCCTGGACTATGTCACCCAGCTGACCACCCGCTTCGGCGCGCGGCCGGCCGGGTCGAAGTCCGAGCAGGACGCCGCCGCCTGGGCCGCCGACTATCTGCGCGCCCACGGCTTCCAGAACGTCCGCATCGAAGAATTCCCGCTGGTCGGCTGGGAGCGGGGCGAAGGCTCGGCCGCCATCGTCGGCAGGAACGCCCAGTCGCTGGTCGCCGCCGCCCTGGGCCATTCGCCCGCCACGCCGCGCGGCGGGGTCGAGGCGGACGTGGTGCGATTCTCCAGTTTTGAAGACCTGCAGGCGGCCGATTCGGCGACCGTTCGCGGCAAGATCGTCTATGTCGATCTGGGTCAGATGCACCCGATGCAGGACGGCTCGGGCTATGGTCCCCATACCCGGGTGCGCGGCGCCGGTCCCGGCGTGGCGGCGGCCAAGGGCGCGGCGGCCTTCATCATGCGTTCGGTCGGATCGGACGAGGACCGCATGCCCCACACCGGCACCACCCGCTATGTGGACGGCAAGCCCACCATCCCATCCTTCGCCCTGTCCGCGCCGGACGCCGACCAGGTCAGCCGGTTGATCGCCCTGGGCGAGCCGGTGCGGATGCGCTTGACCTCGACCGCCCGCACCTATGAGACCCACAGCCAGAACGTCATCGGCGATCTGCCTGGCGCGACCCGGCCGGAGGAGGTCATCGTGCTGGGCTCGCACATGGACAGCTGGGATCTGGGCACCGGCGCCATCGACGACGGGGCGGGCGGCGCCATCACGGTCGCGGCGGCCAAGGCCATCGCCGACAGCGGCAGACGCCCCGCGCGGACCCTGCGGGTGATCTTCTACGGCTCCGAGGAAGTGGCCCAGCCCACGCCCCAGACCGGCAACGGCGGCGGCGTCTACGCCCGCAACCAGGGCGCCGCCCTGGAGAAACACGTGATCGCCGGCGAAAGCGACTTCGGCGCGGACCGGGTCTATGCGCTGCGCCTGCCCGCCGGCGCCCAGGGCTCGGACTTCCAGAAGGCGGCGACCCGCGTCCTCTATCCGCTCGGCGTCCTGGCGTCGGACCAGGTCGAGACCGACGGCGGGGTCGATGTCGGGCCCATGGGGCCGCTGGGCGTGCCCTTCTTCGGTCTGGCGCAGGACGGGACCCGCTATTTCGACCTGCACCACACCGCCAACGACACCCTGGACAAGATCGACCCGGCGCAGTTGAGCCAGAACGTCGCCGCCTGGGCGGGCTTGCTCTGGCTGATCGCCGATTCCGACGTCGATTTCCGCGCCATGCGACCGGCGACGACGACAGCGACGCCGGCCGCACACTAGGTCGCTTGGCCACACGGTCCGGTTCTGGCTATAGAGCCGGACCGGCTCGCGGGCGTGGCGAAACTGGTAGACGCAGCAGACTTAAAATCTGCCGGGCGCAAGCCCTTGCCGGTTCGACCCCGGCCGCCCGCACCAGATCTTGAAGGATCCATGCGTCGTGCCCGCCAGACCGGCGCCGAAGCGCGTTGGTCGGGTCAGAACGGAAAGAAGACCGGGATGGCGATCATCGCGGCGACCCAGGTGACCAGGTTCAACGGCAGGCCGACACGGACGAAGTCCATGTAGCTGTAGCCGCCCATGTTGAAGACCAGCACATTGGTCTGATAGCCGAACGGGGTCGCGAAAGCGGCTGAGGCGGCCATCATCACGCCCACCAGGAACGGGCGGGGATCGACGCCCAGGCTTTCGGCCAGGGCCACGGCGATGGGGGTGATCAACACGGCGACGGTGGCGTTGGACAGGAGCTCCGTCGCGAACAGGGTCACGCCGTAAAGCACGATCAGCGCGCCCAGGGGTCCCATCGGCCGGATCACGTCGATCAGCCGGTCCGCCCCGGCGGACGCCAGGCCCGTCACCTCGATGGCGGTGCCGACCACCACCATGCCCGCGATCAGCAGCAGAATTTCGGGCCGCAGCCCGGCATAGGCCTCTTCGGGGGTGATGACCCTGAGCAGGATCAGCGCCACCGCCCCGGCGAAGGCCGAGGCCGCGATCGGGGCCCAGCCGAGCGCGGCAGAGGCGATCACCAGAGCGAAGATCGCCAGGGAGATCAGCGCGGGCCGAAGCCGGAAGGGGCGATCCGCCGCGCCGAACAGGGCGACGTCGCCCAGATGGGCGTCGCCCGAGCCGTCCGACTGGTTGCGCGATTCCCCCAGGCGCGGCAGGCCGAAGGGCAGGGCGCGACGGCGGCGTCCGGCCGCCTCCGCCTCGGCGCGGCGACGCGCGCCTTCCAACTCGGCCAGGCGCGCGGCCTGGGCCTCGTCCTTGGCCACCGACCGGCCCAGTTGCCGGGCGCCGACGAAATAGAGCCACAGGCCGCCGATCACGGCGATGAACAGGCCCACGGGCGTGATCTCGAACAGGCCGAAGACCGGCTGGCCCGCATTGCGAGCCATGTCGTTGACCAGCAGATTGGTCGAGGTGCCGATCAGGGTCAGCAGGCCGCCCATCACCGTCACATGGCTGAGCGGCATCAGGAACCGCTTGGGCGACAGCTGCAGGGACTGGGCGACGTCGCGGATCACCGGCGCCGCCAGCACCACCACCGGCGTATTGTTCAGGAAACCGCCGACGGCGCCGCACAGGCCGATGACGATCCAGATGCCCATGGCCCCGATCCGGGCCGCCAGTCGGGTGGCCTGGCGGATCAGCAGGCCCAACAGGCCCGACAGTTCGATGGCGTAGGCGATGACGAACAGGCCGGCCAGGGCGATGACAGCGGGGCTGGCGAAGGCGCTCTGCACCTCGACCGGCCGCACCACCCCCAGCAGCAGCAGGACGGCGGCTCCAGTCAGGGCGACGACATCGGCGCGAAGCTTGCCGTGGATCAGCACGCCGACCACGCCGATGAGCACCGCCAGGGCGGCGATCTGATCGAAGGTCATGACCCTGTGCAGACCGGTCTCCGTAGCTTTCGTCAACCTTTTTCGCACGATGGCCCCCGAAAGCGCGAACCCATGCTAGGGTGGATTCATGCTGGAACCGACCGTGTCGCCTCGCCCGTCGGTCGTCGCGCTTGCGGCGTCCCTTGTTTTCCTCGCCGCCTGCCAGCGCGAGGAGGCCGCCCCTGCTCCGCCGCCGGCCCCGGCCGTCAGCGCGCCGCCGGTCGTCGCCATCGGTCCCGCGCCGGTGCTGGACCGGACCGGGCTCTTGCAGGCCATGGATGTCGCGGCCTCGGCCTATGCCGCCGGCAAGGACCCGGGCGGGGCCACCCTGGCCGGTCGCCGCTTCGTCATCCGTCAGGCCTTCGGCTGCGCCGGGCCCGCGCCCGCGGGTCGGTCGACGGCTGGGGCGACGGGGGGCGACGGGCTGGCCGCCTGGTCCTGGGGCGACAAGGGCAAGAGCCTGAAACTGACCCTGGCGCCGGCCGATTGGACGGGTTCGCCGATGGTCGCGGGCGGGGCCGACAGCTGGGAAGCGGCCGAGGGGTTCTGGCTGCCGCGCCCGTGGTTGCGCACGGATGGCTGTCCGGGCGTTCCGAGCGATCCGGCGGCGGACGGCGCGAGGGCGGTCTCGCCCCAGACCTTTGGTCTGGCGGCCGTGTTCGAGGAAGACGGTTCGCGCCTCGGCCGCCGCAACGGCCGGGCCTATGAATTCACCGTCCGCGCCGAGGGCGACCAGGCCCCGGTCGCGCCGACGAACGGGTATCGACTGGTGCTGGAGGGGCGGATGACGGCCTTTGCGGACGGCCGCGCCATTCGTTGTCGCGCCGCTGGACCGGATCAGCGCCCGGTCTGTATCGGCGCGGTCCAACTGGACCGGGTCGCCTTCGAGGACGCCCAAGGCCAAGGGCTCAGCGAGTGGCGGCCGGGGTAAGGCCGGGTCTCGCCATTCGGCGGGGCCGGGTCAGGACGAGGATGGATCCTCGGGGGCGGCGCTACGGACGGACATCATCGTGGCGAGGCGATCCGCTGCGGCGGTCATCGTCTCTCGATCCATGCGCGAAAGGCCGTCGAACCGGGTCGTGAAATTCTGGCCCAGCAGGCCCGGCGACGCCGCCAGCGCCTGGCGGCCAGGCTCGGTCAGGCGCGCGTGAACCACACGTCGGTCGATGCTGGACCGATAGCGGACGACCATCCCCTTGGCCTCCAGCTTGTCGAGAACGGCCACCACGGTGGGCGCCGACATGGAGACGTCGCGCGAAATGGCGCTGGTGCTCACCTCGCCCATCGCGCGGATCGATTGCAGCACAAGAAGTTGCGGCAGGGTCAGGCCTGTCAGCCGGGCGATCTCGCGCGACCGGACGTCGATCGCCTGGGCGATCCGGCGCACCGAGCGGAGCAGGGACGTGGACAGGTCTTCGGCCGCGTCGGGAGAAATATCGCTCATCCGGTTGAACTCTTTCGTGCACGAACCATTTGTACACGCTGCTTCCACAATTCAAGGAGGACCCATGTGCGGTCTTAGCGGCGAGATCAATTTCGATGGACGGCCGGCCGACGCCGGGGCTGTCCAACGCATGACCGATGCGCTCTCGCCCCGTGGACCGGACGGGTCCGGCATAGTGATGCGCGGCCCGGTGGGGCTGGGGCATCGCCGGCTGAAGATCATCGACCTGTCGGAGGCGGCGCAGCAGCCGATGGTCGACGCCGACCTGGGCGTGACCCTGGCCTTCAATGGTTGCATCTACAACTATCCTGAACTCCGCGAAGAGCTGCAGGGGCTAGGCTTCCGCTTCTTCTCGCACGGCGACACCGAGGTCATCATCAAGGCTTGGAAGGCCTGGGGCGAGGCCTGCGTCGAGCGATTCAAGGGCATGTTCGCCTTCGTCCTGCATGAGCGTGACACGGGCCGCACCGTGATCGCCCGCGACCGGTTCGGCATCAAGCCGCTGTATCTGGCCGAGAGCGGCCAGCGGCTGCGGTTCGCCTCGACCCTGCCGGCCCTGCTGGCCGCGGGAGACGTGGACAAGACCATCGATCCGGTCGGCCTGCACCACTACATGACCTTCCATGCGGTCGTTCCGCCGCCGCACACCATCCTGAAGGGGGTGAAGAAGTTTCCCCCGGCGACGATCCGGGTGATCGAGGCGGACGGGACGGCGAAGGACCGGCTGTACTGGCAGCCCGACATGACCCGCCATGCCGAGGACGCGGCCCTGACCGCCGAGGACTGGCGCGACCGTGTGCTGGACAGTCTGCGCGAGGCGGTGAAGCGCCGCATGGTCGCGGATGTGCCGGTCGGCGTGCTGCTGTCGGGCGGGGTCGACTCCAGCCTGATCGTCGGCCTGCTGGCGGAATTGGGCCAGAAGGATCTGATGACCTTCTCGGTCGGCTTCGAGGCGGCCAATGGCGAGAAGGGCGACGAGTTCGTCTATTCCGACCTGATCGCCAAACACTATGGGACCAAACACCACCAGATCTTCGTGCCGCACCAGCGGCTGATGGAGGCCCTGCCGGGGACGATCGGGGCCATGTCGGAGCCGATGGTCAGCTATGACAATGTCGGCTTCTATCTGCTGAGCCAGGAAGTCTCGAAACATATCAAGGTGGTGCAGTCGGGCCAGGGGGCGGACGAGGTCTTTGCCGGCTATCACTGGTACCCGCCGATGCTGGAGACGGCCGACCCGGTCGAGACCTACGCCAAGGCCTTCTTCGACCGCAGCCATGCGACGCTGAAGACCCAGCTGAACGGCGCATACATGGCCGACACCGACGTCAGCCGGGCGCTGGTCGAGGCCCATTTCGCGCAAGGCCGCGCCGCCACGCCGGTCGATCAGGCCCTGCGTCTGGACAGCCAGGTGATGCTGGTCGACGACCCGGTGAAGCGGGTCGACAACATGACCATGGCCTGGGGTCTGGAGGCGCGGGTGCCCTTCCTCGACCACGAGCTGGTCGAGCTGGCCGGCCGGATTCCGCCCGAACACAAGCTGGCCCAGGGCGGCAAGGGGGTGCTGAAGGAGGCGGCGCGTCTGGTGATCCCGTCCGAGGTGATCGACCGCAAGAAGGGCTATTTCCCCGTCCCCGCGCTGAAATACATCCAGGGCCCCTATCTGGAGATGGTGCGCGAGGCCCTGACCAATTCGGCGGCGCGCGACCGGGGCCTGTTCGACAAGGCCTATCTGGACATCCTCTTCGCCAATCCGACCGAGCACATCACGCCGCTGCGCGGGTCCGAACTGTGGCAGGTCGCCGTGCTCGAGATGTGGATGCAACAGCATGGCGTCTGACATCCGCCCCGAACGATCCAAGGCGCACCGGCTCAAGCGGCTGCGTCATGAGGGGCTGAAGCCGCCGGTGCGGACGGGGGAGGGGCCCAGCCCCAACGCCGTGCTGGACTGCGGCTGGGGGCGGCTGCTGTTCGCCCAGACCTTCGACACGGCCGAGCCGCTGGTCGACGCCCTGCGCGCCGAGGGGCCGGACCGCCGCGACATCGCCTTCTATGTCCGTAATCCGCATGTCTTGCTGGCCCAGGCGCCGCAGGAGCTGTTTCTGGATCCGTCGCACACCTATCGGCTGGAACTGGCCACCTATCGCGCCAGCCGCCGCCAGCCGAGGGGGTTCACCGTCCGGCGCCTGACGTCCGAGATGGACGCCCAGGCGGTCAACGACATCTACGCCAAGCGCAAGATGGTGCCGGTCCCGCCGGACTTCTTCTGGTCGCATCGCGATGACCGGACCCTGACCTATTTCGTCGCCGAGGACACGACCACCGGAGCGGTGATCGGCACCGTGACGGGGGTCAATCATGTCCGCGCCTTCGACGATCCCGAATGCGGTTCGTCCCTGTGGTGTCTCGCCGTCGATCCCCAGGCGACCCAGCCGGGCGTCGGCGAGGCCCTGGTCCGGCGTCTGGCCGAGCATTTCAAGACCCAGGGCCTGGCCCACATGGACCTGTCGGTCATGCACGACAACGATCAGGCCATCGCCCTGTACGAGAAGCTGGGGTTTCGCCGCGTGTCCTTCTTCGGGGTCAAGCGCAAGAATCCGATCAACGAGGCCCTCTTCGTCGGTCCGACCGACGACCATGACCTGAACCCCTATGCCCGGATCATCGTCAACGAGGCGCGCCGGCGCGGCATCCATACCGAGATCATCGACGCCGAGGGCGGGCTGTTCCGCCTGAACTGGGGCGGCCGGTCGGTGCGGTGCCGCGAGAGCCTGTCGGAGCTGACGTCGGCCGTGGCGCTCAGCATCTGCGACGACAAGCGGATGACGCGGCGCATCGTCGAGGCGGCCGGGGTGCGCGTGCCCGAGCGGATCGACCCCGGCGACCCGTCCGCCATCGACACCGCCCTGGCCAGGTTCGGCGCCCTGGTGGTCAAGCCCGCGCGGGGCGAGCAGGGCCAGGGCGTCGCCGTCGGCCTGACGACGATGAACGAGGTCCAGACGGCCCTGGTCCGCGCGCGTCGCATCTGTTCGCAGGTGCTGATCGAGGAACAGGTCCAGGGCGAGGACCTGCGCCTGGTGGTGATCGACTACAAGGTCGTGGCCTGCGCCCTGCGTCGCCCGCCGCGCGTCGTCGGCGACGGTCGCTCAACCCTGCGCGCCCTGATCGAGCATCAGAGCCGTCGCCGCGCCGCCGCCACAGGCGGGGAATCGACCATTCCCATCGACGGCGAGACCGAGCGGACGCTGGCCGAGGCCGGCTATCGGCTGGACGACGTTGCGCCGGAGGGGGCGGAGGTGCTGGTGCGTAAGGCGGCCAATCTGCATCTGGGCGGCACCATCCATGATGTGACGGAGGAGGTGCACCCGACCCTGATCCGCGCCGCCGTCGCCGCCGCCCGCGCCATCGACATCCCCGTCACCGGCGTCGACCTGATGGTGAAGTCGCCGCGCGAGGCCGACTACGCCTTCATCGAGGCCAACGAACGCCCCGGCCTGGCCAATCACGAACCCCAGCCGACGGCCGAGCGGTTCATCGACCTGCTGTTTCCCCTGTCCGCCCCGACCTCGGCGCGCGCCGTGGTCCGGGCCGACGTCTGAAGGAGGCCCCTTGGCCCGTCCTGCGATAGACCTAGACTACCTCAAGTCCCGCCTCGCCGACCTGCTGAACACGCCCAGCCCCACCGGCTATACGGACGAGGCGGTGTGGCAGTTGTGCCGCGAGCTGGAGCGGCTCGGGCTCGACTATGAGCTGACCCGGCGCGGCGCCATCCGGGCCCGGCTGCCGGGCCGGACCGCCAAGCCCGCCCGCGCCATCGTCGCCCACGTCGACACCCTGGGCGCCCAGGTCAAACAGGTGAAGGACAATGGCCGGCTGGAGCTGGTGGCCATCGGTCACTGGTCGTCCCGCTTCGCCGAGGGCGCGCGGGCCACGATCTTCTCAGAGGGCGGCGCCTGGCGCGGGACCATCCTTCCGCTGAAGGCCTCGGGCCACACCTTCAACGAGGAGGTGGACACCCAGCCCGTGAGCTGGCGCCAGATCGAGCTGCGCATCGACGCCGTGACCCACGGGCGTGACGACACCCTGGCGCTTGGCGTGGACGTCGGCGACATCGTCGCCATCGACCCTCAGCCCGAGTTCATGGACACCGGCTTCATCGTCTCGCGCCATCTGGACGACAAGGCGGGGGTCGCCACCCTGCTGGCCGCGCTGGAATGCATGATCCGGGAAGAGCGCATCCCGACGGTCGACACCTGGTGGCTGTTCACCATCGCGGAGGAGGTGGGGCTGGGTGCTTCGTCCGTGCTGATCCCGGACGTGGCGGCCATGGTCACCGTCGACAACGGCACGACCGCGCCGGGCCAGAACTCGTCCGAGTTCGGCGTCACCATCGCTATGGCCGACCAGACGGGCCCGTTCGACTGGCACCTGTCGCGCAAACTGGTTCAGCTGGCGCGCGAGCATGACATCCCGCACCAGAAGGACGTCTTTCGCTATTACCGCTCGGACTCGGCCTCGGCGCTGGAGTCCGGCGCCGACATCCGGACGGCCTTGGTCACCTTCGGCATCGACGCCAGCCACGGCTATGAACGCATCCACGAAAGCGCGTTGACGGACCTGGCGCGCCTTCTGGTCGCCTATGCCGAAAGCGACGTCGAGATCGGCCGCGACGCCAAACCGCTGAGCGGCGTCAAAGGCTTCACCCACCAGCCGGTGGATGAAGATCACGACTAGTTTAACCGCCGTCGCCCTCAGGGGCGCTCTTGGCTCTCCGAGCCCTTGGGAGAGGGAGATCCATCTCCACGTCCTCGCAGGAACAGGATTGCGGCGCCTCCGACCAATATGAGGCCGGCCAGGCTGGTGGCGTAGGCGGCGCCCACGAAAAAGGGCAGCCAAGGCAGATCGACAGCGCCGAAATTCTTGAACAGCAGCAGCGCCACGCTGCCCAGATAACCGGTGGAGTCGGCCACATAGATCAGGAAACCGGCAGTCGCGACCGTGCCCGAATAGGCGATCATCCGGTCGAACAGCATGGCGTTGAAGGGGGTATAGGCGAGGTACAGGCCCGCGCCGCCGGCGATCATCCAGACGATCGGCGACAGCAGGCCCTGCTGAAAGGCGAGGGTCGAGGCGCCCAGGATGGCGAACCCGGCCAGAATGACGCCGTGCATGAACAGCAGGGCCCGGCCGTTGTTCTTCACCGCGATCAACACGCCCATCGCCACCAGCGACAGGGCCGCCACCGGCCCTTCGCTAGCGGTGAAGACCGAGGCGGCGTCGCCGTAGCCCAGCGCCTGCCAGATTTCGGCGGCGAAGTTGTCGCGCAGGTCGCGGAAGGCCGTCAGCATCACATAGGCGGCGACCAGCAGAAGCAGCACCGGCCAGTGCGCGGCCAGGAAGGCGGCGCGCTCCCTGGCCATCATCGGCCGACGCGCCACGCGCTCGGCTTCGTCAGCGGGACTGGGCGCGGGCAGGGTGGCGAGGGCCAGCACCGAAACGGCCAGCAGAGGCATGAAGACCACCCCGACGGCCGCCGGCATCCAGAACTCGCTGACCTGCCAGTTCTCCATCAAGGCCTTGCCGACCGATTTCACGACGCCGGAAGACAGAATGAAGCTGGCGCACAGGATCGCCCCCAGCACCTCGCTGGTGCGTCGCCCCTCCATGAAACCGAACACGAGGCCCCAGATCAGACCGAGCGGCAGGCCGTTGAGGAACAGGGCCGCGACATTCCATGGCGCAGGCACGACCGCGAACAGAACCAAAGCGATCCAGGAGACGCCGATCAGCAGGATGATCGCGGCCGCTCGGCGTTCGGGCCGCATCTCCGCGATCACCTTGATCCCGATCAGCTTGGACAGGGCGTAGCCGGCCACCTGCGCGATCACGAGGGCGATCTTGTAGTCCAGGGCGAAATCCCAACCGGCCACGACATCGAAGGTCGCGGCCGTGAAGGGTTTGCGGAAGGCGTACATGGAGAAATAGGCGCAAAATCCCGCCAGGCCCGCGAACGCCACAAAGACAACGGGGTTGGCCTTCGCCAGCCAGAGCCGCATCCGATTCATCGTTTGACATCATCCTGTTGCACCCGCGTGGTCTAGACCACTGCTGCGACGCTTGAATGACGAGGATGATGGGATGATGGGACGGTACGACGTCGCCGTGGTGGGGGCGGGAATCGTCGGCCTGGCCTGCGCCCTGGCCGCTGCACGGCGCGGCCTTTCGGTGGTGGTGATCGACCGTGACGCCCAGGCGAACGGCGCCTCGATCCGGAACTTCGGGTTCGTCACCGTCACCGGCCAGCCGCGCGGCCGGGTGTGGCGCCGCGCGCATCGCAGCCGCGCCGTCTGGGACGAGGTCGCGGGCGAGGCGGGTGTGCCGATCCTGCAACACGGCCTCTGGCTGCCCGTACGCAGGCCCGAGGCCGCCGCCGTGCTGGAAGCCTTCATGGCCACCGAGATGGGCGAGGGCTGTCGGCTGATGACGCCGGACGAGGCGCGGGTCCGGTCGCCGGAGACGACCGGACCCGACACGGTCGCCGCCCTCTGGAGCCCTCATGAATTGCGTGTGGACTCCCGCACGGCCATCCCGCGACTGGCCGCGTGGCTGGAGGGGCGTTTCGGGGTCGAGTTTCTGCGTCAGACCGTCGTCCAGGCGGTCGAGCCGCCGCGCGTCGTCACGGGCCGGGGCGTCGTGGAGGCCGCGCGGGTGGTGGTCTGTCCCGGAGACGATCTGGTCAGCCTGTTCCCGGATTGCCTGGCTGACGCCGGCCTGGCGCGCTGCAAGTTGCAGATGATGCGGCTGGCGTCGCCCGGCTTCGACTTGCCGGCGCCGGTCATGTCCGACCTGGGTCTGGTTCGCTACGGCGGCTACGCCGACTTGCCGGAGGCCGCCGCCCTGCGCACGCGGCTGGAGGCGGAGCAGGGCCGGGCCCTGGCCGAGGGGGTCCACCTGATCGCGGTGCAGGACGCCGACGGCGCCCTGGTCGTGGGCGACAGCCATCACGACGCCGCTACGCCCGATCCGTTCGCCGACGAGACGGTCGATCAACTGATCCTGGATGAATGGCGCGCCGCCACCGGCCGGCCCGCGCCGCCCGTCCTGCAACGCTGGACGGGGACCTATGCCCGCGGTCCGCACGCCGACCTGGTCGCCGCGCCGCACCCCTGCGTTCGCCTCGCCCTCATCACCGCCGGCAACGGCGCCTCCACCGCCTTCGCCTTTGGCGAAGAGGTGATCGCAGACCTGTTTCAGGAGACGTTCGAACCATGACCTCCATCCGCGACAGCTTCGACATGGTCGTTTTCGACTGGGCCGGCACCATGGTCGATTTCGGCAGCCGCGCCCCGGTGCTGGCCCTGATGGAGGCCTTCGCCTTCCTCGGCGCGCCCGTCAGTGAAGAGGAGGCCCGCCGCGACATGGGCCGGGCCAAGGCCGACCACGTCCGCGCCCTGTTCGAACAGCCCCGGATCAACCAGGCCTGGATGGCGGCCCACGCCGCGGCGCCGGACCAGCAGGCTGTCGATCAGGTCATGGCCGAACTCCAGGCCCCGATGATCCGTCTGGCCGAGGAGACGGCGGATCTGATCCCCGGCGCCGCGGACGCCGTGGCGCATCTGCGCGGCCAGGGTCTGAAGATCGCCTCCTGCACCGGTTATACGCGCGAGATGATGCAGGCGATCCTGCCGCGCGCCGCCGCCCAGGCCTATGCACCCGACCTGGTGGTCTGCGCGCACGAGACCCCGCAGGGGCGGCCCTCGCCGCTGATGATCTACAAGGCCTGCGCCGACCTGGGCGTCTGGCCCCTGTCGCGCGTGGTCAAGGTGGACGATGCGGAGGTGGGTGTCGCCGAGGGGCGCAATGCCGGCTGTTTCACCATCGGCGTGGCCGCCTCAGGCAATATGGTCGGTCTGACCGCCCAGGCCCTGGCCGATCTGGACGGCGATGAACGCGCCGTTCTGTTGAAGGCCGCCGCCGACCGGCTGCGTGACGCGGGCGCCGATCTGGTCATCGACACGGTGGCCGATCTGATCCCCGCCCTGGAGGTCGAAGCGGCCCGGCGCGCCGGCCTTTCCTAACGCACCCGGATATCGACGCTGATCTTCAGGGCGTCGTGGCGCCAGTATTCGCGGTCGAACTCGACCACGCGACCCTGGGCGTCATAACTGGTGCGGACCACATTCAGCCCCGGCAGTCCCGACTTGACCTGAAGCGCCTCGGCCTCGCCGCGGGTCAGGGCGCACGGCTGCATGTCCACCCGGTTGCGGGCCACGGCGATATTATAGGCGGACTTCAGGACGCTGGTCAGCGAACCGTCCAGCGGGTGGCTGAGCAGGTCCGGAGCCAGGGCCGCGTCGACGACGATGGTCTCCACCAGGACGGCGCGGCCATCGACTGAACGCCGTCGGCGAATGCGATACATCGGCGCGCCGACCGGGCGGCCGAAGATGGGGGCCAGGGCGGGGGTGCAGGCGATTTCCGTCTTGCTGAGGGTCTCGGTCTCCGGGCGGCGGCCCTGGGCCTCGACATAGGACATGAAGCCTTCCCACCGGGTCGGATCATAGACCACCGGCGGGGGCGAGACGTACCAGCCGCTGCGGTCCTTGCGATAGATGATCCCCTCGGCCTCCAGCTGGAACAGGGCCTCCCGGATCGTGCCGCGCGCCACGCCGCCGCCCACTTGCAACTGACGTTCGGAGGGCAGGCGTTCGCCGGGCTTCAACTCTCCTCCCGCGATCCGTGTGGCGATGGCGTCGCGCACTCCGAGATAGTGAAGGCTGTCCGGCTGAGTCATGGGATCGCTCGATCGACGGTCGATTCCCGCCCCACCGAAGGATGAGAAGTCGTGTCTGTGGGGTCAAGTGAACCGGATCAGCCCCCTGACGGTTCAGACATTCGCCGCTCAAGCTTCACGAAAACTTCGCCGAAGATCTCCCTTCATCTGGTCTATACCAAAATTGAAGAGGGGGATTTGATCCATGTCAAATGATCGGCGGTCTTTCCTGCGGGGCGCTCTGGGCGGCGTGGCGGCTGGAGCGGCGTTGAACCTGTTGCCGGCGACGGTGCGCAAGGCGATGGCCATTCCCGCCAACAACGCCACGGGCACGATCATGGATGTCGAGCATGTGGTCATCTTCATGCAGGAGAACCGCGCCTTCGATCATTATCTCGGGGCCCTGAACGGGGTGCGCGGCTTCGGCGATCCCCGGCCGCAGCGCCTGCCGGGCGGAGCCTCTGTCTGGCGTCAGCCCAGCGTCGAGCATCCGGACGGCTTCGTCGCCCCCTTCCACGGCGATTCCCGCACCACCAACGCCTATACGGTCGATGGCGCGGATCAGGGCCATACGGCGGCGATCACCATCGTCAACGGCGGCCGCTATGACCAGTGGGGCCATTCGCGCGAGCTGCACAAGCGGATGGCCTATTACAAGGCCTCCGACCTGCCCTTCTACTACGCCCTGGCCGGCGCCTTCACCGTCTGCGACGCCTACCACTGCTCGACCCTGACCCAGACCTATCCAAACCGCCTGCACCTCTGGACCGGCTGCAACGGCGGCGGAAAGGTCGGCGGCGATCCGGAGATGAGCAACTACGGCGAGGACGAGACGCCCAGCGCCGACATGGCCGAGGACAGGCCGATGGCCCGCGGTCCGCACGAATGGACCACCTACGCTGAACGGCTCCAGGCGGCGGGCGTCAGTTGGAAGGTCTATCAGGAATACGACAATTTCGGCGACAACATCCTGTCGGTGTTCAAGCCGTTCCGACCCTGCCCGAAGGACTCGCCCCTGTATCAGCGCGGCCGCGCCTGGGTGTCGGAAGACAAGACCGGCGCGGATCGCACCCGCTCGGACGGCGAACAACTGGTGGAGGCCTTCCGCGCGGACATCGCCGGCGGGCGGTTGCCCCAGGTGTCGTGGATCGTCACGGCGGCGGATCTGTCCGAACATCCATCGGCCGAGCCGTCAAAGGGCGAGCATGTCTGCGCCAAGTTGATCGAGGCCCTGGTCGATCATCCCGAGGTGTTTTCCAAGACGGTCTTCATCGTCAACTACGACGAGGCCGGCGGCTTCTACGACCATGTCCAGCCGCCCATGCCGCCGCTGACGCCCGACCAGGGGTACAGCACCGTGTCCGTCGCCGGCGAGGCCAAGGACTATGGGCAGGATGCGGAACGGCCCCACCACGGCGCCCATCCGCTGGGCCTCGGCATCCGGGTGCCGGCCATCGTGGTTTCGCCCTGGAGCCGTGGCGGCTTTGTCTGTTCGGAGGTGTTCGATCACACCTCCACGCTTCAGTTCCTGGAAAAACGCTTCGGCGTCAGGGAAGAGAACATCAGCGACTGGCGTCGGACCGTCTGCGGCGACTTGACCTCGGCCTTCGACTTCGCGCGCCCGAACCAGGACTGGTCGGCCCTGTCCCTGCCGGCCACGGCCGACTACATGCAGCGCGTCGCCCGTTCCAAGGCCGCGCCCAGTCTGCGGATTCCGGAGCGCCAGACGCCGGCCTTCCAGGACGGACCCCAGCGCGGCGCACGTCCCTTGCCCTATGACCTGGCCGCCGCGGCCCGCGTCGCGGATGGGGCGGTCCTGATCGATCTGGTCAACAGCGGGCGGACGGGCGCGGTCTTCCAGGTGTTCGACAACACCGACCGCGCGGGGCCGTGGCGCTTCACCCTGGGATCCGGGGAGACCTATGCGGCCGGACATTGGAACGACGGCCGGCCCGGCGTCTATGATCTGACGGTTCACGGTCCCAACGGCTTCTATCGTCGGTTCGCCGGCGACGCCACGCTGCCCCAACCCCAGGTGACGATCTCCACCGACGCCAAGGGTCTTCTGACCGTCGAGTTGACCGGTGCGCAGGAGGGGACGGCGCAGGCGGTGCTGGACATGGACGCCGCCTATCCCCTGTCCGAAGGGGAGGCGCGCCGCCGCTTGACCCTTCGTCCCGGAACGGCGGCGCATTCGGTCTGGGATCTGCGCGGCAGCGACCATTGGTACGATCTGACCGTGACCTTGGCGGACGATCCGACCTTCATCCAGCGCCTGGCCGGCCATGTGGAGACCGGTCGTCCCAGCCGCACCGACCCGGCCATCGGACGCATGCGCCTGTGACCGACGCCACGCCCGCCCATCCGATTTCGACCCAGCTTACAGACGGACTTTCGATGACTTCTCCCGTGGATGCCGACGCCTTCTTCACCGAACTGTCGGACCTGTTCAGCCGACTGGGTGCACTGCATTACGGCGAAGACGTCAGCCAACTGGAGCATGCGCTGCAGACCGCGCATCACGCGCGCGTCGATGGGGCGCCGCCGGCCCTGGTGGCGGCGGCCCTGCTGCACGACGTCGGCCATATGATGCAGAAGGCGGGCGAGGACGCCGCCGACCGCGGCATCGACACCCGCCACGAACATATCAGCGCCGGCTACCTGTCGCGCGCCTTTGGCCCGGAGGTGTCCGAGCCGGTCCGGCTGCACGTCGCGGCCAAACGCTGTCTGGCCGCCACCGCGCCCGGCTATGTCGATCGGCTCAGCGCGGCCTCGCTTCAGAGCCTGGCCTTGCAGGGCGGGCCGATGAGCCCGGCCGAGGTGGACGAATTCATGGCCCTGCCGGCGGCCGAGGCCGCGCTGCGGCTGCGGCGCTACGACGAACTGGGCAAGGCCCAGGGCGTCGAGGTCGACGGCTTCGAGGCCTATCGCGAGCTTCTCTGCGACCTGATCAACCGCAGGGCGGAAGCCTAGTTTTCATTTCAACGCATGGGGGTTGTTGAATGAGTGAGCGTTTCAATCGTCGCCGGTCCGGATAGGCGGACCAGCGAGAGAATGACCGACGTCGCCTGAAGCGGCGTCGTTACAGCCGAACACGATCGGCCGGGGGGCCAACAGGGTGATCGACACCGACAGGGCGCGCACGCGCGTCGCTGATCGCTGACGGCTGCCTTGCGCCGACCCTGATCGGTCGAACCGAAATCACATCAGGATCAATGGAGACAGTCATGTCGCGTCATGTCATCGCCCGTGCGCGGGCCGTTCATCGTCAAATCTTCGCCGGCGCCGATCTGCGCACGGTCCTTCTGGCGGGTTCCGCCGTTCTGGCGGCCTCGTCCGCCCACGCCCAGACAGTTCAGGCCCCGGCAGCGGCCGAGGTGGACGAGGTCGTCGTCACGGGTCAGCGTCTCAGCACCGCCAACGCCATCGAGGCCCAACGCCGGTCGGGCGTGGTCTCGAGCGTGATCTCGTCTGACGACCTGGGCAAACTGCCCGACGCCAACGTCGCCGACGCCCTGGCGCGCGCGCCCGGCATCAATGTGGTGGTGAACCAGGAAACGGGCGAGGGCGAATATGTCTCGGTCCGGGGGCTGGCCGGCACCTTCAACGCCTATTCGATCAACGGCGTCCGCGTCGCCCTGACCGATCCCGACAGCCGCAAGATGTCGATGACGGTCCTGCCGCCCAACGGCCTGAAGAGCATCACCGTCTCCAAGACCCTGACGCCGGACATGGACGGGGACGCTATCGGCGGCTCGGTCAACTTCCAGACCCCGACGGCCTTCGACTTCACCAAGCCGGTTGCGCGCGCCTTCCTCAGCTACGGCGTCAATGACCGCGCCCAGGAACAGGGCGAAGAAGACGGTTCGGGCCAAATCCAAATGGACTTCGCCAGCCGCCTGTCGTCCGACAGCCGTTTCGGCGCCTTCGTCTCGTTCAACTACGGCAAGAGCAACAGCCTGAACGAAGAAACCGAAAACGACGGCGAGTGGGAGCCCTATCGCTGGCGCAAGGACAGCGAAGAGGCGATCGACGAACGCTCGATGTATCTGCCGGGGATCGACCTCGACTACCGCCGTATCGAACAGGAGCGTTTCGGCGGCAACTTCTCGCTGGATTATCAAGGTCAGGCGAACGACTTCTATCTTCGCGGCCAGTACAGCCGTCTGGAACGGACGGGCACCAACGACTACACCGACTTCCGCAGCCGCAAGACCAAGCGCCTGCAGCAGGTTGATCTGGAAAACGCGAGCCTGATCCAGCCCGACAACGCCGTCGTCGGCTTCGGCGCCAAGGGCCGTATCTACAGTTACACCGTCGCCCAGATGAAGGACTTCGACGCCGACGGCGTGATCACCGACGCTGACCGCAAGAGCAGTTCGTCCTACTGGTCGCTGTTCGGACGCTCGGGCGTGTGGAGCCCCGAGACCTTCCAGTTCGCGCGGACCTTCCAGACCCTGGACCAGGTCTCGACCCTGGGCACGATCAATCTGGGCGGCCAGAGCCGTCTGAACCGCCTGACCCTGGACTACGACCTCAGCTACAGCGCGGGTGAGAAGGGCGGACCGGACAGCTTCTCGATCGGCTACAACTGCGACGCCTGTTCGGCGCCGTTCAATCAGACGGGTCTGTTGTGGTCGTCCTACGACCCCCGCTTCCCCATGCCGCAGCTGCCGGCCTTCGCCCAGAACGCGCAGAACGACCCCAATCTGCTGCCCTATGACGGGGGCGGGCGCAGCCGCGACAAACAGACCGACGCGCGCACGGCGTTCAAGTTCGACGCCGTCTATGAGATGGAAGGCGTGGTTCGTCATCTGAAGGCGGGCGTGAAGGTCCTGCGGTCCGAGCGCGAATACGACGCCACCCCGATCTGGGGCGGTTCGTTCGACAACACGCCCCTGGAGGGCAAGAGCCTGGGTCAGTCGGGTCTGATCGACCGCGAGGTCGGCTCCGTTCTGAACGGCCGCTACTACTATGGCGCCATCCTGAACCGCGATCGGGTGACGGCCGCCATTGAGGCCGCCCAGAAGGCCAATCCGGTCGACTATTCCTACGCCGATCTGAATTCGAGCGACAAGCGCGGCGAAGAGACCATCTACGCCGGCTACGGTCTGGCCAGCTTCCAGTTCAACGATCTGGACGTGGTCGCCGGGGTGCGGGTCGAGCACACCGAGGTCAGCAACACCAACTGGATCGAGGACGAGGCCCAGACCGGCTTCGGCGACACCGACAGCAACTACACGAACGTCCTGCCCAGCGTGACGGCGGTCTATCGCCCGTCGGACAACTTCGTCTATCGCGGCGCGATCTGGACCAGCTTCTCCCGGCCCGAGTTCAGCAATATCTCGCGGGGCGTCAGCGTCAGCCGGGCGGCGCCGCGTCCGGGCCAGACCCTGGGCGACATCGTCTCGATCAGCCGGGGCAATCCCGACCTGAAACCGGCCGAGGCCCTGAACCTGGACGTTTCGGCTGAATATTACCCGGACCGTTCCAGCCTGGTCTCCATCGGCGTCTTCCACAAGAAGATCGACCATTTCATCTTCACCAACGGCAGCGCGGTCGACGCCGACACCCAGGAAGGCACAATCACCATCAGCCAACCCAAGAACGGCGAGACGGCCAAGATCACGGGCGTCGAACTGAACCTGATCAAGTCGTTCGAGGGCATGGGCGCGCCCTTCGACGGCTTCGGCGTCGAGGCCAACCTGACCCGTCAGGTCAGCGAGGCGGAGACCGGCCTGGACTATCGCAAGGGCCGGTCGATCTCCTTCATCCAGGCGCCGGATCTGATCTACAACGCCTCTCTGACCTATCAGAAGTACGGCTTCGAAGCCCGCCTGTCGTATCAGTACCAGGGCGCCTATATCGAAGACCTGCGCGACAACGCCGTCGATAAATGGGTCCAGCCGAACAAGAGCCTGGACTTCCACTCGCGCTACAACTTCCGCCCTGGTCTGACGATGGACTTCGACGTCCAGAACATCCTGGACGGCCATCGCTACTACACCACCAAGGGCGAGAGCCCCTCGTACCAGAAGGACTATATGGAGCCCGGTCGGAACTTCCTGGTCCGCCTGGCCTACTCCTACTGATCTGAAGACGAAGCGCCGGCCCGCTCCCGATCTTGCGATCGAGGGCGGGCGAGAGCCTGACGGGCGTATGGGCGCTGGCGCCCGATGGAGGACGATACGACCTCTGGGTTCTTGGACCGTCAGGGCGGGTCGGTCATTTCGTCGGCTGACCCAAGGCTGAGGCCTGGACGGCACGGGACGAAGGCCCGAGCCGTCCAGGCGCCACGCCCTCTTCACCAGATCTGGGTTTGGGCGGGAATGCTGTTGAAATAGCTGCAGAGGTTCACATACGGGCCGCGATTGCAGGTGGCCGGGCTCTGGATCAGGTTTCCGGAGTTGTCCGTGTTCTTGGCCGGCGTGCTGCCGGGTTTGTGAGACCACAGGCCGTTGCTGTCCCTTCGGTACCAGTGGAAGTCATTTCCGGGCCAGATGACCAGGCAGATGATCTGCCCCGCCGCCGGGGTGACGTTGGGATTGGGGATCAGGATCTGGCCGTCGCGCTGCGAGGCGGCGCCGACGTTGTCGCAGCTGAACGTCGTGTACATCTGACCGGACCCGCGCCCGGGCTGTGCGAAACTGTTGGTGATCTTGTCGTTGGCGTAGTTGTAACAGTTGTTGTTCGCCATGATGTAGGGGTTGTTGTTCCACTTCCCGGGATCATAGGGCGGCGCGGCGAACACCGTGGGCGCGGCCTCCGCCTTAAAACCCTCGCCGCCGATTTCCTCCGAGACATAGTCGTAGAGATCGTCCGGAAGCGCCGCCCGGCCGGTTTCGAGCAGGAACAGTTCGGTTTCGGGCGATCCGAGGTTGAGCGAAATATTGAGGCCGCCGATCTCGGCCAGGCCCTGGTGGACGAAGATGTGCGAATCCAGCGCCTTCTCGCCCGTGCTGAGGATGCTGAAGCCCCGATAGCCCAGGGCGCCGGCGATGCCGGGGGGGCGAAGAAGTGACCGCTCCTGCGTGGATCGGAGCCGTTCCGTGAGTTGAAGCACCTGGTCTTCCGCCAATTCCCAAACCGGGTCCGGACGACCAGAGAAGATGTGAAGCGTAACGATGACTGACATAGTGTTTGCTCCCTGTGTGCAACCTTAAAGTGTCGCATCTGGGCAGCGAAGTCAATCTTAGGTCGTGAAAGTTCGCGATAGGGTCGTGTCCGGATCAATCCTGACGGAGCGCGTCGCGCGCCAAGCGGGCCGCGTCACGGTCCATCTCGTCCGCCTTGGCGGGTAGGCTGGCGGCGACGGCGAGGAGTTCGGCGTCGGTGACGCGGTTGCCGCGCGTGCGGTTCTCGGCGATCTGGCGGGCGCGATAGGCAGGGTCGCGAAGGCGGACGGCCTCCGACCGCAGGTCCTGGGCGCTCTTGCGCATCTGTTCGGCGCCCTGGGCCATCTGGCGGCGGGCGTCCACGCGGGCGCTCGCCGCCTGGAGCCGCGCCTGTTCACCCATGCGTCGCGCCTTTTCGCCTTCGACGCGGGCCTGGTCGCCGTCGAGGCGGGCGATTTCGGCCTGGGCGCGGCTTTCTTCGGCTTGGCGGCGGCTTTCGGCGGCGTTGCGACGGGCCTCTGCGGCGTGGGCGCGGGCTTCTTCGGCCTCGGCGCGGGCGTCGGCTGCGGCGCGTTCCGCTTCCGGAGAGGGGACGCCGCCGTAGCTGTAGGTGTAGCTTGAACGGAAGACGGACGGCGCCGGGGGAGCGGGGGGCGCCGGCGGAGCCGGAGGCGCGGGCGGGGCCGGCGGGACGACCATCGACGGCGGGGCGGGCGGCGCAGGCGGGGCCGGGGGCACGGGCGCTTCGGGCGGACTGGCGTAGTCCTGGCGGCTCAGCTCGAGCGCGGCGAGCGGCGTGGCGACGGCGGCGAGGGCGGCGACGGTCAGGGCGACGGTCAGCGGGCGACGGCGGGCGTTTGTGTTCGACATGATGCAGGCGATCCTTGTCTTCAGGGTGCGGGCGTCGGCGGCCATGGGGCTGGCGGCGCAGGGAATGGAGCGGGGGACGGGATGCGCGGCCAGGCGGACCAGGGCGCGGGCGTAGACCTGACGGTCCACGGTGGTCAGGGCGTCGGCGTCGGCGGCCTCTTCGGAGCGGGCGACCAGGTCGAGGTGCAGGGCCCAGACCAGGGGATTGAACCAGAACAGGGCCAGGCTGAGCCGCGACAGAACCAGGAAGACCCAGTCCTTGCGCCGCAGATGGGCCAGTTCGTGAGCGAGGATGGCGGGGGCGGCCTCGCGTTCGGCCAGGCTGGTCGGATCGACCAGGATGACGCCGGGCGCGGCGCCCCAGCTGAGCGGACCCGACAGGCGGTCGTTGGCGATCAGGCGCGGCGGTCGGCCGGTGGTCTGGGTGTCCAGGGCGGTGCGCCAGGCGGGGCATTTGACGGGGCGGCCTTCGTGGGTCCAGCGCTCCAGGGTTTGCAGGCCCAAGAGCAGCCGCCCGGCGACCGCCGCCACACCGATCAGCCAGATCAGGCCGACGATGAGCGCGGGCGTGGGCCATGGCAGGGCGCCGGAGATTTCGACCCCGGCGACGGGGCCGACCTCGCCCTGCCACATGGGTAGGTTCTGGGGCGTCACGAGGGGTTCTGCGGCGGGCAGCAGCGCCAGTTTCAGCGACGGCAGGACCGCCATGATCACCGGCAGGGCCAGCAGAAGACAGGTCACGCCGCGCAGGATGTCGACCCGGTCGACCGGCCGTTGGGCCAGAAGCCGCGAACAGGCCAGGCCGGCGCCGGCGATCAGGCTGGACTTGACCAAAAGGGACAGCAGAAGGGCCCAGGTCACGACTTGCGCTCCACGGATTCGTCGATGATGCGTTCGAGGGCGGCGGCCTCTTGCGGCGTCAGCTTCTGGCCCAGGCCCAGCAGGGCGGTGGCGGCGCTGGCGGCCGAGCCGGCGAAGAAGGTGTCGATCATCCGCTGCAGGGCGCCGGCGGCGACGGCCTCGGTGCGCTGGACCGGGCTGTAGACATAGCCGTCGGGGCCAGGGGCGCGTTCGATCAGACCCTTGGCCTCCAGCCGCGACAGCAGGGTGCGGACGGCGGAGTCGCTGATCGGGTCGGACAGGGCGTTGCGGACGGCGGCGGCGGCGCCCTTCTCGAGCCGACACAGGGTCTCGAAGACCTCGCGTTCGCGGCGGGGCAGGGATTCGATCATGAGGCTGTTCCCGGGACTGTTGACGCTACACCTGTAGCGCTACATGCGTAGCGGATTGGGGCGGGAATGAGGCGGGTGGATGAACTCGCGGTAGGGTGGGGCGTCCACGCTTTCGTCATTCCGGGCGGAGCGCAGCGGAGACCCGGAACCCAGCGGCGCGCGAGAGCGCGAACCTGTCGCGGGCTCTGACCTTCGAACATCGAGCGGCGGACCCATTTCGCCTTCGGCGCCGCTGGGTTCCGGGTCTTCGGGCCAAGCGGCCCTTCGCCCGGAATGACGAAAGAAAAGCTAGAGCGAAACCTCGCGGGCCTCGGCGGCGCTGCGGAGACCCGCGTCGAGGATGCGCATGACGGTCAGGGCCTGGTCGGCGGGGACGGGCGGCGGGCCCTTGCCCTGGATGGCGTCGCGGACGGCGGCGTAGAAGGCGGGGTAGTCGCCGCGTTCGGGCGTCGGGGTGGTGCGGAGGGTTTGGCCGTCGATCTGTTGCGTCAGGACGCCGGGCGTGGGGTCGAGGCCCCAGTCGGGGTGGCCGGGGCGCAGGCCGGCTTTGGACTGGCTCTCCTGGGCGTCGAGGCCGTGCTTGATGAAGCTGCCGCCTGTGCCGTGGACGACGTAGCGGAGCGAAGCCTCGGCGGCGAGGTGGCTCATGTTCAGGATGACCCGCAGCCGGTCGTAGCGCAGCAGGACGTGGGCGTAGTCGATGGCCGTGGCGCCCTGACGCTGGGCCTGGAGGTCGGCGTAGACGGCGAGGGGCGGACCGAACAGTTGCACCGCCTGGTCGATCAGGTGCGGGCCCAGGTCGGCCCAGACGCCGCCGTAGCGCTGGTCCTTCCAGCGGTCGGTGACGGTCGGGCGGAAGCGGTCGTAGTGGCTTTCGAACACGGCGATGTCGCCCAGTTCCCCATCCGCGATCAGGCGGCGCAGGGTCAGGAAGTCGGCGTCCCAGCGACGGTTCTGGAAGACGCTGAAGACGCCGGGCGACGCGGCCGCCACGGCGGCGACGGCTTGCGCGTCGGCCAGGGTGGCGGCGAAGGGCTTGTCCACCACCACCGACTTGCCGGCCTGAAGCGCGGCGATCGACTGTTCGGCGTGCAGGGCGTCGGGGGTGGCGACGACGATCAGGCCGATGTCGTCGTGGGCCAGGGCGGCGTCCAGATCGGGCAGGACCGCGACCTCCGGCAGGTCGGCGTGGACCGCATCCGGCCGCGACGAGACGACGGCGGTCAGGGTCAGGCCGGGGGTCGCCTCGATCAGGGGGGCGTGGAAGGTCTGGCCCGCCAGGCCGTAGCCGACGACGGCGACGCCGATGGGTGCGTGTGAGGTCATGCCTCGATCAATAGCGGTCCGGGCGGGGGCCATCCAGCACATAGGGCACCACGCCGCGCTCGTTCTCGGGGACGTGAAGGGCGCGGTCCAGGGGCGGGAAGGCGCGCTGGGTGCAGTCGGTGCGTTCGCAGATGCGGCAGCTGACGCCGATCCGGGCGGCCGGGCCGTTCAGGTCCAGACCGGCGGCATAGACCAGGGACCCGGCGTGCTCGACCTCGCAGCCCAGGGACAGGGCGTAGCGGCGGTCGTTGGCCAGGTAGGAGCCGCTGGGCTTGGACACGCTGCGGGCGATGGAGATGTAGCGCGAGCCGTCGGGCATTTCGGCCAACTGCACCCCGATCCGGTCGGGCGTGGCGAAGGCTTCGTGCACGTTCCACAGGGGGCAGGCGCCGCCGAAGCGGGCGAACTGGAAGCGGGTGGCGCTGTGCCGCTTGGTGATGTTGCCGGCCATGTCGACGCGGGCGAAATAGAAGGGGACGCCGCGCCAGCCGGGCCGTTGCAGGGTCGAGAGCCGGTGGCAGACCTGTTCGAAACTGACCTGGAAGCGGGTGCGCAGCCGGTCGATGTCGTGTTTCTCGGCCCGCGCCGCCTCGAGGAAGGCGCGGTAGGGCAGAAGCAGCGCGCCGGCGGCGTAGTTGGCCAGGCCGACGCGGGCCACGTCGCGCGCGGCCTGGGTGCGGAAGGCGGCCTGGTCCAGTTCGGTCTCGATCAGGTCGCGGAAGGACAACAGGGCCAGCTGGTGGGCCAGCTGGAACGACCGGGTCGCGCCGGGCCGCCAGGCGTCCAGGGTCAGCACCCGGTTGGCCGGATCATAGCGGCGCAGGGCCTCCTGACCCGCGACATAGACGGTGCGGACCCCGTGCCGGTCTGCCAGCACGGTCTCCAGCGCCCGTTCGATCGGGCCGTCCTGGGGGACCGCCGCGGCCAGGGCCTCGGCCGCCGTGTCCAGGCTGTCGACGTAGTTGTCGCGGTAATGGAAGAAGTCGCGGACCTCCTCATAGGGCAGCAGGGCGACGCGGGCGCCCAGTTCGTCGCGGCCCAGGGTGTCGTCCAGCGCCTTCACCCGCTCGTCCAGCTGACGGAAGGCCTGGTGCAGGGCCAGGAACTGGTGGGCCAGGCGCGGGGTGTTGGCGACGGCCTGTTTCAGCTCGGCCGCCGTCGGGGGCTCGGCCCCGCCGCTGACCGGGCCGGCGATGTCGGTGGTGGCCTCGCGCAGGTCGGCGATCAGGCGGGCGTCGCCCTCCAGGTCGAACAGGCTGGCGTCGATGTGGAAGGCGCGGGTCAGGGCGATCAGGACGCGGGCGGTGGCCGGGCGCTGATTGGTCTCGATCTGCGACAGATAGGAGGGCGACAGGCCCAGCCGCTCGGCGCAGGCCTCCAGCGTCCAGCCGCGCGCCTCGCGCAGCTTGCGCAGCTTGGCGCCCAGGAAAAGCTTCTCAGCCATTCGCAAGTTTGCAGTTCATCGTCGCCGCCTTTGCAAGTCCGCGCAGTTCCGCACCTTTTGCAAAGTTGCGTTTGCCATTTTGCGATGAAGCCGCCACTCCTTGCCGTTCGAACACAAGGCCGAAACCGATCATGACTCAAGCCATCCTTGAAGAACTGGAGCGCCGTCGCGCCGCCGCCAAACTGGGCGGCGGGGAAAAGCGTATCGCCGCCCAGCACGCCAAGGGCAAGCTGACGGCGCGCGAACGCATCGACGTTCTGCTGGACGAGGGCTCCTTCGAGGAGACCGACATGTTCGTGGAGCACCGCAGCCACGACTTCGGCATGCAGGACCAGCGCATCCCCGGCGACGGGGTGGTGACGGGGCGGGGGACCATCGGCGGGCGGCTGGTCTATGTCTTCTCCAAGGACTTCACCGTCTTCGGCGGGAGCCTGTCGGGCGCCCATGCGGCCAAGATCGTCAAGTTGCAGAAGATGGCCCTGACCACCGGCGCGCCGATCATCGGCCTGTTCGACGCCGGGGGCGCGCGGATCCAGGAGGGGGTCGAGAGCCTGGCCGGCTACGCCGACATCTTCCTGCAAAACACCCTGGCCAGCGGCGTCATTCCCCAGATCAGCGTGATCATGGGGCCGTGCGCGGGGGGCGACGTCTATTCGCCGGCCATCACCGACTTCATCTTCATGGTGAAGGACACGAGCTACATGTACGTGACCGGCCCCGATGTGGTGAAGACCGTCACCAACGAGGTCGTCAGCCACGAAGACCTCGGCGGGGCGCGGGTCCATGCCGGCAAGTCGGGCGTGGCGGACGGCGCCTTCGAGAACGATCTGGAGGCCCTGTCGGAGGTGCGCCGCCTGATCGGCTTCCTGCCGCTGTCGAACCGCGAAAAGCCGCCGGTGCGCGAGAGCTATGACGAGCCCGAGCGGGACGAGCCGTCGCTAGACACCCTGATCCCGGCCAATCCGAACCAGCCCTATGACATGAAGGAGCTGATCCTGAAGGTGGTCGACGAGGCCGACTTCTTCGAGATCGGGGCCGACTTCGCCAAGAACATCATCTGCGGCTTCGGCCGGCTGGACGGCCAGACGGTCGGGATCGTCGCCAACCAGCCCCAGGTGCTGGCCGGGGTGCTGGACATCGATTCAAGCCGCAAGGCCGCGCGGTTCGTGCGCTTCTGCGACGCCTTCGACATTGCGCTGGTGACCCTGGTGGACGTGCCGGGCTTCATGCCGGGGACCAAGCAGGAGTATGGCGCCCTGATCAAACACGGGGCCAAGCTGCTGTTCGCCTATGCCGAGGCGACCGTGCCGAAACTGACCCTGATCACGCGCAAGGCCTATGGCGGCGCCTATGATGTGATGAGTTCGAAACACCTGCGCGGCGACGTCAACTACGCTTGGCCCACCGCCGAGATCGCGGTCATGGGCGCCAAGGGGGCGGTCGAAATCATCTTCCGCAAGGAGGCCGGCGATCCGGCGGCCCTGGCCGCGCGCGAGGCGGAGTACAAGGACCGGTTCGCCAATCCGTTCGTGGCGGCGGGGCTGGGATACATCGACGACGTCATCATGCCGCACGGGACGCGGCGGCGGCTGGTGAAGGCGCTGCGGACGCTGAAGAACAAGGTCCAGGAGAACCCCTGGAAGAAGCACGACAATATTCCGCTTTAGGTGATGAAACCCGGAGCCGTTTCAGTGCTGAGCCATATGTGCGTGATAGTAGGCCATCGCTTCATCGAAGCTGATGCCGTTTCGTTGGTGATGAACCAGCGGATGGTCGGCCTCGTGCAGTTTAATGAGTGGGCGCTGCCGATCATCTTGCGGAACGACATCGCACATCAGTGCAGTCGTTTGCGGGTAGCCCGGTATCGCGTTCGCGAAATAGCCGAACATGACTCCAAGCTTCGACTGGTCGGCATCCTCGAAGGTGTCCCAATAGCGGTCGATATTGGTTTTGCTGAGCGTGGACCAGGCGCCAAACTCCAAAGTTTGATCGCTGCCGATTATGGGCAGAACAAGAACGCAGCGAACGTAGAAATCCACGTCTTTAAACCGACAGAAGTCACTCTGAAGAACCCAGTCTCCCGCGCGTTCCTCGGGTGTCGCCCAGTCATAAGGCGCGGGCGCATGGAAAGTGAGAGCGGCAAGACCGTTGTGGACCTTCCCGCACGTCGCACAAATAAAAGACGCCATTTCGCTGACCCGACCCGCCGCCAAACTACAGCCCGCCAAACTTACTGGCGTAATGCCGGTCTTGTCGCCTCCCGTTTCCGTCCGACGCCCTCGCTGCCCTCAAGGACCGCCTGAATGTTCTCTAAAATCCTCATCGCCAACCGGGGCGAGATCGCGGTTCGGATCATCAAGACCTGCCGCCGCATGGGCATCAAGACCGTGCAGGTCTATTCGGAGGCCGACGCCGGGTCGTTGGCGGTCGAGATGGCCGATGAGGCGGTGCTGATCGGGCCGGCGCCGGCGGCGCAGTCGTATCTGCTGGCGGACAAGATCGTCGAGGCGGTGCGCCAGACGGGGGCGCAGGCCGTGCATCCGGGCTTTGGCTTCCTGAGCGAGAACGCCGGGTTCGCGCGGCGGCTGAGGGACGAGGGGATCGCCTTCATCGGGCCGAACCCCGAGGCCATCGAGGCCATGGGCGACAAGATCAGCTCCAAGAAGCTGGCGGCCGAGGCGGGGGTCTCGACCGTGCCGGGGCATATGGGGCTGATCGAGACGCCGGAGGAGGCGGTCAAGATCGCCAACCAGATCGGCTATCCGATCATGATCAAGGCCTCGGCCGGCGGCGGCGGCAAGGGCATCCGCGTGGCCCATTCGGACGCCGACATGGCCGAGGGGTTCGCGGCGGTGAAGGCCGAGGCGCTGAACGCCTTTGGCGACGACCGGGTCTTTCTTGAGAAGTTCATCATCGATCCGCGCCACATCGAGATCCAGGTGCTGGGCGACAAGCACGGCCATGTGGTCCACCTGTTCGAGCGCGAATGTTCGATCCAGCGCCGCAACCAGAAGGTCATCGAGGAGGCGCCCTCGCCCCTGCTGGACGAGGCCACCCGCGCCGCCATGGGGGCGCAGGCCGTCGCCCTGGCCCAGGCGGTCAACTATGACAGCGCCGGCACGGTCGAGTTCGTGGCCGGTCAGGACAAGAGCTTCTTCTTCCTGGAGATGAACACCCGGCTGCAGGTCGAGCATCCGGTGACGGAGCTGATCACCGGGGTCGATCTGGTCGAACAGATGATCCGTTCGGCCTGGGGCGAGGCCCTGGCCTTCGAGCAGAAGGACCTGTCGATCAACGGCTGGGCCATCGAGAGCCGCATCTATGCCGAGGACCCGTATCGCGGCTTCCTGCCCTCCATCGGGCGCCTCGTCCGCTATGAACAGCCGGAAGAGGGCGATCAGGGGGATTATACTGTCAGGAACGATTCCGGCGTCCGCGAGGGCGACGAGATCAGCATGTTCTACGACCCGATGATCGCCAAACTGTGCGCCTGGGGCGAGACGCGCAAGGACGCGGTGACGGGCATGGCTCGGGCGCTGGAGGACACCCACCTGTCGGGCCTGGGGCATAATGTGCCCTTCCTGGCGGCGGTGATGGACCAGGAGCGGTTCAAGTCGGGGAACCTGTCGACCAGCTATATCAAGGACGAATTCCCGGACGGCTTCCACGGCCTGCGCCCGACGGTGGAGCAGGAGCGGATCCTGATCGCCTCGGCCCTGGCCATGCACGAGGTCATCGCCGAACAGGACGGCGACCCGTCGGACCGCACCGACTGGATCGTGATGATCGACAAGACCCCGCACGGGGTGGGCCTGTCCTATGACGAGGACGAGGAGATGATCCTGACCCTGACGGGCGGGGGCGACATCCGCCTGTCGGACATCGACTGGCGGCCCGGCCTGGCCCAGTTCAAGGCCGAGCTGGACGGCGAGGCCTTCACCGCCGAGGTCAAGCGCGTGGCCGACGGCTTCGATATCCGCCACCGGGCGGTGCGGGCGCGGGTGCGGGTGTTGAGGCCGCACGTCGCCGAACTGTATGCGCGCCTGCCGGAGAAGGCGGTGGCGGATACGTCGAAGCTGGTGCTGTCGCCGATGCCGGGGCTGGTGGTGTCGATCCCCGTCGTAGTGGGGCAGGAGGTCAAGACCGGCGAGACGGTGGCGATCATCGAGGCCATGAAGATGCAGAACATCCTGAAGGCCGAGCGCGACGGGGTGGTGAAGGCCGTGGGGGCCAAGGACGGGGATCCGGTGGCGGCGGATGACGTGCTGGTGGAGTTCGGGTGATGCCTGCCCTTCTCCTCTTTCGTCATCCTCCGGCGCTCCGCAGGAGCGACCGGGGGACCCAGCGGCGCCGTAGCGAAGCGAAGGCGAAAGCCCGCAGGGCGGCGCGTCAGCGCCTCGACGGGCAGGCCGGCGTGTGCGGCAGGTTCGCGCTTTCGCGCGCCGCTGGGTCCCCCGGTCTGCGCCGCTGCGCGGCTTGCCGGAGGATGACGAAAGAAGAAGGGGGGGCGGGCGCATGAGCTTCCCCATCCCCACCCCCCTCGAATGGCGCGAGGCGGCCCAGAAGGCGTTGAAGGATCGGCCGATTGAGGCGTTGATGTCCCTCGACGCGGACCAGCTGGTCACGCGGCCGCTGTACGCCGGGGCGACGGGCGTTCAGCCGATCTTCGCCCCGCGTCCGTCCGATTCCGAAGGCCGGGCCTGGGATCTGCGGACCCTGGTGGAGGGGGATGATCCCGAGGCTGTCAATGAAGTCGTCCTGACCGATCTGGAGAACGGCGCGGCCTCGGTGGTGCTGAGGGGGAAGGTGCTGGCGGATTCCGCGCCGCTGGGTCGAGCGCTGGAAGGCGTCGCTCTGGAGCTGGCGCCGGTCGCGCTGGAGGCCGGGATCGACGGGCCGGATGCGGCCAACGCCCTGGCCGTCGTGGCCAAGGGCTCGCCGCGCGCCAAGCTGAGGTTCCACATGGACGTGGTCTCGGCCTTCGCCGAGGCGGGCGGGGCGCCGCGTTCGGTGGAAGCGCATTTGAGCCTGGCGGCCAATACGGCGGCGCGGCATGCGGGGGCCTATCCCGACGCGAGCTTCTTCATGGCCAGCGGGCGCGTGGCGCACGAGGCGGGCGGGCCGGCGGCGCAGGAGCTGGCCTTTGCGGCCGCCAGCGTGGTGGCTCATGCGAAGGCGGCCGTGGACGCCGGGATGTCGGTCGAGGCGGCTTTGCGCGGGACGGTGGTCGGCCTGTCGGTCGATGCGGAATATTTCGACAGCCTGGCCAAGGTGCGGGCCATGCGGCTGATCTGGGCGGCGTTGACGCGAGGGTTTGGCGTTGAAGCGCCGGCCGTGATCGAGGCGCGGTCGTCGCGGCGGATGTTGGCGGCGCGCGACCCCTGGCCCAATCTGCTGCGGCTGACGGCGGCGGGGTTTGCGGGCGCGGTCGGCGGGGCGGACGTGGTGGTGCTGGACGGCTTCACCCGCGCCTCGGGCCGGTCCGACGCCTTTGCCAGGCGGCAGGCGAGGAACACACAGCTGGTGCTGATGGAGGAGGCCAACCTGGGCCGGGTCGACGATCCGGCGGCGGGAAGCTGGTATTTGGATGCGCGGACGCGGGATCTGGCCGAGGCCGGCTGGGCCGAGTTCCAGATGATCGAGGCCGAGGGCGGTCTGGTCGAGGCCCTGAAGGGCTCGGTGATCCAGCCTCGCATCGCTCGCGCCCGCGCCCTGAAGGAGGCGGCCCTGAAGAACGGCGCGGCCCAGATCATCGGGGTGACCAAATATGTGGATGAGGACGTGCGGCCTGCGCCGGTCGAGGCGGGCGATGAGGCGGCTGCGGCGGTGGAGCGGGTGTGCGAACCCCTGACGCCGATCCGATTTGCGGCGGCCTTTGAGGAGGCGGGCCAATGACATTCCCCGATTTCAGCAAGATCGCCCTGAACCTCGACGCGACCGGGCAGGGGCCGGCGCGCGAGCCGTGGCTGACGCCCGAGGGTCTGACCGTGGCGACCGCATACGGCGCCGAGGCGCTGGAGGGGTTGGATCACCAGGACGGTTTGCCGGGGTTCGCGCCCTTTGTGCGTGGTCCCTATCCGACCATGTATGCGGGCAATCCCTGGACGATCCGCCAGTACGCCGGTTTCTCGACCGCAGAGGAGTCGAACGCCTTCTATCGCCGCAATCTGGCGGCGGGTCAGAAGGGGCTGAGCATCGCCTTCGATCTGGCGACGCACCGGGGCTATGACAGCGACCACCCGCGGGTGAAGGGCGATGTCGGAATGGCCGGCGTGGCCATCGACAGCATCTATGACATGCGGACCCTGTTCGACGGGATCCCGCTGGACCAGATGTCGGTGTCGATGACGATGAACGGGGCGGTGCTGCCGATCCTGGCCCTCTATGTCGTCGCAGCGGAAGAACAGGGCGTGCCGCACGCGGCCCTGACCGGGACCATTCAGAACGATATTCTGAAGGAGTTCATGGTTCGCAACACCTACATCTATCCGCCCGAGCCCTCGATGCGGATCATCGCCGACATCTTCGCCTGGACGGCGCAGGAGACGCCGAAGTTTAACTCGATCTCGATCAGCGGCTATCACATGCAGGAGGCGGGGGCCTCGGCGGATATCGAGCTGGCCTATACGCTGGCGGACGGGATCGAATATCTGCGGGCGGGCGTCGCGGCGGGGATGCCGATCGACCGGTTCGCGCCGCGCCTGAGCTTCTTCTGGGCCATCGGCATGAACTATTTCATGGAGGTGGCCAAGATGCGGGCCGGCCGCCTGCTGTGGGCCGAGGCGGTGCGGAAAGAGGGCGGGGTCGATCCCAAGTCGTTGAGCCTGCGCGCTCACTGTCAGACATCCGGCTGGAGCCTGGCGGCGCAGGACGTGTTCAACAATGTGCCGCGCACCATGGTCGAGGCCATGGCGGCGGCGGGCGGGCAGACGCAGAGCCTGCACACCAATGCCCTGGACGAAGCCCTGGCCCTGCCGACCGACTTCTCGGCCCGGATCGCCCGCAACACCCAGATCCTGTTGCAGTCGGAGACGGGGCTGACCAAGGTCATCGACCCCTGGGGCGGCAGCTTCTATGTCGAGCGGCTGACGCACGAACTGGCCGAACGGGCGCGCGTCCATATGGCCGAGGTCGAGGCCCTGGGCGGAATGGCCAAGGCCATCGAGGCGGGCATTCCCAAGCTGAGGATCGAGGAATCCGCCGCCAAGACCCAGGCCCGGATCGACACCGGCCAGCAGACGGTGGTGGGGGTGAACAAATATCTGAACCCCGTCGTCGACGATATTCCGATGCTGAAGGTCGATAATGCGGCGGTGCTGGCGGCCCAGATCGACAAGCTGAAACGGCTGAGGGCCGAACGGGACCAGGCGGCGACCGATGCGGCGCTGGAGGCTCTGACCGAGGGCGCGCGGGGGAACGCCAATCTGTTGGAGCTGGCGGTGCAGGCGGCGCGGGCCAAGGCGACGGTGGGTGAAATCTCCGACGCGCTGGAGGCCGCCTTCGGCCGACATGTGGCGACGGTCCAGACCGTGTCGGGCGTCTATGCCAAGGAGGCGGGCGCCGATCCCCGCTTCGCCCGCGCCCGCGAGATGGTGGCGACCTTCGTCGAGAACGACGGCGGACCGCCGCGCATCCTGATCGCCAAGCTTGGGCAGGACGGGCACGACCGGGGCCAGAAGGTGGTGGCCACCGGCTATGGCGACCTGGGCTTCGACGTCACCGCCGGCGCCCTGTTCCAGACCCCGTCAGAGGCGGCGAAGGACGCGGTCGAGAAGGGGGTCCATGCGGTGGGCGCTTCATCTTTGGCGGCGGGGCATTTGACGCTGGTGCCGGAACTGAAGGCTGAGCTGGAGAAGCTGGGCCGGCCGGACATCATGATCGTGGTCGGGGGGGTGATCCCGCCGTCCGACGTCCAGCCCCTGCTCGATATGGGGGCCGCCGCCGTCTATCTGCCCGGTTCGGCCATCGCCGACACGGCGGTGGACCTGATCGAGAAACTGAACCAGCGCCTGGGTTACGCCCAGCCCGCCCCCGCAAAGGACAAGCCATGATCGGCGCCTTGAACCATGTCGGGGTCGCCACGCCCTCCATCGCGGACTCGATCAAACTGTATCGGGACGTGCTGGGAGCGACGAAGATCGGCGAGCCCTTCGACCTGCCGGCGCAGGGGGTGAAGGTCTGTTTCATCGACACCCCGACGGCCCAGATCGAGCTGATCGAGCCCTATGACGAGACCAGCCCCATCGTCGGCTTCCTGGCCAAGAACCCCAAGGGCGGCCAGCACCACATCTGTTTCGAGGTCGCCGACATCCACGCCGCCGTCGCCGAGATGCGGGCCAAGGGGGTGACCATCCTGGGCACGGGCGAGCCGCGTATCGGGGCGCACGGGGCGCCGGTCGTCTTCCTGCACCCGCGCGACATGGGCGGGGTGCTGATCGAGCTGATGGAGACGCCGAAAGGCGTGCACTGATCGCTGGAGCTTTTCGCCAGCTTCGCCGTTAAGTTTGCCAACGGAAGACCTGACCATGATGCGCCGCCTGACCGCCTTCGTCGTCCTCGCCGCCCTGACCGGGGTCTCCGCCTGTCAGCAGGCGGAGCCGGAGCAGCCGACCGCCCCGGTCGAGCCCCAGCCGGCGCCCGCGTCGGCCGTTCCGGCTGTCGGCTACGCCTGCGAGAGCGGGGCGATGGTCGAGGCGCGGTATCCCGACACGGCCACGGCGCAACTGGCCTACAAGGGGCGGACCTATGATCTGCGGTCGGTCGAGGCGGCGAGCGGCGCCCGCTATGTCGGCTCGGGCGTCGAATGGTGGACCGCCCCCCGCGACGGCCAGGAGAAGGCGACCCTGAGCCGGCTTGGTCCCAACGAGGAGGTCGGGGTGGCGGTGCTGGAGCAGTGCGCGCGGCCGGTGGCGACGGCGGCGACCGCCGCCCCGGCTCCGCAAGCCCTGCCGGGCCAGACGACCACGCCCGCGCCGGGCGGGGTGCTGCCTGCGTCCACGCCCTGCAAGGGACCGCAGCTGAAGCTGGCGGCCGAGGGCGGCGACGCCGGGGCGGGCAACCGGGTGCGCAACTTCAGCCTCCAGAACCTCGGCGCCCAGGCGTGCAGCCTGACCGGTTATCCAGGCGTGACCCTGCTGGACGGGCAGGGGCGGCCCCTGACCTCGATCCGCGCCGACCAGAGCCCCGGCAGCTATTTCCGCCAGGGCCAGGCGCCGACGCCGGTGGAGCTGGCGCCCCGGGCCAAGGCCTATTTCGAAATGGCGTGGAGCGTCGTGCCGGACGAGACGATGCAGAAGACCTGCCCCAGCGTCGCCACCCTGCGCGCCACAGCGCCGGGCGACACGGCGGCCGTCAGCCTGCCCTTCGAGTTCCAGCCGTGCGGCGGCAAGATCCGCGTCAGCCCGATCCGGGCCGAGGCGGACCCCGAGATGGCGACCTAAGACGGGTGGAATCCCGGTCGAAATCGGCGTAGGTCGCGGCCCATGACCCAGAGCTTCTATGACCGCGTCGCCGGCGAACTGACCGAGATCGACGCCCAGGGCCTGACCAAGCCCGAACGCATCATCGCCTCGCGTCAGGGGCCGGTGATCCAGGTCGCCGGCCGCGACGTGCTGAACTTCTGCGCCAACAACTATCTGGGCCTGGCGGGCGACGAGCGTGTCGTCCAGGCCGGGATCGCCGCTCAGCAGAAGTGGGGCGCAGGCACGGCCTCGGTCCGCTTCATCTGCGGCACGCTGGAGATCCACAAGGAGCTGGAAGCCGCCATCGCCGGCTATCTGGGCTTCGAGGACGCCATCCTGTTCGCCGCCGCCTTCGACGCCAACGGCGGCCTGTTCGAGCCCCTGCTGGGCGAGAACGACGCCATCGTCTCGGACAGCCTGAACCACGCCTCGATCATCGACGGGGTGCGGCTGTGCAAGGCCAAACGCTATCGCTTCGCCAACTCGGACATGGATGAGCTGGAAAGCCGCCTGAAGGAGGCGCGCGAGGCCGGCGCTCGCGACATCATCATCGCCACCGACGGCGCCTTCTCGATGGACGGCTATATCGCCAAACTGGACGAGATCCGGGCGCTGGCCGACAAGTACGACGCCCTGATCATGGTGGACGACTGTCACGCCACCGGCTTCCTGGGTCCGCAAGGCAAGGGCTCCTTCGCCCATCACGCGGTCGAGGTGGATTTCGTCACCGGCACCTTCGGCAAGGCCCTGGGCGGCGCCATGGGCGGCTTCATCTGCGCGAAGAAGTCGGTGGTCGAACTGCTGAAGCAGCGGGCGCGGCCCTATCTGTTCTCCAACGCCCTGGCGCCGGCCGTGTGCGGCTCCAGCCTGGAGGCCATCCGTATCGCTCAAGGGGCGGAGGGCGACGCCCTGCGCACCCGTCTGTCGGCCAACGCCCACCGCTATCGCATGGCCATGACCGATGCGGGCTTCGACCTGCTGAACGGCGAACATCCGATCATCCCTGTCATGCTGGGCGACGCCAAACTGGCCCAGGATTTCGCAGCGCGCGCGTTGGAGCTGGGCGTCTATGTGATCGGCTTTTCCTTCCCCGTCGTGCCGCGCGGCCAGGCCCGCATCCGCACCCAGATGTCGGCGGCGCATAGCTTCGACCAGATTGACCGGACGGTGGCGGCGTTTACGCAGGCGGGACGAGAACTGGGCGTCATTTAGCCCTCTTCGCGCGCCATCGACGAAGAACAAGCGGTGAGGAGGCGTGGGGCCTCAGCCGCGGGCTTCGGAACAAGCCGAGGCCATGATTTCAGGGAGTTGAGACTATGACCGACACGATGAAAGCCCTGGCCAAGACCGCCCCGGGCGTCGGCCTGGAACTGATCGACGCGCCGATCCCCGAGGCGGGACCGGAGGATGTGCTGATCCGCGTCCATCGCACCGCCGTCTGCGGCACCGACATCCATATCTGGAACTGGGACGAGTGGTCCCAGAAGAACGTCCCGACCCCGATGATCACTGGCCACGAGTTCGCCGGCGAGATCGTCGCCGTCGGCAAGGACGTGGATCGCCCGCTGAAGATCGGCCAGCGCGTCTCGGCCGAGGGGCACGTCATCGACCTGAACTCCGAAGCGGCCCGCGCCGGTCATTTCCACCTGGACCCCAAGACGCGCGGGATCGGCGTCAACCGCCAGGGCGCCTTCGCCGAGTTCGTGGTGGCGCCGGCCTTCAATGTGATCGAACTGCCGGACGACGTGCCCTATGAGATCGGCTCGATCCTGGATCCGTTCGGGAACGCCGTGCACACGGCGCAGCAGTTCGACCTGCTGGGTGAGGACGTCCTGGTCACCGGCGCCGGCCCCATCGGCATGATGGCCGCCGCCGTGGCCCGCCACGCCGGCGCGCGCACCGTGGTCCTGACCGACATCAACGACTTCCGGCTGGAACTGGCGCAGAAGGTGGCGCCGGGCGTGCGCACCGTGAACACGACCAAGGAAGACATCCACGACGTCATGAAGGAGCTGGGCCTGAAGGTCGGCTTCGACGTGGCGCTGGAGATGTCCGGCTCGCCGATCGCCTTCAGACAGTGCGTCGACACCCTGATCATGGGCGGCGGCATGGCCATGCTGGGCATCCCCGGCAAACCCATGGAGACCGACTGGGGCGCGATCATCCTGAAGGCCCTGACCATCAAGGGCGTCTATGGCCGCGAGATGTTCACCACCTGGCGCAAGATGCTGGGCCTGCTGAAGGCCGGCCTGGACCTGAGCCCGCTGATCACCCACCGGCTGGACTATGCCGACTACCGCGAAGGTTTCGAGGCGATGAAGTCGGGCCAGTCGGGCAAGGTGGTGTTGAACTGGGACAAGGCGGCCTGAGCGGATTTCACCTCCCTGTCGGCGAAGGCCGACGGGGAGGACCGGTCGCGCAGCGACCAGGCGGGGGCGACTCCGACAGTGGTGATGACCGATCCAGCTTCAGAAACCGAGTCGCCCCCTCCTGGCGCTCGCTGACGCGATCGCCTGTCCTCCCCGCGCGCCTTCGCGCGCGGAGAGGTGAAGTCGCCCCTCAGTTCGCCTTGCGGATCAGTTCGTCGGCCAGGGCGGCGGTCAGATAGCCGTCGGCGATGCGGCCGTTGGCCTGTTGCCAGCGGCGCAGGGCCGTGCGCGTGTTGGTTCCGATGACCCCGTCGACCCCTTGAGTGTCATAGCCCAGCCGCGTCAGGGCGGCCTGGGCGCCGATCCGCTGTTCGCGCGACATGGAGGCGTCGTTGGGCCAGGCCTTGGTCAGGCCGGGCTTGCCCATGATCCCGTCCGCCGTCAGGCCGATGGCCAGGGCGTAGGAGACCGAGTTGTTGTAGCGCCGGATCACATAATGGTTCGGCAGGGCCAGGAAGGCCGGGCCATTGGCGCCCTGGGGCAACAGGATGGTCGCCTCTTCCAGCGCCTCGGCGCCGTTCGGCGTGCCGCCCTGGGCCAGGCGCACGCCCCTGGCCGCCCAGTGGGCCCAGTTGTGTTTCGGCCCTTCGGCCTCGGCGTAGTTGAAGCCTGCCGGCAGGACGACTTCGTAGCCCCAGCCCTGGCCGCGCTTCCAGCCGGCCTGGGCCAGCAGATTGGCGGCGGAGGCCAGGGCGTCCGCGTCGTCACCCCAGATGTCGACCTTGCCGTCGCCGTCCTGATCGACGCCCAGGCGCAGATAGTTGTCGGGCATGAACTGAGTCTGGCCCATGGCCCCGGCCCAGCTGCCCTTCAGGCCCGCGCGTTCGCGGCGGCCGTCGACGACGATGTCCAGCGCGTCCTTCAGCTGGGCCTCGGCCCAGTCCCGGCGACGGCCGTCATAGGCCAGGGTCGCCAGCGAGCGGATGACGTCATAGTCGCCCTGGACCTGACCGAAGGCGCTCTCCTGAGCCCAGACCCCGACCAGGATCTCGGACGGCACGCCGAAGCGCTGGACCACCGGCCACGGCACGCGGTCGATCCGCTGCTTGGCCTGGGCGATTCGCACCGGCGTCACCGCATTCTGGATATAGGCGCCGGCGGGCTTGGAGAATTCGGGCTGATTGCGGTCCAGCCGCACGACCGAGGCGTCGGGCGTCAGCCCGGCCAGTTCGCGTTCGTAGTCGGCGCGACGGCCCCCGCCCTTGCGTGCCAGGAATCCCTGTTTCCAGCCTTCGAAACCCTGCTGGTCATAGGCGGCCAGGGGCGGCGTCTGGGGCGCGGGGGGCGGGGCCGCTACGGGCGCGCCCGGGTCAGGCGTCGGCGTCGGCAAATTGACGGGCGGCTCGGGCAGCATCGGCGCGCAGGCGGCGACACAGCAGATGAGGAGTAGGCGATAGGAAAAGCGCATGAGATTCAGACTACAGCCCCCGAGGTAATAGGTGAAATGACATCCGCGCGAATGACTTTCACGCGCCACAAAGCGCCTGTGGCGCGAAAGCGCCGCCGGGAGACTCCCCTATTGACGTCGTTAACCCTCAATTTCATCGACGCGCTAACGAACTGCGGCGTATTGGCGCAGGGTCCTCTGACGGCCTGATGGCGGAGTGGCGACGCGACGGGCGTGCAACCCCGGAAACCCTCCGTTCGACTCGGAGGTCAGGCCTCCATCTTTTTTTGGGTGCTATCGCCCTTCGGGCTGCTTGAGCACATGTTTTGGGTGCTACCGCGCTTCGCGCTGCTTGAGCACGGGGTGGGGAAGGTGGTTCGGGCAGGCTGGGACTGGCTTTTATAGGGTTTTGGCCTGTAGCGGGTTGACCTTCTCCGGACCGCTCTCTATACGACCGCCTCCGCCGCGATCCGACCGGATCAGCGGCTTTCTTATTGGCTTCTCTCAGGACGTCCGACCATGAAGGTCCGCAGCTCGCTCAAGTCCCTGAAGACCCGTCACCGCGACTGCAAGGTCGTGCGTCGCAAGGGCGTGGTCTTCGTCATCAACAAGACCGACCCGCGCTTCAAGGCGAAGCAGGGCTAAGCTGCGTTCGCGGCGCGCCGCTCTGGCGGCGTGCGCACGCAGGGCCGCGCTTAGGTCGCCCGAAGGGCGATAGCGCGACAAAAGCTCTGACGATCCACAGGCTGCGGGCTTTGTCCGCGGCCTTTTTCGTGTTCGGCGGTTGAGCCGCGCCGCTGGGCGTGGTTAGCGTCCGCGCTTGATTTCTGGAGTATTCCCCATGGCCGATGACGCCGCCTTCGACGCCTCGTCCGATGTTCTGACCGCGACGGCCCAGGGCCGGCTGCGCTCCATCATCGAGCGTCTTGAACGCCTTGAGGAAGACAAGCAGGCCGTGATGACGGACATGAAGGAAGTCTTCGCCGAGGCCAAGGGCGAGGGCTATGACGTCAAGATCCTGCGCAAGGTCATCCGCATCCGCAAGCAGGACAAGGCCAAGCGCCAGGAAGAGGACGCCATCCTGGACCTCTATCTGTCGGCCCTCGGCGAGATCTGAGACTGACCCGGCTTGAAGCGCACCCCCTTCAAGCCCTGCGGCGGCCTTTCGCGCTCAGGCGGGCCGAAGGGCGGTAGCGGATTCAAGACGCGCTCAAGCAGCCCGAAGGGCGATAGCGCACCGAAGACGCGCTCAAGCAGCCCGAAGGGCGATAGCGCGCCCAAGAAGCCGCTGCCTAGCCCGTTCGAAATCCAGCGTGAGGCCGCCAAGCGCGCGGCCTTGAACGCATTGAAACGCGCCCGCCGCTCGGCAGAGAAGGCGGGCGTTTCTCTGTCGGAATGGGAGGGCGAGTTCCTCGATTCAGTCGGCGAGCGGGTCAAGACCCACGGCCGCGCCTTCGCCGACCCTGAAAAGGGCGCGCCTGGTCAGGCCCTGTCGGCCATGCAAGGCCGCAAACTGAAAGAAATCACCGCCAAGGCCAAGGGCGAGGAGCCTAAGCGGCGGTGGGGTAAAAAATCAAAGGATCTCTAATGGATCGTCATCCTCGGGTCAAGCCCGAGGATGACGGTGAGGGGAGTGTGAAGGCGTTTCTGAAACGGCTGGAATCAGGAGGCTGACGCTCACCCCGCCTCCTTCAGCTGTCCTTCCAGCCCCTGTTCGCGGACCTTGCGGTACAGGGTGGAGCGGCCGATGCCGAGGCGGCGGGCGATTTCGCTCATATGGCCGGCGTAGACCTCGATGGCGTGCTGGATCAGGTCGCGTTCGATGTCTTCCAGCGTCCGCAGATGGCCGCGGTCGTCCAGGATGCGGATCGGCTGTTCCGGCAGGGGCGGCAGGTCGGCGTAGGAAGGGGCGGTCTGGGCCAGAGTCGTCGTCGCTTCCGGCATGGGCGCCACCACGCCCGAGATGGACGGGAAATCATAGGGCTGAAGGAAGGGCGAGTCGGCCAGGACGATGGCGCGGAACACCGCGTTCTCGAGCTGGCGCACATTGCCGGGCCAGTCGAAGGCCTGGAGCATGGCCTGGGTCTCGGGCGCGCAGGCGACGATCCGCTTGCCTTCCTCGGCGTTGAACCGGGCGATGAAGTGATCGACCAGGGCCGGGATGTCCTCGCGCCGCTCGCGCAGGGACGGGGCCTCGATCGGGAAAACGTTGAGGCGGTAGAACAAATCCTCGCGGAAGGCGCCGTCCTTGACCTGTTGCGCGGGGTCGCGATTGGTGGCCGAGACGATGCGGACGTCGATCTTGACCGGGCGTTTTCCGCCGACCGGGTCGATCTCGCTCTCCTGCAGGGCGCGCAGCAGCTTGACCTGAAGGTCCAGCGGCAGTTCGCCGATCTCGTCCAGGAACAGGGTGCCGCCGTCGGCCTCGCGGAACTTGCCCAGGGTCTTGTCGACCGCCCCGGTGAAGGCGCCCTTCTCGTGGCCGAACAGGATGGATTCCGCCAGATTGGCCGGCAGGGCGCCGCAGTTGACGGCGACGAAGGGCTTGCCGGCCCGGTCGCTGGCGCCGTGCAGGGCGCGGGCGATGACTTCCTTGCCGACGCCGCTTTCGCCTGTGATCAGCACCGGAATGGACGACTTGGCGGCCCGCGTTCCAAGAGCCTTGACCATTCGCATGGGGGCGCTGTCGCCGATGATGTCGTCGAAGCTGGCGCGGCCTTGCGCGCGCTTGGTCAGCCGGCCGACTTCGGCCGTCAGCTGGGTCATCTTCAGGGCGTTGCGCACCCCGACCAGCAGACGCTCAGGGCCGACCGGCTTGACGAAGAAGTCCTGGGCGCCGGCCTGCATGGCCTTGACCACGGTGTCGATGCCGCCGTTGGCCGTCAGGACGATGACCGGGGTGGTCACGCCCGCGCTGCGCAACTCGGCCAGGCATTCCAGACCCGACATCTCGGGCATCACCATGTCCAGCAACAGCATGTCTGCGCCGCCGCCCCGGAGCATGCGGTCAATGGCTTCGCCGCCCCCGGCCGCATGGACCACGGCGTAGCCGTCGCGTTCGAGCACGGCCTGCAGCAGGCGGCGCTGGGTCGGATCGTCGTCGACCACCAGAACGGTCTTGGCCATGGGAGCCCCTTGTCATCACCGATAGGCCGCCCGTGGTGCGGACTGGCCCGTTTCGGGACGATTTCTAGGGGGACGAGGTGAAAATCGGGTGAGAGGGCGTGGTGACCGGGACGTTAACCGGGTGACGCCGTCGCGCACCGAATCTGCGGCTGGGCCTTCAGCGTCTGATCGCCCACGACCAGGTCCGGCAGGCTGGCGGGGGCGACGGTCACAGCCTCTGCGAAGGCCTTGGGCAGGTCGTTCGGCGATACCTTCCCGCACATGACGCTGTAGGATCCGGTTTGCGACCATTGCCCCCCGGCGTCCTGGGCGAAAGCCATGATGGACCCCGGCGCCGCCAGCAGAACCTCGACCCGGCCGTCGCCGTCCAGGTCCAGGGTGCGCAGGCGGCAGGGCGCCTCGCTGTTGCAGGTGTACATCAGGGCGTCCTGGCGACCCAGCTGGGCGGTGAAGCTGGGCGGGGTCGTCTGGCCGTCGACCGGCTGGATCCGGATGCCCGCCAGCCGTTCGTTCCGGTCCTGGATAGAATAGGCCTCGCGATCTACGCGCACGCGGGCCGCCCGCGCCAGCTCGGCGATCTCCGCGTCCGGCGACTGTATCAACCGATCAAGCGCAGCCAGCCCCGCCTTGCCGCTGTCGAAGCGCAGGAAGTCATAGTCGAAATCCTTGGCCGCCACGGCCCCGCGCTCCAGCCGCGCGACCTGGTCCTTCGCCGACAGTCGCGCCGGGTCGGCCAGGGGGCTGAACAGGGCCAGGATGACCGCGACCGACAGGACGGCGGCGGCGACATTTGTGCGTTCCAGCGGCTTCATCCAGGGGCCGGGGCGCACGGCGGCGAACAGATAACCCAGGCCATAGACCGCGCCGATCACAGCGCAGGCCGTGGCGATGATCCGATCCGGCGTCAGCCCGTGCTGGCCGATGCGCAGGGCCAGGCCCCAGAAGGCCAGGCCAACCAGGGGCGCGATCAGAGCCGAGGCGACCCGGACGCCGTAGCGCAGCACCACCGGGGGGCGATGGTCGGGGCGTCCGTCCTGATAGGCGGTGTTGATCAGCACGATCAGGGCCGCTGCCGCAGACAGCACCAGGGCCGTCGCGCTGCCCGTCTGCCACAGGCCGTCCAGGCCGGTGAAGGGCAGGGCCAGCAGGAAGCCGCCGACCAGCACCGTGATGACCAGCAGCAGCCAGGACAACAGCATCAGGGCCACGGTCCGCACGCCCCGGATCAGACCGTCGCGCACATCGGTCAGATGCACCGCCGTGGCGAAGGCCAGGCTGGTCAGCGGCAGGGAGAACCAGCTCTCTTGCAGCAGGTCGCTGAGGAAGCTGAGCCCGATGATCTTGAACAGGCTGGCCCCGAGCAGAAGCAGCAGCCAGAAGGCGCCGGCGAAGCCGACCGACAGCACCCCCTGCACCCCCGCCATCCAGGCGGCGTCGAAATAGGCCGGATAGGAGGCCGCCAGCCGGCGCTCCCGGTCCGCCGGCACGATCAGATGGTGGGCGATGAACAGGGCCGCCGCCGCGAAGACGAACAGGGGGAAGGTCGCCTCGCGCGCGCCGTCGGCCTGACGGGCGATGTCGTGCCAGGCCAGCAGGGCCAGCACCGCGCCCGCGATCAGGCTCCAGACCACATAGACCCACAGCCTCAGCTTGCCGACGCCGGACAGCAGGACGGCGGGCAGGAACAGGGCGGTCAGCAGGGCCGGCGCGAACAGGTCGGGATGGCGCTGCGACCAGCTGGCGCTGCGACCAGCTGGCGCTGTCGCCCTCGGTGGCGCGCAGCAGCAGGTACAGGACGATCCCCTGCAACAGACCGACCGTCAGCCGCACGATGGCGATCCGGCGGCGGTCGCCGTCCGGCGTGGTCCCGCCCCAGCCCGTGCCGAGAATATTCGCCGCTTCGGTGGTCATGACGCGCCCTTTTGCCCGGCTCGGCGCCCGAGTGGGCGACCGACCTGGGCGCGCCATCTAACCGGAGAGGGGGTGTTCAGGGAAGCGGCGCCTCGATCCGACAGGCCCGCGCCAGATAACAGCCGCGCGGGGCGAAATGGATGTGGATCTGGTCCAGGGCCGGATGGTCGAACGCCTCGGCCAGGCGTGCGTCCAGATCGGCGCCGTCGATCACCAGCCCCTCGATCATCATGTTGCGATGGTCATAGAGGCGCAGCGACAGCGGCCGCTTGGTCAGCATCTCCGGCGCCGGGCCGGTGATCGGCGCCTGTTCCACCGCCGACTCGCGCACGAAAATCGGTCCCGAGGCGCGATAGGGCGAGGTCGGGTCGGTCAGATGGGCGTGATTGACCAGCACCAGCGCCTCGCCGGCGTCGGCGTCGCGCAGGCTGACCCGGCAGGGCGCGCGGCCGGGGGCGTCGGCGACCCACCGGCGCGCGCCGACCGCGGCTAAGTCTTTATCGGACATGGCGAAATAGGGCGCGAAGGGCGCCAGGGGCAGGGCTTCGATGCGATAGGTCATGGTGAATCTCCAGATTGAGGTCTTTCCTTGCGACGTTCGGTTCTCGCCGTCTGGCGGCTTGCGGCCGTTGCATCGCGCCCGCGCCGCCCCCACAAAGGCGGGCATGAACGCCCCCTTCAAAGCCCTCTCCCAGTCCGACCCTGCGGAAGCCCCTCTGTGGGACCTGACCGACCTCTATGGTTCGCGCGACGACGCCCGGATCGCCGCCGACCTGGATCGGGCGCGCGCCCTGGTGGACGAGATGAACGGCCTGCAAGGCCGGCTGGCGGGGCAGGGCGGCGATCCGGCTTCGTTGGACGCGGCGCTGGATCGGGCGATCAGCCTGTATGAACAGGCGTCGGACGTGCTGGGCGCCCTGGGCGCCTACGCCTTCCTGGCGGCCTCGACGGCGCGCGACGATGCGGGCGCTCAGGGGTTCGAGGCCGATGTGCGCGAGAAGATCACCGCCATCGCCACCCCGACCGTCTGGCTGACGCTGGAGATCAACCAGATCGACGACGCCGCGCTGGAGGCCGCGCTTCAGGCCCACGCAGGCGCATCGCGCTGGCGGCCGTGGCTGCGGCGGGTGCGGGCGATGAAGCCGCACGAACTGTCCAGCGAGCTGGAGACCTTCATCGCCGAACGCGGCCCGATCACGGCCCAGTGGCCGCGCCTGTTCGACGAACAGCTGGCGGCGCTCCGGGCGAAGGCGGGCAATGAAAGCCTGACCCTGGCCGAGGCCCTGAACCGGCTGTCGGACGCCAAGCCCGCGCGGCGCAAGGCGGCCGCCGAGGGCCTGTCGGAGGCCTTGGCCGCTCGCGCCCCGACCCTGGCCCTGGTGCTGAACACGGTCGCCGCCGACAAGGCGATGGAGGATCGCTGGCGCGGCTTCAAACGCCCCGCCGACAGCCGCCACCTCGCCAATGAGGTCGACGGCGAGGCGGTGGACGCCATGGCCGAGGCCGTCGCCGCCGCCTATCCGCAGCTGTCGCACCGCTATTATGCGCTGAAGGCCAAGGCCATGGGCAAGGCGCGGCTGGACCACTGGGACCGCAACGCCCCGATCGAGACCACCGCCCCGCGCGCCTTCACCTGGAGCCAGGGGCGCGAGATCGTTCTGGACAGTTTCTCGGACCTGGGCGGCGAGTTTGCGGAACGGGCCGCCGGCTTCTTCGACAAGCCGTGGATCGACGGCCGCGCCCGGCCGGGCAAACAGTCGGGCGCCTACGCCCACCCGGTCACCGCCGACCGCCACCCCTATGTCTTCCTCAACTGGATGGGCGAGCGGCGCGACGTCCTGACCCTGGCCCACGAACTGGGCCACGGGGTGCACCAGACCCTGGCGGCGGACCAGGGCACCCTGTTGGCCGACACTCCCCTGACCCTGGCCGAGACCGCCTCCATCTTCGCCGAGGGTCTGACCTTCGATCGTCTGCTGGCGACAGCGCCGAAACGCGAGCAGCGCGGCCTGCTGGCCGGGCGGATCGAGGACGGGCTGAACACGGTGGTGCGCCAGATCGCCTTCCACCGGTTCGAGACCCGCTTCCACGACGAGCGGCAGAAGGGCGAGGTCTCGCAGCAGCGGATCAATGAGCTGTGGCTGACCGAGATGGGCGCCTCGCTGGGGCCGGCGGTGACGCTAAACCCCGGCTATGAGCACTGGTGGGCCTATGTCAGCCACTTCGTTCACTCGCCCTTCTACGTCTACGCCTACGCCTTCGGCGACCTGCTGGTGGCGGCGTTGATGGAGGCGCGGCGGGCCGATCCGACGGGCTTCACCCCCCTGTACCGCGACCTGCTGGCCGGGGGCGGGGCCAAGACCTATGTCGAGGCGCTGAAGCCCTTCGGCCTCAATCCGCGCGATCCGGCCTTCTGGAGCGTGGGCTGCAAGCGGCTGGAACGTCTGGTGGATCAGTTCGAAGCGCTGGGGTGAGAGGCTGGCGCCCGGCTGAACCCGCGCTATAGTCGCCTCAACGACAAGACCGAGGGAGTTCTCATGGCCGACGCTCACAATCCCGCCACCGCCGAGGCAGACGCCGACGCGACCGCCTATGTCCGGGGCGGGATGCAGATCAATGAACAGGCGGCGACCTTCAAGCTGTTCATGGATCTGGCCAAATGGGGCTCGTTGGCCGTGGCCTGCCTGCTGCTGTTCCTGACCCTGTGGTTCCATCCGGGCGGCAACCTGATGGCGGCCCTGGCCGGCGCAGTGGTGCTGGGGGGCGTCGGCTTCTTCGCCCTGAAGCCCAAGGCCGACGCGGGCCACTGAGCCCCCGTCCGCAACGATGCAATAACGACGCGCTTTGACGGCGTCTTCGGAACCGGCCTAGTCTCGCGTCCCATACAGGAACAAGGGGATTCGCTTGGCCGTCGCTATCGCCGCCACCCGTGAACGTCGCGAAGGCGAGACGCGCTGCGCCGTCACGCCCGAGACGGTCAAGAAGCTGATCGCCCTGGGCGCGACCGTCACGGTCGAGGCCGGGACCGGCCTGGGCTCCTCCATTCCCGACGCCGACTACGCCGCCGCCGGCGCGGCGGTGAAGCCCGACACCCGCGCGGTGCTGGACGGCGCCGACATCGTGCTGAAGGTGCGCGGCCCGACGGCCCAGGAGACCAGCGCGCTCAAGCCCGGCGCCATCGTCATCGCCATGCTGGACGCCTGGCGAGACAAGGCCACGGTCGAGGCCCTGACCGGCGCCAACGCCACCGCCTTCGCCATGGAATTCGTGCCCCGCATCACCCGCGCCCAGGTCATGGACGTGCTGTCGTCCCAGGCCAATCTGGCCGGCTATCGCGCGGTGATCGAGGCGGCCTACGCCTATGGCAAGGGTTTCCCGATGATGATGACGGCGGCCGGCACGGTCGCCGCCGCCAAATGTTTCGTCATGGGCGTGGGCGTGGCGGGCCTCCAGGCCATCGCCACGGCGCGGCGGCTGGGCGCCGTCGTCACCGCCACCGACGTCCGCCCCGCCACCAAGGAACAGGTCGAGAGCCTGGGCGCCAAATTCCTGGCCGTCGAGGACGAGGAGTTCAAGAACGCCCAGACCGCCGGCGGCTACGCCAAGCCCATGTCGCCCGAATATCAGGCCAAACAGGCCGAACTGACCGCCAGCCATGTGGTCAAGCAGGACATCGTCATCACCACCGCCCTGATCCCCGGCCGCGCCGCCCCGGTGCTGCTGACGGCGGCCCATGTGGCCTCGATGAAGCCGGGCTCGGTCATCGTCGATCTGGCGGTCGAGGCGGGCGGCAATGTCGAGGGTTCGAAGCTGAACGAGGTGGTGACCACCCCGAACGGCGTGACCATCGTCGGCTGGTCCAACCTGCCCGGCCGCATCGCCGCCGACGCCAGCGCCCTGTACGCCCGCAACCTGTCGGCCTTCGTCGGGCTGATGATCAAGGACGGGGTTCTGGCCGTGGATCTGGAGGACGAGATCCTGAAGGCGGCTGTCGTGACGCACGGCGGGGCCGTGGTGCATGAAGGGGTGGGGGGATGATTACCGAACTCAAAGTCTATCTTGGTCTTTGCGTCGGGATGACCGTGATCCTGGCCGGTCTAACGATTTGGCGCCCCGACGCAGATGTACAAATGGCGCTGATCGTGGTGCCGTTCGTCATCCTCGCGGCGTTGGCGCGGTCCAACTTACAACTCGCCAAGCGGATTGAGGCGCTGGAGGGCCGGCAACGTGTTGGCGAGCTTGAGCGAGCCGAGAGCAGGACATAGGTTATGGAACATGTCGATCCCACCGTCTTCCGCCTGGCCATCTTCGTCCTGGCCATCTTCGTCGGCTATTACGTCGTCTGGAGCGTGACGCCGGCCCTGCACACGCCGCTGATGGCCGTGACCAATGCGGTGTCCAGCGTTATCATCGTCGGCGGCCTGATCGCGGCGGCGGCCGTGTCGGGCGATGCGACCGGCCCCAGCGCCTGGATCGCCAAGGGCGCAGGCGTGGCGGCCGTGACCCTGGCGAGCGTCAACATCTTCGGCGGCTTCATGGTCACCCGGCGGATGCTGGTCATGTACAAGAAGAAGGAGCGGCCGGCTCCCAAGGGCGCAGCATGATCGATCCCGCGCAGATCGCCATAACCGGCTCCTGGATCGCCACCGGCGTCGGCTTCGGCCTGTGGCTGTACGGCTGGTTCGGGACGAAACTGCCGCTGAAGCGTCAGCGGCTGCACGACTGCGGCATCGCCCTGGTCTTCTCGGCCATACTGGTCCGGGTCGTGAGCCAGGAGCGGCCGCTGGGTGTTTTTGAATGGGCCCTGTTCTTCATCGGCCCGTTGTTCATCGCCGCCGCCCTGTGGCGGCTGGCGCGCACGTCTTGAGGGGAGGGGCGTGATGAACGCATCGTTGGCCGCACTGGCCTATCTGGTTTCCGGCGTCCTGTTCATCCTGTCGCTGCGCGGCCTGTCCAGCCCCGAGACCAGCCGCCAGGGCAACACCTTCGGCATGATCGGCATGGCCCTGGCCATCGGCGTGACCCTGCTGACCCTGGGAACCACCGGGGCGCTGGACGCCGTCACCCTGGCCCTGATCGCGGGCGGGGTCATCGTTGGCGGCGGGACCGGCGCCCTGATCGCGCGGCGCGTCGCCATGACCGACATGCCCCAGTTGGTCGCCGCCTTCCACAGTCTGGTCGGCATGGCCGCCTGCCTGGTCGCCATCGGCGCCGTCTATGCGCCCGAGGCCTTCGGAATTCTGTCCGAGGACGGCACGGGTATCAAAACCCTGTCGATCATCGAACTGAGCCTGGGCGTCGCCATCGGGGCCATCACCTTCACCGGCTCGGTCATCGCCTTCGCCAAGCTGAACGGCAACATGAGCGGAGCGCCCATCATCCTGCCGGCGCGGCACCTGATCAATGTCGGCCTGGGTCTGGGCCTGGTCTTCCTGATCGGCATTCTGATCGGCACCGGCGGGGCGGCGACCTGGGCCTTCTGGGGCGTTTTCCTGATCGCCCTGGTGCTGGGCGCGACCCTGATCGTCCCCATCGGCGGCGCCGACATGCCGGTGGTGGTGTCGATGCTGAACTCCTATTCCGGCTGGGCGGCGGCGGCCTTGGGCTTCACGCTGGAGAACATCGCCCTGATCATCACCGGCGCCCTGGTCGGCAGTTCCGGCGCGATCCTGAGCTACATCATGTGCAAGGGCATGAACCGCAGCTTCATCAGCGTCATCCTGGGCGGCTTCGGCGGCGCGGACGCGGCGGCCGGTCCGGCCGGCGCCAAGGAGACCCGGCCCGTCAAACAGGGCTCGGCCGAGGACGCCGCCTTCATCATGAAGAACGCGTCCAAGGTCATCATCGTGCCCGGCTACGGCATGGCCGTGGCCCAGGCCCAGCATGCGCTGCGTGAAATGGCCGACAAGCTGAAGGAGGAGGGGGTCGAGGTGAAATACGCCATCCACCCCGTCGCCGGCCGCATGCCGGGCCATATGAACGTCCTGCTGGCCGAGGCCAACGTCCCCTATGACGAGGTGTTCGAGCTGGAGGACATCAACGCCGAGTTCGCCACCGCCGACGTCGCCTTCGTCATCGGCGCCAACGACGTCACCAACCCCGCCGCCAAGACCGACCCCCAGTCGCCGATCTACGGCATGCCGATCCTGGACGTGGAAAAGGCCGGGACCGTGCTGTTCATCAAGCGCGGCATGGGCTCGGGCTATGCGGGCGTCGAGAACGAGCTGTTCTTCCGCGACAACACCATGATGCTGTTCGCCGACGCCAAGAAGATGGTCGAGGGGATCGTGAAGGCGCTGTGAGGCTCCACTGTCGTCATCCTGGGTAAGAGGCCCAGGATGACGGGTTGAGAGCACAGCTTCATGTCCGCCATCCGGTGAAGCAGGGCAGATGAAGCAAAGGGCGCGCTGCTCATCCTCTCACCAACCGCCGAAACCCCTATCGCCCGAGCTTGACCGGCGCTATCACGCGTCCGTGAACGCGCTGTCCAAACCCGCTCCCGTCGCCCATCGCCGTTTCGAGGCGCTCGATTCCCTGCGCGGGGTGTGCGCCATCCTGGTCGTCATGTTCCACATGCCGGTCGCCAGCCACTGGCGGACCTGGGACTTCATCCAGCACGCCTATCTGTTCGTCGATTATTTCTTCGTCCTGTCGGGCTTCGTCATCGCCCATGCCTATGCCGAGCGGCTGAAGACTGGGGCGGACGCCGGGCGGTTCATGGTGCGGCGGTTCGGGCGGATCTGGCCGATGCACGTGCTGATGCTGGCGGCCTATGTCGGCCTGGAGCTGGCGCGGCTGGCCTTCCATTTCGATAGTGCGCCGCCGTTTACCGGGGACCGGTCGGTGTGGGCCATCTTCACCAATCTGGCCCTGATCCAGGCCTGGCATGTCCATCCGCATCTGACCTGGAACGGCCCGTCCTGGACCCTGAGCGCCGAATGGGCCTGTTATCTGATCTTCGCCGGCCTGGTGCTGGTGGCGCCCAAGCGGTTTCGCTGGATCGGCCTGGTGCTCGCGATCATCGGCGGCGTTCTGGTGGTCAGCTACGCCCGGCGCTGGATGAACACAACCTATGACTTCGCCGTGCCGCGCGCGGTCTACGGCTTCTTCCTGGGCTGCCTGTTACAGGGCCTATGGATGAACATCCCGCGCCTTAAGGGCCTGGCGGCCACGGGGCTGGAGATCGCGGCCGTCGTCGCCGTATGCCTCTTTGTGGCCTGGGCCGAGGGGCCGGTGACGGTGGCCGTCACCCTGGTCTTCGTCATCCTGGTCTGGGTGTTCGCGGGCGAGGAGGGGCGGGTGTCGCGGCTGCTGGACCATCCGGCGCTCGTGACCCTGGGGCGCTGGTCCTTCTCCATCTACATGGTCCACATGTTCATCCTGACCGTGATGCTGATCATCGCGCGCAAGCTGGACTGGATGCCGGGCGGACGGCGCGTCGATTTCGGCTCGGTCTGGCTGAACGACCTGTTCGCGCTGGGCCTGTTCGGCTTCATCGTCGTGATCGCGGTCGTGGCGCACAATCGGGTCGAACGCCCGGCCCAGCGCCTGATCGACCGCTGGACCAAGCCCAAGGCCGCCTGAATTCAGGCCGCCATCAGCCAGGGCGTTTCCGCCGGGTCCGACCGCGCCTCGTCCCACAGGGCGTCTTCGTCCGAATAGCGGGCGATGGCGGCGGCGGAGATGACGTCCACCACCTGTTCCTCCAGCCGATCCCAGATGACGGCCAGGTCCGACGATCCGTCGGCCTCGCACGGCACGATCAGATAGCGGTTGGCGTTGACGGCGGTGTTCGGTTGGAAGCGAGCCATTTGATGTCTCCTGAAGCGGTCGGCCTCTTGTCGATGATGGTGTTATGGCGCACTGTTGCGTCAGAAACGGACGTATCATTTCAGGAGCGGCGGTGAGACACGACAAGGCGGCCATGGTGATCGACCTGGCGCGGCGCATGGCCGCCAGCGCCGAAGGCCTGACCATCGACGAGATGGCGCGCGACATGCGCGTCGGCCGCCGCACCGCCGAACGGATGCGTGACGCCGTCCTCATGCTGTTCCCCCAGGTGGAGGAGGTGTCGGATCCGCCGTCGAAACGCTGGCGCATCCGCGGCGGCCTGTCCGCCTTCGAACAGGCGCCGACCGCGACCGAGATGCTGGAACTGGCCAAGGCCGCCTCGGCCCTGCGCGCCGCCGGCGAACCGGCCCGCGCGGCGGCGCTGGAGGCGCTGGAGCGCAAGCTGAAGGCGGCGATGCGCTCCACCACCCTGAACCGGATGGCCCCGGACCTGGAGGCCCTGGTCCGGGCCGAGACCATCGCCGTCCAGGCCGGACCGCGTCCCTCGGCGGACGAAGGCCTGCTGACCGCCATTCGCGGGGCGGTGCTGGCGCAACAGCCGCTGGGCTTCACCTATTCCCGGCCGGGCGCCGAGCCGCGCAGGCGGACCGTCGCCCCGTGCGGCGTGATGTTCGGCCGGGCCAACTATCTGGTCGCCGCCGACCGCGAGACGGGCCGCATCCAGACCTTCCGCCTGGACCGGATGACCCATGTCGCCCCGCAGGACGGGGTGGCGGTCCCGCCCGCCGATTTCGACCTGGGCGTCTTCGCCAGCCAGTCCTTCGGCATCTATCAGGACGAGATCGAGGATGTGGTGCTGCGCATCGCCCCCGAGGGTGCGGCCGAGGCGAAGAGCTGGCGCTGGCACCCGACCCAGTCGTTCGAGGATCAGGCGGACGGCGCCGTCATCGTGCGGTTCCGCGCCTCGGGCATGCGCGAACTGGCTTGGCACCTGTTCACCTGGGGCGAACAGGCCATGATCCTGGCGCCCGAGCGGCTTAAGGCCGTCATGGCCGGGGAACTGGCGGCGGCCGGGCGCGCTCTGGACGCGGCTCGCGGATGACGAAGGCTTAAGGTGACGCTGTCGCCGGCCTCGCTATCGCAGGCCTGACCTGTTGGAGAACTTCATGCGTCTGAAGACGGCCCTCATATGCGCCGCCCTTGTCGGCTTTTCGACCGTTGCGGCCTGCGCTTCGCCCGCCGTCGTCGCGTCGCAAGACCCGAGCATGGCCGGAGACGGCCGCGTCGACGTGTCGGTCGAACGCAACGGTGATCGCTGGACGGCGGAGTATGTGCTGGATCGTGACGCCCCGGCCTGGGCCTTCTTCCGGTCGGCCCTGCTGCGCGAGAGCCGCCAGCCCTGGCGTCCGGCCTGGTGGCGGGTGGAGACACCGGGCGTCGTGCTGGAGCGGATCGGCGATTACGACGTGCTGCGCTCGACCGACGGCGGCCCTGTGCCGCGCAATGTCCGCATCGCCATGACGCCGCGCCCCGGCGATCTGGAGGCGGAGTATGATCCGGCCCTGGTGTTCTCGGACGGGACGGTGGCGCTGTTCTCAGGTCAGTTCGACGTCATCCCGCTGGAGTCCGCCGCCGCCGCCCGCGCCCTGCCGCGGGACCTGAACGGCGTCGATGTGCCCGGCGGTCCGGCCAGCGTGACCTGGCGTGACCGCGCCGGCCCGGTGCTGTTCAAGGGCGAGCGCGCGCCCCAGGTCACGGCCGTTGACGCCCAGACCTATGTCCTGTTCGGCGACGCCACGACCCGCCGGGGCGAAGGGATCACCACCGTCATCGATCCCGGTCTGCCGCGCTGGCTGGGCGATGAACTGGCCGGCTTCACACCCCGCGTCATGGCCTATTACGCCCAGCGCCTGGGTCGGGCTCAGGGCGAGGCGCCGACCCTGATGGTCAGCTGGACCGGCCCGACCAGATCCCTGTCCAGCATGGGCGGCAGCGTTCTGCCGGGTCTGATCTCGATGAATTTCGAAGGGGAGGGGGTGCTGGCCCCCGACGCCCAGGCCCTCGCCCGGGCCCACTGGTTCATCGGCCACGAAGCGGCGCATTTCTGGCTGGGCTCTCAGGGGCTGAAATACCAGTACGCCCGCGAGGCCTGGATCACCGAGGGCGGGGCCGACCTGATGGCGGTGCGCGCTTTGAAAGCCATCAACCCCGCCTATGACGACCGGGCGGAACTGCAGCGCGAGGTGGACGACTGCATCACCCTGGCGGCGGGCAAGCCCGTGGCCTCGGCCGGCGACCGGGGCGACAACCGCGCCTATTACGCCTGCGGCGCCGTCTGGGGCCTGGTCATCGAAGCGGCGGAACGACGCGCGGGCGGCGGCGACTTCTTCGACGTGGTCGCCGATTTTCAGCGCCGCGACAATGACGACGGGGTGCTGAGCCGCGACGAATGGCTGGGCGCCCTGACCCGCCTGTCGCGCGACCCCACCCTGGCCAACGACATCTCGACCATGCTGGACCAGGGCGTCGCCAACCCTTCCGCCGTCATCGCCCGCCTGTTCCAGCGCACCGGCGTCGCCTTCCGCCTCGACAACGGCCGGGTGATCCTGATCTGACGGTTTGACGCGGATCAAGGCGGGACGGGGCCGAAGGGCGCATCCAGACTCCGGCAACAAGGAGCACCGCCATGACCTATGCGAGCCTGATGGTCTATGTGGATGACGAGGCCGACAATGTCGCGCGGATCGGTTTCGCGCGCGATCTCGCCGCCATTCACGACGCGACCCTGATCGGGATCTCCGTCAGCGAGCCCGAGCCGCCGTTGGTCGACGCCTATGTCGCCGGGGGAATGGCCGGTGAAATCCTGGCCCTGCGCCGGGACCAGGCCGACGGCGAACTGTCCGCCGCCAAGGCCCGTTTCCTCGAAGCCATGAAGGACACCGGCATAGATCACGAATGGCGGGCGGAGACCGGCTATCCCGCCTCCTGTGTCGCACGCCATGCGCGGGCGGCCGACCTGATCCTGGTGGGGCGTGACGCCGGGCGTCTGCCCTATCGTGCGCCGGACGCGGGCGACCTGATCATGAACATCGGCCGGCCTGTCCTGGTCGCGCCGCCCCGGGCCTCGGCCGCGCCGGTCGACGGGGTCGTCCTGGTGGCGTGGAAGGAAGGGCGCGAGGCTCAGCGCGCCGTCGCCGCCGCCTTGCCGCTGATGAAACAGGCGCGCGAGGTCAAGGTGGTCGAGATCTGCGCCTCGGCCGACGCGGCCGCCGCCGCCGCACGGGTCGCCGACGTCGCCGCCTGGCTGCGCCGCCACGGCGTCGTCGCCGAAAGCGAGGCCAAGGTGCGCGACGAACGCCCCGCCGGCGACCGCATCCTGGCCCTTGTCGAACAGACCGGCGCCAATCTGATCGTCGCCGGCGCCTGGGGCCATTCCCGAATGCGGGAGTGGGTGCTGGGCGGCGTCACCCAGGCCCTGCTGAACCGCAGCCAGTCCTGGCTGCTGCTGAGCCACTGAGGCTTCAGCGCGCTTCGAGGGCGTGGAAGATGCGGGCGACGACAATCAGGTCCGCATCGACCCGGTATTGGACGACGTAGCCGCTGGCGCCGAAGGGGATGTAGAGGTGGCGTAGACCGTCCAGTTCGATCCCGATCATCGGGGTCTCCGCCAGCTGGCCTATGGACCGGGTGATGGTATGGCCTGCTCGTCGGGCGGCGTTTGGATTGACGCCCCGCAGAAAGCCGATGACCCGTCGGCGATCCTGAATCGCATCAAGCGAAAGCCGTATCTTCAAGCCTTGGCCTTCAACATGGCCTCGATCTCAGCCTCGAAATCCGCCGCCCAGTCCTCGAACTCGATGAACTTGCCGGTGCGGTCGTACTCAGTCAGCCGACGTTTGGCCTCGGTGGTGTCGTAAGGCGTGGCCGGAGGCCAAGGCTCTGGGCTGTCCACGACGAAGGCAGCATCTTTCTCTCGAACTTCGAAGTCGCCGGAGGGGGCGTCACGCCCGCTCGCGAGCGCCTTGTCCAGGACAGCGAGGGCATAGGCCTCGGGCGTTATCCCCGCCGCGCGCGCAGCGGCCTTGAGCCGTTCAAGCGCCGCGTCGGTCAGGGGCAGGGTCAGGACGTGATCGGCCATGACTCAACCATGTCACAACTATGAGTGGTTGTGAACTCACATCGCCGCGAACGGGTACGGGCTGACCGATTTGGACCAGTCGTCCACGGCCAGCGGCCGGTCGATGGGCGCCGCAGCGCGTTCGGCGCAGGGATGGCGGTGGCACAGGCGGCAGGCCGGACCGATGGGCGTGACCTCGGGCCGTTCCAGATCCAGGCCGTGGGCGTAGGCCAGACGGGGGGCGTGGCGCAGTTCGCAGCCCAGGCCGACGGCCAGGTCGTGGGCGTCGCCATAGCCGTCCTGGCCCTGGCGTTCGACCGTGCGGGCGAAGGTGAACCAGCGCCCGCCATCCGGCGTCTCGATGATCTGGGTGATGATCCGGCCCGGCGTACGGAAGGCCGAGTGCAGCCGCCAGCGCGGGCAGGCGCCGCCGAAGCGGGAGAAGGGAAAGGCGCCGGCGGCATAGCGTTTGGAGATATTGCCCGCCTGATCGACCCGCATCAGGAAGAAGGGCACGCCCCGCGCCGTCGGCCGCGACAGGGTGGTCAACCGATGCGCCGCCTGTTCATAGCTGACCCCGAACCGGGCCTGGAGCCGCGCCAGATCATATCCGGTCTCTTCCGCCGTGCGCTGGAAGGCGGCATAGGGCATCAGGATCGCGGCGGCGAGGGTATTGGTCAGGGCCACCTTCAGCAGGGATCGCGTCGGGCCGTCCGGGGCGTTCGCAGCCTGGACCATGGCGTTCAGGGCCGGGCCCTGCTCGGCCAGGGCCAGTTGATAGGCGATGGCGAAGGCGCGCGACGACGGGCCCAGGGCCTCGGACAGCAGCAGGCGGCGGCGGTGCAGATCGTAGCGGCGGGTCCATTCCACCATGACCTCGGCCGGCAGGGTGCGGACGCCCAGATCGTGTTTCGCCGCCAGCCGCTGGCGCGCGGCGGGTTCGAAACCGTCGGCGTGGGCCGGCGCCTCGGCCGCCAGGGCCTCGGCCAGGGCCTCGCCCATCTGGTCCAGTTCGGGGAAGTGGTTGCCGCGCGACTGGATATATTCGCGAACCCATTCGGCCGGGCTGGTGTCCACCAGGCCTTCGCCGTTCTCGGCGGCGGCGCGGGCCCGGGCGCGGCCGTCGTCAAAGGCCTGGTACAGGCGCAGCATGGCGTCCGCGACGCCGGGCGCCTCTTCCAGCAACTGCACCAGTTCGTGACGGGGCAGGGACAGGCCCGCGAACAGAGGGTCGGCCAGAACCTCGCCCAGCCGTGCCTCGTCCGCCGCCCCGCCCTGGTTCAGGCTGCGCAAATCGACGTCATAGGTCTCAGCCAATCGCAGCAGCAGTTGGGCCGAAACGGGCCGCTGATTGCGTTCTATGTGGTTGAGATAGCTGGGCGAAACGCCCAGGTCGGCCGCCATGGCCGTCTGAGTCAGAGCCAGGTCGCGCCGCAGCCGCTTCAGCCGGGCGCCGAGGAAAAGCTTGCGATCGGCGGCGATTTCCATGGTCGGAGAATGTCACATTATGACTGATATGCAAAGTCATGATATGACAAACTGACATCAATACGGGCTTAGACACTGTGTCATTCGTGACTTCAGCGTGTTCTTGTCTCCGAGACGGCGGCTGCGGCCGCGCCATTCAGAGACCGAGTTCGACCATGACCACCTTCGCCGACCTGGTTCCTTCGCCCGCCGGCCGTTTCGACGGCATCGAGCGTCCCTATACCCCTGAGGACGTTCTGCGCCTGCGCGGCTCCGTGCCGATCACCCACACCCTGGCCGAGCGCGGCGCCAACCGTCTGTGGCAGTTGCTGCACGACGAGCCCTTCATCAACGCCTTGGGCGCCGTCACCGGCAACCAGGCCATGCAGATGGTCCGCGCCGGTCTGAAGGCCATCTATCTGTCAGGCTGGCAGGTCGCGGCCGACGCCAACACCGCTTCGGCCATGTATCCGGACCAGTCGCTGTACCCGGCCAACGCCGCGCCGGAACTGTGCCGCCGCATCAACCGCACCCTGCAGCGCGCCGACCAGATCGAGCACGCCGAGGGCGGCGCCAAGCGCGACTGGTTCGCCCCGATCGTCGCCGATGCGGAAGCCGGCTTCGGCGGCCCGCTGAACAGCTTCGAGATCATGAAGGCCTTCATCGAGGCGGGCGCCGCCGGCGTCCACTTCGAGGATCAGCTGGCGTCCGAGAAGAAGTGCGGCCACCTGGGCGGCAAGGTCCTGATCCCGACCCAGGCGCATGAACGCAATCTGGTCGCCGCCCGTCTGGCCGCCGACGTCATGGGCACGCCGACCATCACGGTCGCCCGCACCGACGCCGAAAGCGCCCAGTTGATCACCTCGGACATCGACGAGCGCGATCAGCCCTTCATCGACCGCGAAAACCGCACCCCCGAGGGCTTCTTCCGCCTGAAGGAGGGCACGGGCCTGGATCATTGCATCGCGCGCGGCCTGTCGTACGCGAACATCGCCGACCTGCTGTGGTGGGAGACCTCCCACCCGGATCTGGACGACGCCAAGAAGTTCGCCGAGGCGATCCAGAAGAAGCATCCGGGCAAGCTGATGGCCTACAACTGCTCGCCCTCCTTCAACTGGAAGGCCAAGCTGGACGACGCCACCATCGCCAAGTTCCAGCGCGAGCTGGGGGCCATGGGCTACAAGTTCCAGTTCGTGACCCTGGCCGGCTTCCACGCCTTGAACAACTCGATGTTCGAGCTGGCGGACGGCTATCGCGATCGCGGCATGGCGGCCTATTCCGAACTGCAGCAGCGCGAGTTCGCCAACGAGGCCGCCGGCTACACCGCCACGCGTCACCAGCGCGAAGTCGGCACCGGCTATTTCGATCAGGTCGCCACGGTCATCTCCAACGGCACGTCCTCGACGACGGCGCTGAAGGACTCGACCGAGACGGCCCAGTTCACCCACGCGGCTTAAGGCCCCCTCAGCTCAAGGAAAGGAACCTCCATGGAACCGCTGACCCGAACCGAAGCCATTATCGACTTCTGCCTGGCGCCCCTGGCGCTCGACACAGGCACCGAGGCCGAACGCGAGGTGCGCCGTCGCATGACCCATGTGCTTCGAACCTATCAGGCCAAGGTCGCCAAGCCGATCGCCGTGGACTTCTCGTCCATGCCGTCCCAGGTGATCAACGAGGCCGCGCACGGCTACGAATAGGCCGTCCCGCGCAAGGAAAAGGCCCGCTCCGATCGCTCGGGGCGGGCCTTCGTCCGTCTGAACGGGTTTAGCGCGACGAAGACGGCGAGGTGTTCAGCGAGGCCGTCGGCGACGGCGCGGGCGTCTGCGTCAGGGTGACCGAAACCGGCGAAACCGCGGCGGGGGGCGTGCTGGTTTCTTCGGGATCGCCGACCGTGATCGAGGTCGTGAGCACCGCCTGGGTGGTGCAGGTGGCCAGGTCGCGTGCGACGTGACGGCCCAGGCAGAACATGTCCTCATAGGCGGGGCGCGAGGCGGCCAGGCACTGGAACAGCATCAGTTTGGACATGTTCAGGCAGAATTCGCTGTTCGTCTCGACCACCAGGGCGTCGGTATTGGCCCGGGCCTCGTCGCCGGCGGCCCCGAGAGCGGCCAGGGCGGCGATGGCCAGCGACCGCGTCAGGGCCGGCGTATAGGGCGGCGCCTTGCGCGACGCCTCGACCGACAGGCCCTGGCCGGTGTTGGCGGCCGTGAACAGACGGCTCGATTCATCGCCGGAAGGCAGCATGGTCGCCGCCGACAGGGTCTTGGCGCCCTCCAGCCGAACTTCGCGGTTGGGCACGTGGGTGACGGCCCAGCGACGGCGCGGATCGTTGCGTTCCTGAACCGTATAGGCGTCGGCCTCAACGGCCTCGGCGATGGCGCGCATCGCGACGGCGTCCTTGCCGATGGTGGCGGTGATCAGGCCCGCCGCAGCGTCGGCGCCGGGCAGGGTGGCGGCATAGGCCGGATCGGCGACGATCTGGGCGATCATCTGCTGGCGCTGGACGGGATCGGCGGCGAACTGGCGCACCCCGGCCACGAACTCGGGCGACTGAAGCGCGATGATCGAGCCGTAGGCGATCAGGCCGCGCGACAACTGGGCCGGCTCATACGAGGCGCCCTTGCGGATGGCGGCCTGGATGGATTCGGCGTCCGGGAAGCCGCCCGGCTGGATGGTCTCGGCCTCCCGCAGGAAGGCGACATAGATCGAGGCCGCCTGGGCCACGCCCTCGTTCAGCGAAACCGGCGGCGGAGGCGGCGGGGGAGGCGGGGGCGCCTCTGGCTCCTTGGTGGTGCAACTCGCCAGGAAAACAGCGGCTGCCAGGGCGGCGATCGACAGGCCGCGGGTCATGAAGGCCTTGGGCATAGGGGCGCGTCCACAGAACTATGGCCCCGGACGGGGCGTGTACTTGAAGCCGCTTATAACGTGAGGAAAGTGGTTTGCCGAAGATTAATCGAACAACTTCGACACGGATTCTTCGTTGGCGATCCGCCGGATAGCTTCACCGATAAGCGGAGCCACGGAAACCCTGCGGATTTTCGGGCACTTCAGGACTTCATCGGGTTGTTCGATGGAGTCGGTGATCACCAGTTCCTTCAGCGGCCCGTCGGTGATGCGCTGCACGGCGGGGCCGGACAGAACGCCGTGGCTGATATAGGCCGAGACCTCGGTGGCGCCCTGATCAATCAACGCCTTGGCCGCGTTCACCAGGGTGCCGCCCGAATCGACGATGTCGTCGAACAGGATGCAGCTTCGGCCCTCGACGTCGCCGATGATGTTCATGACCTCGCTTTCGCCCGCCTTGGGGCGACGCTTGTCGACGATGGCGAGGTCGGCGTTCAGGCGGCTGGCCAGCGATCGGGCGCGCACCACGCCCCCGACGTCGGGCGAGACGATCATCAGGTCGTCGCCGCGCGCATAATTCTCGCGGATGTCCTGGGCCAGGACCGGCGTGGCGACCAGATTGTCGGTCGGAATGTCGAAGAAGCCCTGGATCTGGCCGGCGTGCAGATCCATGGTCAGCACCCGGTCGGCGCCGGCGCGGGTGATCAGATTGGCGACCAGCTTGGCCGAGATGGGCGTGCGCCCGCCGGTCTTACGGTCCTGACGCGCATAGCCGAAATAGGGCATGACGGCCGTGATCCGACGGGCGGAGGCGCGCACCAGCGCATCCGTGATGATCAGCAGCTCCATCAGATTGTCGTTGGCCGGATAGCTGGTCGACTGAAGGATGAAGACGTCCTCGCCGCGGACGTTCTCCTCGATGACGGCGAAGACCTCATTGTCGGCGAACCGCTTGACCTGGGCCTTGGTCAAGGGGGCGTCCAGATGGTCGGCGATGGCCTGAGAGAGGCCGCGGTTGGAGTTGCCTGAGAGCAGCTTCATCGGCTGGTCATCCTTTCGCCGTCATCCGACCCCCATGAACGGCGGTCGGTTGGCGCGCTCTTTACCAGCGGTGCCGGGCAGGGCAAGTCGTGTGCGGAGAGTTTTCGTCGGCATGGCGCGGTCCGGTCGTGGGTGCTAGAGAACGCCGCGTTCGTTTCCGAAGCCAGGCCGAGGGTCTGTCTTTGCTCGTCATGGGGTCATCCTTGTCCGTTTCCAAGATCCGTTCCGGCCTGGTGCTGATGGCTGCGGCCGCCGCCGCAATGACAATCGCGGGCTGCGCCGGCAACGCACGACCCAAGCTCGCCTATGAGGAACGGCCGGTCGAGGCCCTGTACAACACCGGCTACCAGCGCCTGGAACAGCGCCGCTGGGCCGACGCCGTCGACTATTTCCAGGAGGTGGAACGCCAGCATCCCTATTCGGACTGGGCGCGTCGCTCGATCCTGATGCAGATCTACGCCTTCTATCAGAACAATAATTACGCGGACGCCATCGCGGCTTCGGACCGGTTCATCTCCCTGTTCCCGGGCAATCCCTCGGCGGCCTACGCCTTCTACATGAAGGCGGTCTGCAACTTCGAACAGATCACCGACGTGGGCCGCGACCAGGGCTACGCCAACGCCGCCCTGGCCGGTCTGAAGGACGTCGCCCGCCGCTATCCGGGCACGCCCTACGCCAGCGACGCCGCCGTCAAGATCGACATGGTCAACGACCAGCTGGCCGGCAAGGAAATGAACATCGGCCGCTATTACCAGCGCGCCAACCAGCCGCTGGCGGCCCTGAACCGCTACAAGGCCGTCATCGCCAACCCCGAGTTCCAGCGCACCTCCCACACGCCCGAGGCCCTGTACCGCCTGGTCGAGGTCAATCTGCAGCTGGGCCTGAAGGAAGAGGCGACCCGCAACGGCGCCGTCCTGGGCTACAACTTCCCGGGCAGCCCCTGGTACGCCGAGGCCTACGCCCTGCTGACCGAAAACGGCCAGACTCCGGAAAAAGCCCCCGAGGCCAAGCGCGAATCCTGGCTGCAGCGGATCATCCCCGGCTGATCGTCCCCTTGACGGTCGAATTTATGTAGTTACATAAATGATCGTCTTCGACCCGGCGAAGGATGCAGTCAATATCGTCAAGCACGGCGTCTCGCTGTTGCGAGCCGACGAAATCCAGATGGACGAAGCCTTGATCGAGGTGGATGATCGCTTCGATTACGGCGAACCCAGATGGATCGCCTATGGCGAACTGGACGGGCGGCTGCACGTTCTGGCCTTCACGGTTCGAGACGCAAGGGTGCGGGCCATCAGTCTGCGCAAGGCCAATGACCGGGAGCGGAGATATGTCCGAGAACAAAGGGGTGTCGGAAGCGGCGACTGAGCCCTTTCTCGACGACGACGATACGCCGGAGCTGACCGCAGAGCGCGCGGCCAAACTCCGCCCCGCACGTGAAGTCTTGCCCGACTACATCCTCAACCAGTTCAAACGCGCCCCCGGCCGCCCCAAGGCCGACGCGCCCAAACAACAGGTCACCCTGCGTCTGGATGCCGATCTGCTGGAGCATTGGCGCGCCCAGGGGCCGGGCTGGCAATCGGGCATCAACGCCGCCCTGCGCCGGGCCTCCGGTCTCTGATTCCTTTCACGCCGCCGCGCGCTAGACTGCGCCCCATGCCGAATCGCGTGCGCCCATGCTGACCGCCCTTTCCATCCGCGACGTCGTCCTGGTCGACGTGCTGGATCTCGACGTCGAGACCGGCCTGACCGTGCTGACGGGCGAGACGGGGGCGGGCAAGTCGATCATTCTGGACGCCCTGGGTCTGGCCCTGGGCGGGCGCGGCGACGCCGGCCTGGTGCGTCATGGCGCCAAACAGGCCGTGGCCACCGCCATCTTCAGCGCCCCGGACGATCCCGACCTGCTGGCCCTGATCGCCGAAAAGGGATTCGAGGTCCAGCCGGGCGAGGACCTGATCCTGCGCCGCGTGCTGAACGCCGACGGCCGCAGCCGGGCCTATGTCAACGACCAGCCCGCCGGGGTCACGGCCCTGCGCGAGATCGGCGCCGCCCTGGTCGAGGTTCACGGCCAGCATGAGACCGTCGGCCTGCTGGACTGGCGCACCCACCGGGGCTCGCTGGACGCCTATGGCGGTCTCCAGCCCCAGCTCCAGGCCGTCGCCGCCGCCTCGACCAAGCTGAAGGCCGCCGAGGCCAAGCTGGCGGAGCTGAAGGCCCAGGCCGCCGACGCCGCCGCCCGCGTCGAGGAGATCACGCTCAACCTGTCCGAACTGGACGCCCTGGACCCTCGCGCCGACGAGGAGACGGAACTGGCCGGCGAACGCGCCCTGCTCGGCGCCGCCGAAAAAGCCATCGCCGACCTGGCCGACGCCCGCACCCAGCTGGGCGGCGACAAGCTGAGCCAGAAACTGGGCGCGGCCCTTCGCGCCGTCGAACACGCCCGCCAGCGCGCCGGCCAGGCGGGGGCCGAGGGCGACCACCCGGTCATCGTCAAACTGTCCGCCGCCGTCGAGGCCATCGACCGCACCATGGTCGAGGCGGCCGAGGCGGTCGCCGCCGTGGACGCCGCCGCCGACGCCTTCGACTATGAGCCGGGCCGTCTGGACAAGGCCGAGGAACGGCTGTTCGCCCTGCGCGCCGCCGCCCGCAAGCTGAACACCACGGTCGACGCCCTGCCGTCGCTGCGCATCCGCCTGCGCGAGCAGCTGCGCCTGATCGAGGACGGAGAGGAGGCCCTGGCCAATGCGGGCCGCGAGGCCGCCGAGGCCGCCGAATCCTATGACCTCGCCGCCACCTTCCTGACCTCGGCGCGCGAGGCGGCGGCCGACCGTCTGACCGCCGCCGTCATGGGCGAACTGGGCCCGCTGAAGCTGGAGCGCGCCCGGTTCCGCGTCGCCCTGGAGCCGATCGAGGGCCGGCGCGGCCCCGACGGGGTCGAGACCGTCCGCTTCCAGATCGCCACCAACGCCGGAACCGATTTCGGGCCGCTGGACGCCATCGCCTCGGGCGGCGAACTGGCCCGGTTCGCCCTGGCCATGAAGGCCGCCCTGGCCAGCCGCGAGGACATGCGCCAGCCGGTGATGATCTTCGACGAGGTGGACCAGGGCGTCGGCGGCGCCGTGGCCGAGGCCGTCGGCTCGCGCCTGAAACGCCTGTCCACCGGCGCCCAGGTCCTGGTCGTCACCCACAGCCCCCAGGTCGCCGCCCGCGGCCACGCCCACTGGAAGGTGATGAAAGCCGACCACGAGGGGATGACGACCACCACCGTCGTGGCCCTGGACGACGCGCGGCGTCAGGAAGAGATCGCGCGGATGCTGTCGGGGGCGGAGATCACCGATGAGGCGCGGGCGGCGGCGCGGGCGTTGATCGGGTAGAGGGCTAGGTAGGAGCTTTGCGGAAATGTCTGTTGGCGGCGTCAAATCAATACGGTGGTTCGGAAGGCTCTTTTGTAACTGTCCAGTTCGCACGCATGATATTGACCTCCATCGGCGCGCCGACGCCGACTGCGCGTACCGTGGGCCAACCAGCCGCTTTGAACTCAGCAATGATTGACTGATAGGTTGCTAGATCAGCTGCGGCGTGAATCATTGAAAACACTCCTTCGGCCTGGTCCTCGGCCAGTATTTCGCTGAGCGAGATAGAACTTCGCCCCTCCGATCCATTGGTCGGACTGAGCACCTCCACTAGTAATACGCGGCCACCGCCGATACGCTCCGCGATCTGCTCGAGGTGCCTCGCGGTCACCGGTCCTAAGGTTAAGGCAGCACCAACCAGTCGTTCTTGATCACCGAGACGCGCCCTGAACACCTGCTGGCGAAGTACCGGCGTTCGACGCGGCGCGGGCATGCCTCCCTGGATCACAGCTGCTGCCTTTCGGATGCCTATCCGATCTGCGGCCGTTAGCTTGCGCATCGCCGTCCCGTCTGGAGCTATGACGGTTATAGCGGGATCGGCGTGCAGGGCCGCCATTCCGGCGTCCACCAGCATGGAATCGCGGAAGCCGATGAAGACGAGCGATCCGGGCTCGGCGTCACGCAAAGTGTGGGTGACGCGTCTGGCGGCTGTATCGCGTCGATCAACAAGCTGGACGAAGAGCTTGGTTCGATCAGTAGCGAAAAGGGATGCCCGCTCGAGCGCCGCGTTTGCGACCTCTGTCAGCATCATCCCGTCCCCTATACCAAAGGCGACATGATATTCGCCCTTCGCGTTGGTAGCCGCATAGCTGTGGACCCAGACTATCTCCGCCGCATCAAAAACCGGAGAGTGTTCCTCGGGATGAGGCCCCAGCATCATGAGTGTGATTTCGGAGGACCGGACGGCCTTCTGGCGTTGCATGATTGTACTCCGAATCGCGTGTAGGTTAGGCCCATGGCAAGCAAACCTGACTTTAAGCGCCTTAGGAAGCGCCTCTTCCCGGAAGGCACGGATGGGCTGGGCTCCACGACGGCACCGGAGTGGCCGCCGGACCTATTCGCATTCGCCGCTCTGTGCGCCGAGGAGCTTGGCGTCTATGCCGAGTACGCATTCAACGCGGGCTGGGACACCGAAGGCTACGTCTTCGACAACGCGCACCTCGCCGAGGTGACCCGGCTTGCAGAGCTCTGGAATTCCAATCTATTCACGCCGGAGCCCATCCATGAAGCGTGGAACCGGGTGATGAACGCCCGCGAGTATCGTCGGGACTGGCGTCAGGATATCATGCTGATGCTCGCCGTTGCTGACGAAGCCTGTTCGGGCGTCGGCTTCCAGCCCCCGGCCGGCGGCCTCGGTGCCTATTCCCACATCGTCTTTCAGGCCCTAGCGGAAAAGCAGCAGGGGATCGACCCTGGGCTGCCGCACCTACCGGGCAGTCTTTGCTGGCAAGTTCCGCCCTCGGTGCTGTGCGTCCAGCCCAAGACCAACACGCCAAGCGTCGGTTGCACCTTGCGCTCGGCAAGTAATCACCTAGCGGTGCTCCCGCCCTCCAGTCTAGTGGCGACAAGTTGGCTCTATGCCGCGCCCGCCGATACGGCGACGCCCCACCTCAACACCCTGCTGATCCCGTTTCCATACGACTCGAGGGTGGCGACTTCCATCCCGTCGAGAACCCCCACGATCCGAAGAACAGTTTCTTCAGCACTGCCCAGCCTTGGCTGGTCCGCAGCGGACTAGACGCGGACACGGTGGTCGCGTTTCTGTCGGCGATGATCGTTGAGGCTGAGCGCGAAAGCGGAACGGTGCACGCTGTCGTGCTTCCCGAGTTGGCGCTCGCCGGCGAGACGATCGAACAAGTGGCGGCTGCGCTCGGAGCGCGACATGTCGAGCTTGAACTGTTCATCGCTGGCATCCTCGACCATGACGCCGACGGCAGGGAGCGCAACTGCGCCTACACCGTGCGCTATTTTGGCGGAGAAATGGCCCATCGCTGGCGTCAGCCCAAACACCATCGCTGGAAGCTCGAGCAGAACCAGATCAAGCGGTATAGCTTCGGTTACGCCCTCAATCCCGAGCGGGACTGGTGGGAATGTATCGACGTCTCCAACCGCAGCTGCGCCTTTAGCGTCATCCGTCCTGGCGCCACCATCGCTACCCTCGTCTGTGAAGATCTGGCGCGGTTCGACCCGGTCATGCCCGTCATCAACGCGGTCGGACCCACGTTGTTGGTCGGCCTTCTGATGGATGGACCTCAGTGGGAGAGCCGCTGGCCTGGGCGCTATGCCACCGTACTCGCCGAGGATCCCGGATGCTCGGTTCTTACTGTGACCTCGCTCGGTATGATCCGACGTTCGACGCCGCCGGGCAAGTCGCCGCCGTGTGAGATCGCGCTCTGGAAGGAACCGGGAGCTGCGGCGGAATCACTCACACTACCGGCCAACCATCACGGGCTACTGCTTGCCCTGACCCTCGCTCCTGATCCCCGTCAGACTCTTGACAGGCGGGCGGATCAGGCTGGCGGTGCTCGCCTGAGATTGTCCGGTGTCCAAGGCGTCAAGCTGCAGAGGTTTGACGATTTTCCCGACTTAGAAGTCTCGGCGTGACGACTACGCATCCCCATATTATGTTAAGCGTTTTGCTGCTAAGCAGGTATTTGTGAGAGGAGCCCAGATGAACACGACCGTTCAATACGACATCCGCTCCGACAAGCTGCGTCGGGAAATGGAGACGGTACTCGCCCGCTCGCCGCACGTGGGCGCGACGTTCAACTTCCGTACCGAGCCCGTGCAGAGCCCGAAGCCTAAGTCTGCCCCCCGCAAGCCTGTAAGATCGCGAAAGCAGGTGGTGGCGACTAAATAACGGCGACCGTCGCCTTACGTGACGGTTACGCCAGACCGCCTGGCGAGGGCCGATGGTTGCCGATCCCCGGCCTTATCCAGTTGTCCGTCGGTGCTCCCAAGGATGCCGAAGAAAGAGCACGGCGACGATATAAGAAACACGTCGAATCCGGCATGAATCTCCCCGCATTAGCGGTCCTGTCATCATCGTGCTAAGAGCCCCGCCCTTTATACGGGCGGCGATGTCGCCAGAGCATTTCAGTCTTCAGGAGAAGCACACATGAGCAGGGTGCTGGTCATTGGCGCCGGCGGCGTCAGTTCGGTCGCCGTCCACAAGATGGCGATGAACGCGGACATTTTCTCGCACATCACCCTGGCGAGCCGGACGAAGTCGAAATGCGACGCCATCGCCGAATCCGTCAAGTCGCGCTTCGGCGTGACCATCGACACGGCGGCGATCGACGCCGACGACGTGGCGGCGACTACGGCCCTGATCCAGGCGGTCAAGCCCGCCCTGGTCGTCAACCTGGCCCTGCCGTACCAGGACCTGGCCATCATGGACGCCTGCCTGGCCGCCGGGGTCAACTATCTCGACACAGCCAACTACGAGCCGCGCGACGAGGCCAAGTTCGAATACAAGTGGCAGTGGGCCTATCAGGACCGCTTCAAGGCCGCCGGTCTGATGGCCCTGCTGGGCTCGGGCTTCGACCCCGGCGTGACCTCGGTCTTCACCACCTACACCAAGAAGCACCTGCTGGATTCGATCGAGACGCTCGACATCCTGGACTGCAACGGCGGCGACACCGGCCTGCCGTTCGCGACCAATTTCAACCCCGAGATCAATCTGCGCGAAGTGACCGCCCCGTCGCGTCACTGGGCCGACGGCCAGTGGGTCGAGGGTCCGGCCCTGTCGCACAAGCAGACCTTCGACTTCGAGGGCGTGGGGCCCAAGAACATGTACCTCATGTATCATGAGGAACTGGAGTCGCTGGCCAAATTCTATCCGGAAATCAAGCGCATCCGCTTCTGGATGACCTTCGGCGACTCCTATCTCAAGCACCTGGAAGTGCTGGAGAACATCGGCATGACCTCGATCGAGCCGATGATGTTCCAGGGCCGCGAGATCATCCCGATCGAGTTCCTGAAAGCCCTGCTGCCCGAACCCTCGTCGCTGGGCCCGATCACCAAGGGCAAGACCAATATCGGCACGATCGCCACCGGCCAGAAGGACGGCGCGGCCAAGACGGTCTACGTCAAGAACATCTGCGACCACCAGGAAGCCTATGCCGAGACCGGCAACCAGGCCGTCAGCTACACCACCGGCGTCCCCGCCATGATCGGCGCGGCCCTGATGCTGACCGGCCAGTGGAAGGGCGAGGGGGTGTTCAACATGGAGCAACTGGATCCCGATCCCTTCATGGACATGCTGAACAAGCACGGCCTGCCGTGGACGGTCGAGGAACTGTCCGCTCCGCTGGACTTCTGAGGATACGCCCATGGTCATGCAGACCCAGGCCGGCGGACCGGGCGGCTTCGCCCGGTTCGATCTTAACCGCGTCCCGTCGCCCGCCTTCGTGGTCGACGAGGTCGCGGTGCGCCGCAACCTGTCGGTCCTTCAGGACGTCGGGACGCGCGGCAACGCCCGGGTCCTGCTGGCCCTGAAGGCCTTCTCCATGTGGTCGCTGGCCGACGTCGTCGGGGAATACCTCGACGGCGTCTGCGCCTCGGGCCTGTGGGAGGCGCGGCTGGCGCGGGAGTTCTATCACGGCCACCTGACCACCTATTCCCCCGCCTACAAGCCCGCCGACCTGCCCGAGATCCTGCGTCTGTCGGACACGGTCATCTTCAACGCCCCGGACCAGATCGCCCGTTTCGCCGACCTGATCGCCGCCGCCCGCGCCGGGGGTGAGACGTTCGACATCGGCCTGCGTCTGAACCCGGAGCACTCGGAGGGGCAGGTCGCCAAATACGACCCCTGCCAGCTGGGTTCGCGCCTCGGCTTCCCGGTGTCGCAGCTGACGCCCGAGCATCTGCAGGGCGTCGACGGCCTGCACATCCACGCACTGTGCGAACAGGGGTTCGAGCCGCTGAAGCGGATCTGGGCCGCCGTGGAGCCTAAGCTGACGCCCCTGCTGCCGGACCTGAAGTGGATCAATCTGGGCGGCGGCCACCATGTGACGCGCGCCGACTACCGGATCGACAGTCTGGTCGCCTTCCTGAAGGACCTGGGCGAGCGTTACGGGCTTCAGGTCTATATCGAGCCGGGCGAGGCCATTGCGCTGGACGCCGGCATATTGGTGGGCGAGGTGCTGGACACCTTCCACAACGGCATGGACATCGCCATCACCGACATCTCGGCCACCTGCCACATGCCGGATGTGATTGAGGCGCCCTACCGTCCGGCCATGCTGAACGAGGCCGAGGCGGGCGTGACCTATCGGCTGGGCGGCCCCTCCTGCCTGGCCGGCGACATCATCGGCGACTATGGCTTCACCACTGCGCCGACCGCCGGAACCCGCATCGCCTTCCTGGACCAGGCCCACTATTCGATGGTGAAGACCAACACCTTCAACGGGGTGCCGCTGCCGGCCATCGCCCTGTGGAACAGCGACACCGACGCGCTGAAACTGGTCCGCGAATTCGACTATTCCGAGTTCCGCGACCGCCTGTCCTGACCGATAGAACCTCGACAAATTCTCCAGAATTTGTCGAGGTTTTCTCCAGGTTCAGACCCCCAGAATCCAGCCTTCTTCCTGCTCCACCTGGGCGATCAGCTCGGGCGTGGCGTCCTTGGGCGGACCAAAGGCCTGGGCCAGGTCGCCGGCCTCGTCCATCTGCGCCAGGGCCTCGGCGGTGGAGCGGACCTGGGCCTGATCCTTGAACTCGCCCTCGTTGGGCTTGCCGTCGAACATCGACGGCCAGACCTCGACCACCAGCGCCGACAGGGGCTCGACGTCGTCGGGCGTCAGGGCGCACCAGCCCGTGCCGAACGGCCAGACGGCGCCTGCGGGGCCGAGGCTTTCCAGCAGGCGGCGCACGGCCGGAATACCCACCAGGGTCTGGCCGCCCACGGCGCCGGCGCCGTGCATCTGCCAGACGCTCTTGGGCTGCAGCTTGCCTTTGCGCGCCGCATTCTCGGTCGCCCGGAACTCGGGAATGTCGGCGCCCGCGCCTGCGGGCGGCTTGGTCGTCGTCAGCCAGCGCTGCGCCTGTTTCGCCGGGGCGCCCCACAGCGGCCAGGCCTCGTCGGTCATCAGCCGGTTCATCTTGGCCGCCACCTGGTAGCGGTTGTTCGTGTTGTCGGCCTTGTCCACCACATTGGCGGCGATGAACTTCCACATGGCCTGCCAGGGGGTTCCGTCCAGCTTCAGCCGCGCGGCCGTGCCGGCCGGATAACCGAAGTTGAAGTCCAGTCCGACCAGAACCCGGTCGCCGCGCTTCCTGTGATCCGCCAGGATCGAGGCCAGCAGGGCCTCGCCCTCGGCCCGGGTCGCGACATTGTGCGTCTCGGTATAGAGGCGGAACCGCACGTCGCGCTTCGCCACCCCGATCCACAGCGAGGTGTCGCCGAGTTTCTTGGTTTCGGCGGCGGTCCAGTCGGCGACGACATAGGCGTCGAATAGGCGGGCCAAGGCGGCCTCCCGTAAAAAGGCGTGTCGATAGGAATGAGCGGGGGTTCTAGACCTCTCGCCGCCCAATCGGAAGGGGGGCGGTCAGCTCTTCAACAGGGCTTCCAGGTGCGACAGCCACCGTCGGCCCAGCCGCAGCGCCTCGCCAGGCGAGCCGGTCTCGCCTGCCAAGGCGGCGTCCCACAGGGCCAGTTCGAACTCCGGATGGCGGGCGTCTGCGAACATCAGCCGCAGCACCACCTGTTCGGCGTCAGGCGCCAGCACGTCCAGCGACTTGCGCGCCTCGCCGCGCCGGATGCGGGCGACCACATGGCCGTCGACGATGATCTCGCCGCCCTCGACCTCCTCGAAGGCGTAGGCCAGGCCGTGGGCGCCGTTGGCCCACAGCACGACAACCTGTTCGATATCGAAGTTCAGGGCGCAGGCCCGCCCCTCGCGCGGCGAAACGGCCTCGACCTCGGGCGGGACGCCCAGGGCCTTCAGAAGGGCGCGGCGGATGCGGCGCGGGGGCTCCATCCACCAGGACAGGGCCAGGGCTAGGGTCGTCAGCAGGGCCGCCGCCAAGGCGATCAGCAGGATCACCCGCACGACCTCGGCCATGGCTCAGACCTCCGTCCCGGCCGACAGGTCGATATCGACCACCACCGGCACATGGTCGCTGGGCTTGTCCATGTCGCGGGCGTCGCGATGGGTCTCGATCCCGCGCAACCGATCCGCCGCCTGGGGCGACAGCAGGGCGAAGTCGATGCGGATGCCGTGGTTCCTCTGCCAGGCGCCGGCCTGATAGTCCCAGAAGCTGTAGGTCCCGGCCGGCTCTCCGCCGACCTCGTGCGCGTCGGCCAGGCCCAGGTTCTTCAGGGCGCGGAAGGCCTGGCGGCTCTGGGGCTGGAACAGGGCGTCGTCGGTCCAGGCGGCCGGGTTCTTGGCGTCTTCCGGCTCGGGAATGACGTTATAGTCGCCGCACAGGGCCAGGGGCTCTTCGAAGGCCAGGAGGTCGCGGGCGTGGCGGTTCAGCCGCTCGAACCAGGCCAGCTTGTAGTCGAACTTCTCGGTCCCGATCGGATTGCCGTTGGGCAGATAGATGGACGCCACCCGGAGCGGCCGGGGCGCCTCGATAACGGCTTCCAGATAGCGGGCCTGTTCGTCGGTCTCGTCGCCGGGCAGGCCGCGTCGGATGTCCGACAGCGGGTATTTCGACAGCATGGCCACGCCGTTATAGCTCTTCTGGCCGTGGGTCTCGACGTTGTAGCCCAGGCTCTCGAAGGCCTCGCGCGGGAATTTCTCGTCCACGCATTTGATTTCCTGGAAGCAGGCGACGTCAGGGGCGGCCTGCTCCAGCCAGGCCAGCACGGTGGGCAGGCGGGCGTTGACCGAGTTCACGTTCCAGGTGGCGATGCGCATGACGGCGACGGTAGGGCGCGTCACGGTTTCGGAAAAGAGGCGACGCAAAACAAAAGGGCCGCCGGATCGCTCCGACGGCCCTTTGTAGGTTCTGCGATGGTCGCTTAGGGACGGCCGCCGGCGGGCGCCGGGGCGGCGGCCGGAGCCGTCGTCAGCTTGCATCCGCCGCCGATCTGCTGAGCGGTGGCGCAGGGATAGACCTGCTGCACGACGTTCTCGGTGTTCAAGCGGGCGATGAGGCCGTCGCCGGCCGCGCATTTGGCTTCATAGAAGACGCCGTTGGCGTTGCGGCCCATCAGACGGGCTTCGGTCACGTCGCAGGAGGCGGCGTCCGAACCCGCGAAATAGGATTTCACAAGGGCGGCGTTCTCGGCCGAGGTGGTGAAGGCGCAGGTTCCGTTTTCGGCCAGCACCTGGATGCAGGGGGTCTTGGTCCAGGTATTGTTCAGTTGCTTGATCCAGAAGCCGGCCCCGTCGGAGCAACCGGCTTCGTACATGACGCCGCCGTCGTTCGCCTTGCCCAGCACCTTGACCTCGTCGACCGTGCAGGCAACGCCTGCCTGGACGGCGTATTCGCGAAGGAATTTCTGCGTGTCGGTGTTGGCGGGAATGGTGCATTGCGGGCCGGTGTCGGCGGCCGGGTCGCGGGCGCGCAGGGCGGCGGCCGAATAGGCCAGGAGAACGCAGTTGGACGCTTCGGGCGGGGTCTTGGACTCGATCATAAAGCCCGGACCGACGGCGCAGGCGACTTCATAGACCGACGTCTTTGCCGCCGTTTCACCCAACAGCTTGGCTTCCGTCACCTGACAGTTGGTGTTGGCCAGTGTGGCCTGTTCCTGCGCGGAAGCCATGATCTGCTCCGCCGTAGGGGCGGCGGGTCGGCGTTCGCGGCGTTGACGGGAGGCCGAGGCCCGCGAGGAACCTTCAACGGTGGCAGGCTGGTTGTCGGGGCCGCGCTGCTGTTGCGCGAAGGCAGGAGCGACCGATATGGCGCTGAACAGGAGCGCCGCGAGGGCGGCGGCGATGCGGGCTTTCATGGAACACCTTCGGTTGGGAACGGCTGAAGGCTTCGTGGCGGTCTAATCGGGCGGGGTCAAGGCGGCTGTGGACGGCATGGGCAAGACCTGACTAAGGTTTGATCGTTTTTATTGGAGACGCACTTGGCGGACGATGCAGCGGCCCTGAACCAGGGGATGGAGGCACGAGGCCTGACCTATCCCATGCCCGATGCGCCCGTGCCCGGCGTGGCGGTCGAGGTCGCGCGCGGGGTGTTCTGGTTGCGGTTCGCCCTGCCGTTTCAACTGAACCATGTGAACGTCTATGTCCTGCGTGACGGCGACGGCTGGACGGTCGTCGATACGGGACTGCGAACGCCGGACGCCGTGGCGGCGTGGGAGGCGGCGCTGGCCGGACCTTTGGAAGCGCGCTCGATCCACCGGCTGATCTGCACCCACATGCACCCCGACCACATCGGCCTGGCGGGCTGGTTGTGCGAACGCAGCGGGGCCCCGCTTCTGATGTCACGTCTGGAATATGTCACCGCCCGCATGCTGATGGCCGAAGAGGCCGGCGACGCGCCCGAGGACGGCGAACGCTATTTCCGCGCTGCGGGCTGGAGCGAGGCTCAGATCGATCGTTGGCGTGCGGACTACGGCGGTTTCGCCAAGGGGGTGTCGCCGATGCCGCGCAGCTATCTGCGGCTGTCGGACGAGGATGTGATCCGGATCGACGGCGACGACTGGACCGTGGTGGTCGGGTCGGGCCACAGCCCCGAACACGTCTGCCTGTGGCGACGGTCGGACGACGTCTTCCTCGCCGGAGACCAGGTGCTGCCCCGGATTTCGTCGAACGTGTCGGTCTGGCCGACCGAGCCTGAAGCCGATCCTTTGGGCGACTGGATGGACTCCTTGGCGAAGCTGCGGGACCTGTTGCCCGAGGGCGCATTCGTTCTGCCGGCGCACGGCGAACCCTTCCACGGCGTTCACGCCAGGCTGGACGCGCTGAAACGCGGGCATGAAGTCGCGCTGAAACGGCTTGAGCGGACGTTGCGTCAACCGTCTAGGGTGATCGACGGCTTCCCGGCCGTGTTCGGTCGGGCGGTCGGAGACGGGGTGCTGGGCATGGCCACGGGCGAGGCCCAGGCGCACCTGAACTATCTGGAAAAGCGCGGCCGCGCCGAGCGGACGCGCGACGAGAACGGCGTCGACTGGTGGACAGCCGTCAAATGGGACGAGGAAACGACGTGAGCGAACATATCCGCACCCAACTGGCCGACGGCGTCCTGACCCTGACGCTGGACCGGGCCGACAAGAAGAACGCCATCACCCAGGCCATGTATTCGGCCCTGTCCGAAGCCGTCGAACAGGCGCGGACCGACGATACGGTGCGGGTGCTGCTGCTGCGCGCCGAGGGCGACAGCTTCTCGGCCGGCAACGACATCGGCGATTTCATCGCCATCGGGTCGCAGACCGAAAAGCCGTTCGACATGTCGGTGTTCCGCTTCCTGAAGGCGCTGGCCGATCTCGACAAGCCGCTGGTGGCGGCGGTGAAGGGCCGGGCGGTCGGCATCGGCCTGACCATGCTGCTGCACTGCGACCTGGTGGTGTTGGCCGAGGACGCCCTGCTGTCCGTGCCCTTCGTCAACCTGGCCCTGGCGCCCGAGGCGGCGTCCAGCCTGTTGCTGCCGGCCGTGATCGGTCATCAGCGGGCGTTCGAGATGTTCGCCCTGGGCGAGCCGCTGGACGGCAAGACGGCCGTGGCCTGGGGCCTGGCGAACCGGGCGGTTCCGGCCGATCAGGTCGAGGCGACGGCGGCGGACCTTGCGGCCCGCGTCGCGGCCCGCGCGCCCAACTCCCTGCGCAAGACCAAGCGGCTGATGCGCGACGCCGAGGGTCTGTGGGCGCTGATGCAACGCGAGGGCGAGGCCTTCGGTTCGCAGATGAAGAGTCCTGAAGCCATGGAGGCCTTCATGGCCTTCACCCAGAAGCGGGCGCCGGACTTTTCCAAGCTGGGCTGACGCCAGCGTCACAAGACTGCGCCTTGATTTGGCGCAGCTTTGGTTCTAGGTGCGCGCGCCTCTTTCTGGAGCGCCCATGTCGCACGCCCTTGCCCAGACGGCCGCTGTCGCCGGCCGTATCGACGCCGAGATCCCGGCCGACGCCGACGGCGTGGAGGCCCTGATTCTGGCCGCCTTCGGGCCGGGTCGTTTCGCCAAGACGGCGGAGCGACTGCGCGAGGGTTCGCGCCCAGCGGCCGGATTCGTCGCGCGCCGGGACGGCCGCATCGTCGGTTCGGTACGGCTGTGGCCGGTCCTGATCGGTCAGACGCCGGGTCTGTTCCTGGGACCCATCGCCGTGGACGCCGCCAGTCGCAGCGACGGCCTGGGCGCCGAACTAGTGCAGGCCTGTTTAGACCAAGCGCGGACCCTGGCGGTCGGCGGGGTGCTGCTGGTCGGCGACCGGGCCTATTTCGAACGTTTCGGCTTCGTCGGCGCGCCCGAAGCCGAGATGCCGGGGCCGGTGGATCGTCGTCGAGTGCTGTGGCTGGCGACGGGCGTCGAGACCGTCTCCGGGCCTGTTCGCATCGGCTGATCTTTCGCGGGGCCTTGGCGGGGCCTAAGTCATGGTCCGATATGACGCACATGGATGACCAGAAGCCGGGACTGAAAGCGATCGTCGAGGCGGCGAAACAGGCGCCCGGGCGGGGCCTGCCGCCGGTCCACCTGTGGAACCCCGAACACTGCGGCGAGATCGACATCGTCATCCGACGCGACGGCGTCTGGATGCACGAGGGATCGCCTATCGGCCGCGAGGCGCTGGTGCGGCTGTTCTCGACCGTCTTGCGCAAGGACCCGGACGGCTATCATCTGGTGACGCCGGTCGAGAAGTTGAAGATCGCGGTCGAGGATCTGCCGTTTCGGGCCGTGGCGGTGCGGCGGGACGGCGACGACCTGATCTTGACCACCGACGTCGGCGACGAGGTGCGGGCGGGCGAGGCCGACGCGATTGTGGTGGAGACCGATCCGGAGACGGGCGAGCCGGCGCCGCGCGTGCATGTGCGGCGCGACCTGTGGGCGCGGATCACGCGCTCCGTGTTTTATGAACTGGTCGAGATGGCCGAGGAGGTCGACGGGCGGCTGGTCGTGCGGTCCGGCGGGCGAGCGTTTTCCCTGGGGGCTGTGGCGTGACCCTGGCGACCTTGAGGAACCGGCTGGTCCAGCGGCTGGACCCGGTCGAAGCCTGGCGTCCGGAAGGGCTGGCGGCGCGGTCCGACTTCGACCTGAACCCCAAGGCGGCGCGGCCGATGCGGGAGTTGCGGCCGGCGGCGGTGCTGATCCCGGTGGTGGCGCGGCCCGAGGGCGCGACGGTGCTGCTGACGCGGCGGGCGGACACCCTGGTGCGGCATACGGGGCAGATCGCTTTTCCAGGCGGACGGCTGGATCCCGGCGAAAACGCGGTCCAGGCGGCGCTGCGCGAGGCGGACGAGGAGGTGGCCCTGAACCCGGCGAAGGTCGAGGTGCTGGGCCTGTCCGACGCCTATGAGACCGGCACCGGGTTTCTGGTCACGCCCGTGATCGGCTGGCTGCACGAGGCGCCGGTCACGACGCCGGCGCCGGCCGAAGTGGCCGAGGTGTTTGAGACGCCGTGGGACTTCCTGATGGATGCGGCCAACCACCGCCAGGACTTCTATGACATGGACGAGGGACTGCGGCGCTGGTTCTGGGCCATGCCGTGGGGGGAACGCTATATCTGGGGCGTGACGGCCGGGATCCTGAAGGCGCTGCATGTCCGACTGTACGGCGACGAGCCGGCGCCCGAGGTCGCCGCCGAGGAAGATGCGGCATGACCGTGTCCATGCGGGGCCAGCCCTGGCTTGAGGCCAAGGCCACACGGGCGGTCATGGCGGCCTTGCAGGCGGCCGGCGGCCCCGACTGCGCCCGGTTCGTCGGCGGCTGCGTCCGGAACAGTCTGCTGGGCCAGCCGGTGGACGACATCGACATCGCCACCCGATTGAGGCCCGAAGAGACGATGGCGGCCTTGCAGGCCGCGGGGCTGAAGGTCGTGCCGACCGGACTGGAGCATGGCACGGTCACGGGGGTGTCCGAGCGCAAACCCTATGAGATCACCACCCTGCGCCGGGACGTTGAGACAGACGGGCGGCGCGCGGTGGTGGCCTTCACCGAGGACTGGGCCGAGGACGCGGCGCGGCGGGACTTCCGCCTGAACGCCCTGTACGCCGATGCGGCCGGCATGGTGTTCGACCCGACCGGCGGCGGCCTGGCGGACGCGGCGGAGGGGCGGATCGTCTTTGTCGGCGAGGCCGAGACGCGGATCCGCGAGGACTATCTGCGCATCCTGCGGTTCTTCCGGTTCCAGGCCTGGTACGGGCGGGGCCAGCCCGATGCGACCGGGCTAGCGGCCTGCGCGGCGCTGAAGGCCGGGATGGCGCAACTGTCGGCCGAACGGGTGTCCAAGGAATTGCTGAAACTGCTGGCGGCGCGCGATCCGCGATCCACGGTGCGGGCGATGGCCGAGACGGGCGTTCTGGGTCAGGTCTTGCCCGACGCGCAGCCGTTGAACCTGTTCGAGGCGATGTGCGGATTGACCGGCGATCCGGTGCTGCGTCTGTCAGCCCTGTTGCCGGCGGATGAGGGCGCAGTCGTGAGGATCGCGGGGAGCCTGCGGCTGTCGAACGGGATGCGGGACCGGCTGGCGGCGGCTGTTGCGGAGGGGCCGGTCGTGGCGCCCGACATGACCGAGGCCGAGGCGCGGGCGGCCATCTATCGACTGGGACGCGGCGCTTTCGAGGATCGGCTGACACGGGCCGAGGCGGCGGGCGGCGACGGCGCGGCCTTGCGACGGCTGGCGGCCGAGTGGACGCCGCCGAAAATGCCGGTCGGCGGGCGGGAGCTGGTGCGGCTGGGGCTGAAGCCCGGGCCGGAGACGGGCCGCGTTCTGAAAGCCTTCGAGGCGGGCTGGATCGCCGATGATTTTCCGTCGGACGGGCATGAGGGGCGGCTGAGGGCCGCTATGGCTTCGCCCGCGTGAATTCGGTGACGACGGGATAGTGGTCCGACCCGGTCGGTTCGCCGATGCGGCGGCTGATCAGGGCCAGGTCCGGCGAACGATAGACCTGATCGATGGTGATGCCGGCGAAGGCGGGCAGGCGGCTGGGCCAGGTGCCGGGGAAGCCGGGCGCGGGCGACAGGTTCATGTCGGACTGGATCTGACGGCCGATCCGGGCGCTGGACACGCTGTTGAAATCGCCGGCGACGATGGTCGGATGAGGCGCCGCCTTTTCCCGTCGTGCGGTCAGGGCCATGACCTGGTTTATCTGGCCCCATTGATACTGATACGGCCACGGGCGGGTCAGGTGGACGCCGAAGACATTGACGGCCCCAATCGGCGTTTCGACGACGGCGCCTATCGCCGCCAGATCGTCGCGAAACGACGGCAGCTTGCCCTGGATCGGATAGCGCGAGGCGACGATCGACAGGGCCCGGCCGCTGGGGTCTTCGATGCGGCCCATGACCGCCCGATTGGGATAGCCGGCCAGAACCTCGTCGAGCCGGTCCGCCGGCGCATCTCCGACCTCGACCAGAACGACGATGTCGGCGTCGGCGTCGACGATGGATCGTCGGATCGCGGCGACGTCGGTGTTGTCCACCCAGAGATTGGCTGAGTACAGGCGGATTATCGGCTGGTCGGGTTGAGGACGGCCAAGGGGCGTCATCCACTGGGGCCAGACAGCGGCCAGCAGGACAAGGCCGGCCAGCACGCCTACGACGAAGGCCGGCCACAGACGCAGGACCAGGCAGGCCAGGGTCAGCACCGTCGCAGCCAGCAGCACGGGGGCGGTGAACTGGGCCAGGATGTCCACCCATCGATGGCCGATCCCGCTGAGACCAGCCACGCCGAAGCCCGACAGCCCGATCAGAACGAGGCTGGCCGCCGCATTGATCGCCGGCTTCAGCAGGGACATGGCTTATTGCCTTTCTTGGTGAACGGTGTGGGCTATACCGCGTTAGGGCGACGCTTGGAGAGGCGCGACATGGCCAGACGGTCCATCACGGATATCGAGAAGATCTGGTCCAATGTCGAGGGGATCAAGAAGCTGTCCGACCGGGTGATCGGCATAGGACCGTTCGGCATCGGCATGGACGGACTGCTGACCTGGGTCCCGGTGGTGGGTACGGTCTATACGGTCGGAACCGGGGCCTGGCTGGTGATGCAGGCGGTACGCGCCAAGGCGTCGCCGGCGACCCTGGCGCGGATGGCGGCCTATATGGCGGTGGATACGGCGACAGGCACGGTGCCGATCGCCGGCGACGTGGTCGACACCTTCTTCCCCGGTCAGTTGTTGGCGGCCAAGGCGCTGCAGAAGGATATCGAGACCAGCCACTGGGTCGAGGATTCCGAAGCCAACGCCAGGGCCAGCGGCGACCACGAACGTCATTTGGAGACGGTCCGAAACGACAAGAAGCTGCGCCGCATCGTCTATCTGCACGACTGAATTACGGGCGCAAGCCGCGCCCTGATCACCTAATTCTGGCGATTTTCTTCAACTCATACCGTGGGTTGAATGACGAATTCGCCGTTCAACCCGCCTGATCTGGCGGCGCCTTCAGACTGATCTCCGACAACAACGGAGATCCTGATGAGCGACGATTTCACCGCGCGGCTAGCCCTGCCTTATCTCGCAGCCGGTCAGATGCAGAAGCATGTGACCCTGAATGCCGCCCTGACGCGGCTGGACGCCCTGTTGCAGACGGCGGTGGTCAGCCGGACCCTGACGACCCAGCCGGCCGCGCCGTTCGACGGCGATCTCTACATCCTGCCGCACGGCGCCGCAGGGACGGCGTGGAGCGGCCGGCCCGCCGGCGCCCTGATGCGGTTCGAGAGCGGCGGCTGGAGCGTCGTGGCCGCGCCGGTGGGGACGATCGCCCTGGTGCTGGATACGGCCGTCCTGGTGGTGCGCGGCGAAGAGGGCTGGAGCCCGTTGGGACATCGGCTGGGCGAAATGCAGGGGCTGTCGCGGTTGGGCCTCGGCACGACGGCGGACGCCGCCAATCCGCTGGCGGTCAAGACCAACACCGCCCTGTTCACCGCACGCGGCGCGGCCGAGGGCGGCGACGGAGACCTGCGTCTGACCCTGAACAAGGAGGCGGCGGGGGATGTCCTGTCGCTGCTGTTCCAGAGCGGCTACGGCGGCCGGGCGGAACTGGGCCTGGCAGGCGACGAGAACCTGAGCCTGAAGGTGAGTCCCGACGGATCGACCTGGCTCCGGGCCTTCGGGGTGGATCGCGCAACAGGGCGGATCGCATTCGACAAGGGCGCGACGCGACGGGAGACGACGGTCTTCACCGGCGACGGCGCCTATGAACCGCCGTCCTGGGCGCGGTGGATCGAGGCGGTCTGCGTCGGCGGCGGCGGCGGCGGCGGATCGGGCATGGCGGGGGCGTCGGGAACCGCGCGCTTCGGCGGCGGCGGCGGCGGCGCGGGCGGACTGAGCGAGGCCTGTTGGGCGGCCGCCGACTTGAACGAAACCCTGGTTGTCGGGGTCGGAGCCGGCGGTGCGGCGGGGACGGCCGGCTCAGGCGCGGGCGCCTTGGGCGGCGCGGGCGGGCAGAGCGCGGTGAGCCTGGGCGGAACCCTGTTGCTACGGGCCGGAGGCGGGGCGGGCGGCCTCGGCGGAACGGCTTCGGCAGGCGCGGGGGGCGCCGGCGGTCAGGGCCTGCGGACGGGAAACGCCGGTGGCGGCGGTTCGATCACGACGACGGCCTTCGTCGGCGGCGAGACCGCCTGTCCCGACGGTCCTGGCGGGGGAGGTGGCGGCGGCGGGTTGAGCACAGCCAATACAGCGCGGTCTGGCGGCCCGGGCGGCGCAGGCGGCTGGGCGGTCCGTCAGGCGCCGGGCGGGGCGGCCGGTGCGGCGGGGCAGGCGTCGTCGGCGCCAAACCTGGCCTGGGCCGGCGGCGGGGGCGGCGGGGGCGGCGCTTCCGCCGTCGGTGCGGGAACAGCGGGTGGCGCGGGCGGCCTGTTCGGTGCGGGCGGCGGAGGCGGGGGGGCGGGCCTGACCCTGTCCGGCGCCGGCGGCGCAGGCGGGGGAGGCGTGGTTCGACTCACGGCTGTCGGATGAGCCGGCGGCTGAACCGACCTGAGCCTGTGGAGGTGCTGGAGCCCGAGGTCTGGGACGCACCCGACAGACTGAATGACACGGCCTGGCGCGCCCAGACCGGCTTTGACGGCCGGTGCGCGACCGAAATCTTCGACAAGGAGGATGAGGAATGACGAGATCGACGACGCCGGATCCGATCCGGCCCCAGAACGGAACCCTGGCCGAGGGACGCTGGCTGTGGCGCAGGCTGTACGCCTTCGCCGTCAGCGTCGGCCTGTGGCTGCTGTTGATGCGGACGGTGGCGCGGATGCCGGCCGAGATGCTGCCCAAGATGACCGATGGGCTGATGGGGCTGCTGGCCTTGATCCTGGTTCTGTATCTGGTTGCGCCCACGGCTGAGCAACTGGTGGCGCTCATCGCCAATGCGCGGGTGCGGTTGACGGGAGGCCGGCCATGAGCGGCCCGTTGTCCGTTCGCTCAAGGGCGCGATTGAAGGGGGTGCATCCCGCCCTGGTGGCTGTGGTCGAGGCGGCGGTCGCACGCAGCCCCGTTGATTTCATGATCACGGAGGGGCTGCGATCGCCTGAACGGCAGGCGGCTCTGGTCCAGGCCGGAGCCAGCCGGACCTTGAGGTCTCGCCATCTGAGCGGCCACGCCGTCGATGTGGCGGCCCTGGTCGACGGACAGGTCCGTTGGGACTGGCCGCTGTATGGACGCATCGCCTCGGCCTTCAAGGCGGCGGCTGTGGAGCTGAAGACCCCCATCGTCTGGGGCGGCGACTGGAAGAGCCTGCGCGACGGCCCGCATTTCGAACTGGACCGAAGGAGCTTCCCATGAGGGTCGTGTCCATCCTGAAGGCGCTGACGCCGCTCGGCTGGCTCGCCGTCGCGGGTGTCGTGGCGGGGTTGGCGGCGGCGCTTCTGGGTGGTCTCGGTTTCCGCTGGGACCCGCTGGGCCTGCAGCAGCGCCGGTTGGCGGCGGCCGAGGCGCGGGCCGCGTCCGGGGAACGTGACGCCCGGGCCCAGGCGGCGGCGCGTCGTCTTGAGAGCGAGGGGGCGGACGCACAGTTGCGTCGTCTCGATGATTTTCAACAGCAGCAGACGGCGGCGGCGCGCGCGACCGCGACCGCCGTCGCACAGGCCAGGAACGCCGATGACGCCGAAATCCCTCTGGAAAGCCGCCGCGCCGACCGTCTGCGCGCTCATGACCGCGAGCTGTGCGGGCTCGCTACCGACCTCGACGGTTGCGCCGGTGCGGCTCAGCCTGCCCGAGGCGGCGACGCGGCCGTGCGCCCTGGCGGTTTTGCCGGCTGAACCCACAGCCGCGGACCTGGACGCCGCCTATGTGCAGCGCGGCGCCCAGATCCTGGCCTGCGACGGGGCGAGGCGGTTGGCGGTAGAGACCCTGCTGGCGGAGCGGGCCATGCAGGACGCCCGGATCTCGGAGGCGGCGAAAGAGCGACCCTGACCGCAAAGCGGCAAAAACGACTCGGCAACTTCTGCCGCCATGCGACGGAAAATGCCGGGTCAGCGTGCGGCTGACTTTGAAAAATTCAACAAAATCAGCAGTTCATCTCGGTTTTCTCGCCGTGCCAGCCTGGCCCCGCCTTTGCTCTTAGGAGGGCGGAGCAAAATGCTCCCGACGCCAAAACGGCGTCGTACATGCACAGAAGTGAAGAGGGCAGCCAAAATGGCGAGCATCAATACGAATTACGGCGCAGCAATTGCGCTCCAGAACCTGAACAAGACCAACGCTCAGCTGGAAATGACGCAAAATCGCGTCAACACCGGCATGAAGGTCTCCTCCGCCAAGGACAGCGGCGCGATCTACTCCATCGCGACCGGCCAACGCGCCAACATGGGCGCCATGGAATCCGTGCGTGCATCGCTGCAACGCGGCCAATCCATCGTCGACGTGGCCCTGGCCTCGGGCGACACCGTGACCGCCGCCCTGGAAGAGATGAAGGGTTTGGCCGTCAGCCTGGCCGCTTCCACCGGCGCGGCCCAGAACTCCTACCTGACCGAATTCCGCGCGCTGGGCGCTGAAATCACCTCGTCCCTGGCCGGCGCGACCTTCGATGGCGTCAATCTGTGGACCGGCGCGACGGCGACGAACCTGATCAAGGACGTCAGCGGCGGCACCACCGCCATCGGCTTCACGGTCGCCGGCGGCATGGCGGCGGACACCGACATCACCACCATCACCAGCCAGACCATCACCGCAGCAGCCGCGACGACGGCGGCCGTCGATGCGGCCATCACCAAAATCACGGGCGCCCTGTCGACGCTGGGCACCCAGTCCAAGTCGGTCGGCCGTCAGGTCACCTTCGTCAACAAGCTGCAGGACGCTACCGAGAACGGCATCGGCAACCTGGTTGACGCTGACCTGGCCAAGGAAAGCGCCAAGCTGACCGCCCTGCAAACCAAGCAACAGCTGGGCGTACAGGCGCTGTCGATCGCCAACTCGGCCAGCCAGACGCTGCTGAGCCTCTTCCGGAACTAAGGCGGCCTTCAGGCGCGCCTCTTTCGGGGCGCGGTCGGTCGCCGTCCGCTCCACCTCTTTAGGCTCTGCTCGGCAAAATTTGCCGAAGCGCGGGCTGTAGTGGGCAAATATTGCCGGGCATCCAGGGAGGGTAAATCAATAGTAAACGCGACTTTTCAATAGGTTACGATGATACTTCGCCGTCGCCTCTGGCCCGGCAATTGCTTCTTACCCACCGAGCAAAAAGCTCCCTTCGCCAAAATGGCGTCGGATCTCACGAAGTGAAAGGAACGCCAAAATGGCGAGCATCAATACGAACTACGGCGCGTCTATCGCGCTGCAAAACCTGAACAAGACCAACTCGGAGCTGGAGCGGACGCAAAACCGCATCAACACCGGCATGAAGGTCTCTTCGGCCAAGGACAGCGGCGCGATCTTCTCGATCGCCACGGCTCAACGCGCCACTGCTGCGTCCCAGGATGCGGTCCGCTCGGGTCTGCAACGCTCCCAGTCGATCACCGACGTGGCGCTGGCCGCCGGCGACACGATCACGACCGCGTTGGAAGAGATGAAGGGTCTGGCGGTCAGCATCCAGGCCTCGACAGCCGGTTCCAACGCCGAGACCTCTTATCTGGCGGAATACAACGCTCTGAGCCTGGAAATCACCTCAGCGATCTCCGGCGCCTCGTTCGACGGCGTCAACAGCCTGACGACGCCTCTGGGCGTCGCCGGCGTGACTGACGTCAGCGGCGGTAGCAAGGCTCGCGCAGACGCCACAACCGCCAAGATCGATACCGCCATCTCCACCGTCACCGGCGCTCTATCGACGCTGGGCACCCAGTCCAAGTCGCTGGGTCGCCAGATCACCTTCGTGAACAAGTATCAGGACGCGCTTGAAGCCGGCGTGGGCAACCTGGTTGACGCTGACCTGGCCAAGGAAAGCGCCAAGCTGACCGCCCTGCAAACCAAGCAACAGCTGGGCGTGCAGGCGCTGTCGATCGCCAACTCGGCCAGCCAGACGCTTCTGAGCCTCTTCCGCTAAGGCCCGGAGGCCCGGTCGTCTCGACGGCCGGGCCATAGGTCTTGAACCCCGAGCAAAACGCTCCCGTCGCCAAAACGGCGATGGCCATCACGAAGTGAAGAAGGAACGCCAAAATGGCGAGCATCAATACGAACTACGGCGCGTCTATCGCGCTGCAAAACCTGAACAAGACCAACTCGGAGCTGGAGCGGACGCAAAACCGCATCAACACCGGCATGAAGGTCTCTTCGGCCAAGGACAGCGGGGCGATCTTCTCGATCGCCACGTCGCAACGCGCCGCCGCCGCGTCCCAGGACGCGGTCCGCTCGGGTCTGCAACGCACCCAGTCGATCACCGACGTGGCCCTGGCCGCCGGCGACACCATCACTTCCGCTCTGGAAGAGATGAAGGGCCTTGCGGTCAGCATCGCCGGATCCACCGGTAATGCGCAGACCTCGTACCTGGCCGAATACAACGCCCTGGGAACCGAAATCGCTTCGGCCATCACGGGCGCGTCGTTCGACGGCGTCAACAGCCTGACCACTCTGGGCGCCGATGCGGCGATCACGGCCGTGAATACCGGCAGCATCACCGCCGCCAACGCCACGACCGCAAACGTCGATGCCGCAATTACGGCGACGACGACGGCTCTGTCGACTCTGGGCACCCAGTCCAAGTCGCTGGGCCGCCAGATCACCTTCGTCAACAAGCTTCAGGACGCTCTTGAAGCCGGCGTGGGCAACCTGGTTGACGCTGACCTGGCCAAGGAAAGCGCCAAGCTGACCGCCCTGCAAACCAAGCAACAGCTGGGCGTGCAGGCGCTGTCGATCGCCAACTCGGCCAGCCAGACGCTGCTGAGCCTCTTCCGCTAAGGCCCGGAGGCCCGGTCGTCTCGACGGCCGGGCCATAGGTCTTGAACCCCGAGCAAAACGCTCCCGTCGCCAAAATGACGACGGCCATCACGAAGTGAAGAAGGAACGCCAAAATGGCGAGCATCAATACGAACTACGGCGCAGCCATCGCGCTGCAAAACCTGAACAAGACCAGCTCGGAGCTGGAGCGGACGCAAAACCGCATCAACACCGGCATGAAGGTCTCTTCGGCCAAGGACAGCGGGGCGATCTTCTCGATCGCCACGTCGCAACGCGCCGCCGCCGCGTCCCAGGACGCGGTCCGCAGCTCGATCCAGCGTGGTCAATCCATCGTTGACGTGGCCCTGGCCGCCGGCGATACGATCACGAGCGCGCTGGAAGAACAGAAGGGCCTGGCGGTCAGCATCGCCGGATCCACCGGCGCCGCCCAGACTTCATATCTGGCGGAATACAACGCCATCGGCACGGAAATCGCCAGCGCGCTGGCGGGCGCCACCTTCGACGGCGTCAATCTGTACAAGGCGAACGCAGCCGCCATCACCGTGCAGACGGGTGCTTCGACCTCCTACACGCTGAAGGCCATCGCGGGGGCGGACACCGCCGTGGCGACCACGACGGCGGCCGTGGCCGGCGACGCGGCCACTATCGTGGCCACGGTCGACTCGGCCATCACCGCCTTCACCAGCGTCCTGTCCGATTTCGGCACCAAGTCGAAGTCGCTGGGACGCAGCATCACCTTCGTCAACAAGCTTCAGGACGCTCTTGAAGCCGGCGTGGGCAACCTGGTGGACGCCGACCTGGCCAAGGAAAGCGCCAAGCTGACCGCCCTGCAAACCAAGCAACAGCTGGGCGTGCAGGCGCTGTCGATCGCCAACTCGGCCAGTCAGACGCTGCTGAGCCTCTTCCGCTAAGAATGATCGGTCGGGACGGCGCTCGCCGTCCCGACCCTTCGCTCTCGTTCAAACCTAGAAGGGCGCGGTCCATCCGCGCGAGGAGCCATGGTAGACAATGTCGCGAGCGTACCGCCGGTAAAGATCTTTGCTTCCGAAAACACCGACCTCGCAGCCTATTCGCCTCCAACCAAGCCGCAGTCGCCAAAGACCGCAGTCGAGGAAAAGGGCGAGTCCAGCAACTACCGCCTGACCATCGAGACGGCTGAGAACGGCCGTTACATCTATACGATCAGCGACCCGGTTACGGGCCAGGTGGTGCTGAAACTGCCGCGAGAGGTGGTTCAGGATCTGGCCAAGGACCCGGACTACAAGGGCGGAAATCTGCTGAAGACCTCCATCTAGCGAGGTCTTTCAGTCAAGCGGACCCAACGTCGCCGGCTCGCCGGGCGGCGCAAACATGCTTTCTCCGCCGTTAACCATACGCTCACGACTCATGGTTAATCCTGCAGGGAACAGAACGTCCGGGGCTTGAAGCCATGACCACCAGCATCCACACCAATACCTCGGCGATGATCGCCCTGCAGAATCTGAACCGCACCAGCGACCAGCTGGCGTCGACGCAGAGCCGGGTGAATACGGGCCTGAAGGTCCAGGGCGCCAAGGATAACGCCGCCGTCTGGGCTGTCGCCCAGGGACAGCGCGCGGACAAGGGGTCTCTGGAAGCCGTCACGACCAGCCTGAACCGGGCGACCTCGATCGCCGATGTCTCCCTGGCCGCGGGCGAACAGATCTCGGACATTCTGCTGGAAATGAAGCAGAAGGCGACCGCTGCAGCCGATCCTAGCCAGAGCGCCGCGACGCGCGCCTCCTATGACCAGGAATTCCAGGCGCTGTTGAAGTCGGTGCAGTCCTTCGCCGACAACGCGATTTTCGACGGGGCCAATATTCTCGACGGCGCCGCCACGACCGACATGACGTTCCTGGCGAGTGCGGACGGCAATGAAACCATTGCGATGAAGCGTCAGAATCTGACGCTTGTCGGCCTGGGCCTGGCGGCCAACTCGTATGACTCGAACAAGGCGACTGCGGCGATCGACGCCTGGACCGACAATGCCGGCACGCCAGAAGACGAGACCCTGCTGAACGCCGCCCCTGATCTGCTCACCCAGGAAAAAGCCAAGTTCGCGCTGCAGCGGATCGACGACGCCATCACCGTGGCCAGTTCACGACTGTCCGAACTGGGGGCGCAGGCCAAGCAGATCGAACGCCACACCACCTATGTCGGCAAGCTTTCGGACTCGCTGGAAGCCGGCATCGGCAATCTGGTCGACGCCGACCTGGCCAAGGAAAGCGCCCGTCTCCAGGCCCTGCAGGTGCAGCAACAGCTCGGCGTCCAGGCCCTGTCGATCGCCAACCAGGCGCCGCAGATGATCCTGTCGCTGTTCAAGAACTGACGTCGCGGCTTAAGACTTCGTTATCGGGCTCGGCCGCACTGTAATCGCCGGAGCCATGTGAGATGATCAACAACAGCTATCTGCTGGGTCTCTACGGGATCACGACGGACACCGGGTCGCTGATCGGCTCAAACACGCCTGCAGCCAAGCCAAAGAAGACCCAGCCCACGGCGCCCTGGGCTTCGACCGCGTCGGCGACTGCGCCCAAGGCCAGCGAGCTGGTGCGGGCGGCCCTGGCGGGACGAAACATCATAAACGAAGGTTCGGTCGAACTGGACCTGTCGGGCGCGTCCAGCGACTATCGCAAGATGTTCGCCCTTTATCAGGGACTGAACAGCCTCAGCGCCCTGGCGGATCGGGCGAGCGTCAAGGGATTGACGGCTGCGGAAGCCGCACAGGTGTCGAAACGCTTCAGCGAGGGATTGGCCGAGATGTCGGCCTATCTCAAGACCGCCGACTTCGAGGACGTCCGCCTGGTGCAGGGCGTGTCGCAGACCAAGGTCAAGACCAGCTATGCGCTGGAGCGGGCGCCGACGACCTTCACGACCGCACCGCTTCACCAGGGCGTCGCCACAAGCCCGGTCGCCGCGTTCGAAGGCGACGTCAAGTTCTCGATGACGGCCAAGACCGAGACCGGAAGCCAGACCGTCGCCATGGACCTGTCCGAGATGGGCTCCACCGAACGGTCGATGGTCAATGTCGTCAACTATATGAACGGCAAGCTGGAGGCGGCCGGCGTCGCGACGCGGGTCGGGACGCAATACATCCCCGCGGAGCCCAAGACGATCAAGTCCGGCGACAAGACCATCACCCTGCCGGCCGGGCCGGACCAATGGGCTCTGAAGGTCACGAGCGGCGCGGGCGAGAAGGTCAGTTTTGCGGCGGTCGATACGTCCGACGCCGTCTATGTGACCCAGGGCGTCGGCAAGGCCGGCGCGGGACAGATATTGAAGTTCCAGGCCGACGGCGGCGCTGCGCCCGCCGCGCAGCAGGGCGTAAACGATCCCTTCTGGGTCGAGGGCCGGGTCGGGCATACCGAGATGCCCGAGGGCGTCGAGGCGGTGCGAGCCAGCGCCGTGGCTCCGGACGGTTCGGTCTGGGTCGTGGCCGATCTGAAGGCCGGCGACGCAGCCCAGCCGATCAAGGGCACGCGCGACGTCGCCCTGATGAAGTATGATTCCGCCGGCAATCTGATGCAGACCAAGCTGTTGGGGGCGGCGTCCAGCGCGAACGGCTTCTCCATCGCCATCGACGACGATGGACGCGTGGCCCTGGCCGGTTCGGTCACAGGGGCGCTGGTGCCGGGCAAGAGCGGCGACAGCCCCACGACCGCCGACAGTTTCGTCACGCTTTTCGATGACTCCGGCAAGGAACTGTGGACCCAGCGCCGAGGCGCCAAGGCCGCCGACGAGGCGACGGAGGTCAGTTTCGGCGCGGACGGCGTGGTGTATGTGGCGGGACGGTCCAAATCGGCCATGTCGGGGACTGTGGCCCTGGGCGGATGGGATTCCTATCTGCAGACCTTCCAGGAAAAGCCCCTGACCGTGACCGGGCCGATCACCGGGGTGAACGCCTCCACCTTGCAGTTCGGCAGCGCCGGCGACGATTCCGTCCAGGCGATGACCGTGTCCGGTTCAGACCTCTATACGGCCGGGGTCGAGAACGGGAAGGCCATCGTGCGGCGCTTCACCCTCGATGCAGGGGGTGTGCCGACCTTGGCCTCGACCCGCGACCTAGGCTACGCCAGCGGTGAAATCGCGGGCGTATCGGTGGAAAACGGCAAGGTCGTCGTGACCGGCCATACCAATAACGCCGCGCTGGACATCGGCACGGTGACCAACGCCCACGCCGGCGGCAAGGACGTGTTCGTCGCCACCCTGTCGGCCGATCTTCAGGCTTCGGGCAGCGACCGGCTGACCTATTTCGGCGGGGCGGGCGACGACACCGCCGCCGATGTCGAAATCAAGAACGGCAAGGTCTGGATCACCGGCACGAACCGGGCCGAGGGCGCGACCAAGGACAGTCCGACCCAGGGCTATCTGGCGCGTATCGACCTGGCGACAGGCGCGGTGGAGCAGAACAAGACCTGGCGCGCCGCTGACGACCAGGCCAAGCCGACCAGTCTGAGCTTCGCCGCAGGCGGTTCCAGCGTGCTGGACCGGCTGGGGCTGCCGCAGGGCGAGATCATGCAGGCGGACTCCAAGCTGCTGACCGTCGGCACCGCCGCGCGGGTCGGGGATCAGTTCAGCATTTCGCCGGCAGGCGGCGGGCGGGCCGTCACCGTGACAATCGAGGCCAAGGACACGCTGGAGACCCTGGCCAAGAAGATCGTGAACGCCTCGGGCCGCCAGCTGGACGCCAAGGTGGTGACGGACCTGAAGGCCGTACCCGTCACCCAGCGGCTGCAGATATCCACGGCGGCGAACCGGGAAGGGGCTATCATTTCGTCGGGCGCCGTCGGCAAGGACGCCCTGGCGGCCCTGGGTCTGACCCCCGGCTTCGTCAGCCCCGTCAAGCCGGACAAGGATGCGCCAAAGACCTTCGGTCTGAATCTGTCGACCCTGTTGAACCTGAACGATCCGGCCTCGATCAAGGCGGCGAACGAGGGCATCGCCCAGGCGATGACGGCCGTCCGGTCCGCCTACAAGTCGCTGGCGCCCTCGACCGGGACGATCACCAACACCCAGACCGGAAAAGGTTCATCGACCGCCTACTACCAGACCCAACTCGCCAACTTCCAGGCCGCGCTGAGCCGCCTGTCGGTCTGATCGGCGTCATGCGCGCCTAGGCGGTTGACGCCCGGCGTGCGTTCCGGGTTATTGGGCGCTTCAGTTGCGAAAGCCCCTCATGGCCCTTCCGAACGACAATCGCGTCATCATCGCCATCGGCGCCGGTCTGGTGATCATCGCCGCCGTGGTGCTGGCGCTCATCTTCACCGGCGGCGGCGACAAGACGCCGGAAGCTCCGCCGGCCGCGAGGGGCGGTCTGACCGTCGACCTGGCCGACGCCCCGACGCTGGAGCCGACACGCGAGTTGCGCTGCTTCGTGGACGGCCAGTTCGTGGGCATGGCGACACTGGCCGTCTGCGCCCAACGCAACGGCCTGGCGACCGACGCCCTGGATGTCGGCATCGACGAGACGGGCGCCCTGGCGGCCGCCCCCACCGCCGCCTTCGCCCCGCCGCCGGAACTGCCGCCGGTCGAGATGGCCCAGGCCGATCCCCTGCCGAGTCCGGCTCCGGGCGCCGCCGCGCCCAGCAATCCGGCGCCCGCGCCGTCCGTCGGCGCCCAGTGCCTGCGTCATTCCGGTTCGGACTGGCGCGTCCTGTCCAGCGGCATGAGCCTGAACGCCTGCGTCCAGGCCCTGTACGCCGGCATCTGCGTGCGTCCGGGCGACGCCCAGTACGGCCGCTGGGGCGACACGACCCTTCGCCTCGTCCCGCGCCGGGTGGAACAGTCGGGCGACAACAGCCGTTTCCGCACTCTGGCGGAGCAGGACCGCAACTGCCAATTCCCGGGTCTGAACTGATGCGCGTGCTCGCCCTTTCCATCATCGCCGCCGCCGCCGTCCTGGCGGCGTGCAGCAACCAGCCGAAGTTCGAGTTCGAGCCCGGCGTCTGCTATTTCGTCGCCACCCCGGACGGTCAGCCGCCGCGCCTGCAGAAGATGGGCGAGAACGTCGCCCAGATCGAACTGTGCGCCGGCCAGCTGGAAGAAATGCGTCTGCGCTTCCTGCGCATGGGCGGCTCGAATCAGGAGGTCGCGGGGGCCTATCAGGGCCGCTTCATCTTCGTGGACCGCGAGGGCGTGAAGTTCGGCAAGACCCTGACGGGCAGCCGTTTCTTCGCCATGGCCCGCACCGGCGACGGCCGTCTGGCCATTCCCGGCGCCATCCAGCGCGACGAGACGGGGCGCCCGATCGCGATCGCCGCGCCGCCGCCCGAGACCAAGTAGGGCCCGGGCTGTCGTAGAAGAGACTTGCGTGACGTGAACAAAGGTGGAACATTTCGTTAATCCACCGGTTTGGCGGGTCTGATGTCGAAAGCGGCTGGCGGTGAACGGCGGCGGCTCTAAGACATCCGGCTGAATTACGGAGCGGGCGAGGGACTCGCCGCTCCCTACGAGAAGGAAGTTTCCATGGCGGGCAGCGTCAACAAGGTCATTCTGGTCGGCAATCTGGGCCGCGATCCCGAAATCCGGTCGATGCCGAACGGCGACCGCATCGCCAACCTGTCGATCGCCACCTCGGAAACCTGGCGCGACAAGTCCTCGGGCGAGCGCAAGGAAAAGACCGAGTGGCACCGGGTCGTCATCTTCAACGACAACATCGTCAAGGTGGTCGAGAACTATGTGAAGAAGGGCTCGACCGTCTATATCGAGGGCGCGCTCCAGACTCGCAAATGGACCGATCAGCAGGGCGTCGAGAAATATTCGACCGAGATCGTGGTCAGCCGCTTCAAGGGTGAGCTGACCATGCTGGGCGGCCGTTCGGAAGGCGGCTCGCAAGGCGGCGGTTACGGCGGCGGCGGCGGTGGTCGCGGGGACGACGACTACTCCTCGGGCTTCTCCACCGGCGGCGCCAACAAGCCGAGCGGCCCGAAGGAAAGCTACGACCTGAACGACGACATTCCGTTCTAAGGTCTCGGCGTGGCGCGGGGGGCTTACAGCTATCGCGAAGACCCCGCCGTGCCCGATTTTCCGGACGACCGGCCCCTGGTCCTGTTCGACGGCGATTGCGCGCTTTGCTCCGGCTCGGCGCGCAAGATCCTGACATCTGACCGGGACGGGCTGTTCCGGCTGGCCCCGACCGAGTCGCCTTTGGGCCGGGCGCTTTTGGCGCATTATGGCGTCAGTCCCGACGACCCCTCCACCATGCTGCTGATCCAGAACGGCGTGGCGCGCGAACGCTCCGACGCCGTTCTGGCCATCGTAGCCCAACTGCCCGCGCCCTATCGCTGGGCGAGCATCGGGCGGATCGCGCCTCGGTTCATTCGCGACCGCCTGTATGATTTCGTGGCGCGTCGCCGTCGGCGGTTTCCCGGTCCGACCTGGTGCGCCCGCCCTCCGGCGGGCGTCGATCTGAAGGATAGAGTGCTGGGATGAGCGGTCGCGTGCTGGTGCTGGGCGCCAACGGCTTCATCGGTTCCCATGTGGCGGCGGCCCTGTCCGCGGAGGGCTGGCGCGTGCGAGCTGGCGCGCGGCGTATCGCCGAACCGTCTCGACGCGCCCCGAGCTTCGACTGGGTCGCGGCCGATTTTTCAAAACTGACGACGGCCCAGGCCTGGGCGCCGCTGCTGGACGGGGTGTCGGCCGTGGTGAACTGCGTCGGCGTCCTGCAAGACGGCGGCGGCGACAGCACCCGCGCCGCCCATGTCGATGGCCCGCGCGCCCTGATCGCGGCCTGCGAGGCGGCGGGCGTCGCTCGGCTAATCCATGTTTCCGCCGTCGGCGCCGATGAAGCGGCCGGCACCGACTACGCCCGCACCAAGGCGCAGACCGAACGCCTGGTCGCTGACAGCACGCTCGACTGGCTGATCCTGCGGCCGTCGCTGGTGGTGGACCGGGCGGCCTTCGGCGGCACGGGGCTGATCCGGGCGTTGGCGGCCTTCCCGCTGTTTTCACCGGTGGTGGGCGGCGACCAGACCTTCCGTCCGATCCCTCTGGGCGACCTGACCGCCGCTATTGTCGCGGCCCTGCGGCCCGGCGCCCCGTCGGGTCTGACCCTGGACATGCCGGGACCGGAGGCGGTGACCATGGCCCAGACGGTGCGCCTGTATCGTGGTTGGCTGGGCTTGACGCCGGCGCCCGTGGTGCGCGTACCGCGCGCCCTGGCCGCTCCGGCCCTGGCGGCCGGCGACCTGCTAGGGCGTCTAGGCTGGTCCTCGCCGATCCGCACCACGGCCATGCGCCAGATGGACCACGACGTCTCCGGCCACGACAGCGGTTGGGCCCAGCGGCTGGGCGTGTCGTCGCGCGGTTTCTCCCGCTTCCTGGCCGAGACCCCGGCCTCGGTCCAGGATGTCTGGCACGCCCGCCTGTGGTTCGTCCGCCCGATTTCGATCCTGACCCTAGGCCTGTTCTGGCTGATCACCGGCCTGATCAGTTTCGGCCCGGGTTGGAGCGGCGCGGTCTCCATCCTGCACGAAGGCGGCTACGGCGGCTGGGCCGGGCCTGTGGCCTGGTGGGGCGCCTTGCTGGACGTGGTTCTTGGGCTTGCCCTGTTCGTGCGGCCCTGGACGGCGCGGGTGGCGATTTTCATGTGTCTGGCCACCATCGGCTATCTGATCGCCGGCACCCTCAGCCTGCCGCACTACTGGACCGACCCCTTGGGACCGTGGCTGAAGGTCCTGCCGATGATGGCCCTGTGCCTGTTCGTCGCTGCAACGGACACCCGCCGATGAGCCTCTATTTTGCGCTGAAGATCATCCACATCCTGTCCGGCGCCGTCCTGTTTGGCACGGGGGCGGGCATCGCCTTCTTCATGCTCCGCGCCCATGCGACGCGGGACGCCCGGACGGTGGCCGAGGTCGGGCGGATCGTCGTCCTGGCCGATTTCGTCTTCACCGCCAGCGCCGTGGTGGTCCAGCCCATCAGCGGCCTGGGCTTGATCCATCTGCAGGGCTGGTCCCTGACCAGTCCCTGGCTGCTGGCGGCCTATGGGCTTTATGTCTTCGTCGGCGTCTGCTGGCTGCCGGTCGTCTGGATCCAGTATCGGATGATGAAGCTGGCCGAGCAGGCGGCAGGGCAGGGGGCGGCGTTGCCGCCCGCCTATCATCGCCTGTTCCGCTGGTGGTTCGCCCTGGGCTGGCCGGCGTTTGCGGGCGTCCTGGCCATCTACTGGCTGATGGTCGCCAAGCCTGAATTTTAAGCCGGAAACCTAAGCTCATTCAAAGTGAGCCGACGCGAGGCCTGCGCCGTGCGATAGCCGGATCATGACCGCCGCCACCCCCGCCCCGCCGTCGCACAAGCCCCACGCCCTGACCGGTTTGGAGATCGCCGCCATCGTGGCGATCATTGTCGTTTGGGGCGTGAACAATGCGGGGGCCAAGCTGGCGACCGAGACCCTGCCGCCGTTGCTGGTCGGGGCGATCCGTTTCGGTCTCGCAACGGCCTGTCTGATCGTCTTCGTCCGTCCGCCGTTCCCGGACTGGAGGAGCCTGCTGCTGATCGTCATCGTCGGCGGGCCGATCCAGTATGGTCTGGCCTACACCGCCTACTGGATGGCGACCGACGTCAGCCCCGTGACGGTGGCCAACCAGCTGTGGATTCCTTTCACCGCCCTGTTCGCCTTCCTGATCCTGGGCGAGCGACTGAGCAGGGCCGCCCTGGTCGGCATGGGGGTGGCCTTTGTCGGCGTGGCCTGGATGACGCTGGACGCCCATGCGCTTCAGGACTGGAAAGCCATCCTGGTCGCCATCGCCGCCGGGGCGGCCTGGGGCGTGACGACGGTGGTCGCGCGGCGCACGACCTCGATCCCGCCGCTGAAGATGCAGGGGCTGCTGGCGCTCGGCGCCTTTCCGGTCATGGCCTTCGGTTCGGCGGTGTTCGAGCACGGGCAGTGGGAGGCGGTGAAGTCCGCCACGCCCATGGTCTGGGCTTCGCTGCTGTGGGCGGGGATCGTCTCCTCGGTCCTGGCCACCACCCTGTTGTTCTGGCTGGTGCAGCGGCGCGAGGCCGGGCGGGTGACGCCCTATCTTCTGGTGACGCCCGTGGTGTCGATGCTGATCGGCTGGGGCTTGATGGGCGACGTGCTGACGCCCCAGATCCTGACCGGCTCGGCCATCACCATGGGCGGGGTGGCCCTGGTCGCCCTGGCCGAACGGGGCTTGCGCGCGGGGGCCGCCAAGGCTTGATCTGTTTCCTGAGCGATTCAGGAATCCGTCATGCCCCACGCCCCTCTCGACGCCGATCATGTTTCCCGCCGCTGGCTGGGCAAGGAGACGCATGAACTGGCCGCGAACGAGGCCAGCGTCGTTCGCAGCGCCGCCGAACGCCGCCCGATCTCGGAGGATGTGAACGAGGCCTTCGACGACCGCCAGAGTTTCGGCGACCGTTTGGCCGACCGGGTGGCGGAGTTCGGCGGATCCTGGACCTTCCTGATCGCCTTCGGCCTGTTCCTCGTGACCTGGACGTTGCTCAATCTGGTTCTGAGACGGGATGCGTTCGACCCCTATCCCTTCATCTTCCTGAACCTGATGCTGTCGATGATCGCGGCGGCCCAGGCGCCGATCATCATGATGAGCCAGAACCGTCAGGCCTCGAAGGACCGGCTGGACGCCGGCAACGACTACCAGGTCAATCTGAAGGCCGAGATCGAGATCATGGCCCTGCTGGACAAGGTCGAACACCTGACGGCGCGCCAGCAGGAGCAGACCGAAATGATCGAGCGGTTGCTGGCCGAGAAGGGGCGTTAGGGCGTCAGCTCGCGCTCAACGCCGCGCAGGCGACCCGATCGCCGGCCCCGCCGATGGGCTGGCTCGAGTGGTCGTCGGGATTGGCGTGGATGATGATCGCCGACCCGTCGGCGTCCCACAGCCATTGGCCGGGCCCTTCCGAGGAAATCCGCGCGCGGGTGGTGAAGAGTTCGGCGTTCACCTTGCCGTCGGCGCCGGCGTAGACGTTCGGCAGATCGCCGTCGTCCGGCCCCGCCGCGTTCAGCAGGCCGTGCGGCGCCTTGGGCTCGCCGTGGTTGATATGGGCGCCGGACGAGGTGAAGGGCGCGGCGCATTCGCCGGTCGCATGGATATGGATGCCGTGCCAGCCGGGCGTCAGGCCCGAGGCCTCGACCTTGATCACCAGGCCGGTCGGTCCCTGGCGCAGATCGACGCGTCCAATATTGGCCCCCTGGGCGTTGATCAGAACGGCCTGTCCGGTCGCGCCGACGGGCGCGCGTTCGGCCTGCATCTGGGCCGCGTCGGCGGTTGAAGCGCAGGCCCCGGCGAGGGCCAGCGGGGCGGCGAGAGCGAGGGCGGCGGCGAGAGGCGTGAAGCGCATGTGGAACGTCCTTTCAGAGACGGGCTTTCACGGCGACGTCGCTTTGCCACCGAGGCCCTGGAATGCTAGAAATCGTCACAGCGGATCACGTTCCGATTCCGGCCGCATAAAGCCACGCTTCCTTGACCGACGACAGCTACGAAAACGCCGCAACTCCGATCGTTCCGGGAGGCGGCGGCTCCGACATTTCCACGATCACGATCGAGGACGAACTGAAGCGTTCGTACCTCGACTACGCCATGAGCGTGATCGTCTCGCGCGCGCTTCCCGACGCCCGTGACGGCCTCAAGCCGGTTCACCGTCGCATCCTGTATTCGATGCACGACCTGAACATGACGCCCGAGCGCAGCTATTCGAAATGCGCCCGCGTGGTCGGCGACGTGCTGGGCCGGTTCCACCCCCACGGCGACGCCTCGGTCTATATGGCCCTGGTGCGGATGGCTCAGCCCTTCTCGATGGGTCTGATGTTGGTCGACGGCCAAGGGAACTTCGGCTCGGTCGACGGCGATATGCCCGCCTCGATGCGTTACACCGAGGCCAAGATGGCCCCGGCCGCCGTCGCCCTGATGGCCGACATCGACAAGGACACCGTCGATTTCCAGCCCAACTACGACGAGAAGGAGCTGGAGCCGGTCGTCCTGCCGAGCCGGATCCCGAACTTGCTGGTCAATGGCGCCGGCGGCATCGCCGTCGGCATGGCGACCAACATCCCGCCGCATAATCTGGGCGAGGTCGTGGATGCGGCCCTGGCCCTGCTGGACGATCCCAACGTCACCGACGACGCCCTGCTGGACATCGTGCCCGGTCCCGACTTCCCGACCGGCGGCGAGATCATGGGCCGCACCGCGCCGCGCAATGCGCTGCGCGACGGTCGCGGTTCGGTCATCGTGCGCGGGCGCGCCTCGGTGGAAGAGATCCGCAAGGATCGCGAGGCCATCGTCGTCACCGAGCTGCCCTATCAGGTCAACAAACAGACCCTGATCGAGCGCATCGCCGAAATGGTGCGCGAGAAGCGTCTGGAAGGCATTTCCGACGTCCGCGACGAATCCGACCGTCAGGGCATGCGGATCGTCATCGAGCTGAAGCGCGACGCCTCCGGCGACGTCATCCTGAACCAGCTGTGGCGCTATACGGCGATGCAAAGCTCGTTCGGCGTCAACATGCTGGCGCTGAACCACGGCCGGCCCGAGCAGATGGGTCTGCGCGACCTGCTGCAGATCTTCCTCGACTTCCGCGAGGAAGTCGTCGTCCGCCGCGTCAAGTTCGAGCTGAACAAGGCCCGCGACCGCGGCCACGTCCTGGTCGGTCTGGCCGTCGCCGTCGCCAATATCGACGAGGTCATCCACATCATCCGTTCCTCGGCCGATCCGACCGAGGCGCGCGAACGTCTGCAGGCCAAGCCCTGGCCCGTCGGCGACATGATGGCCCTGGTCGAACTGATCGCCGACCCCCGCAGTGTCGTCATCAACGGCGACAGCCTGCAACTGACCGACGAACAGGCCCGCGCCATCCTGGCCCTGACCCTGTCGCGCCTGACCGGCCTGGGTCGTGACGACATCTTTGGCGAGGCGAACGGCCTGGCCGACACCATCCAGGGCCACCTGACCATCCTGTCGGACCGCAAGAACGTCCTGGCCATCATTCGCGACGACCTGATCGACGTGAAGGACAAGTTCGCCGTGCCGCGTCGCACCCTGATCGGGGAAGGCGACGGCGAGATGGAGGACGAGGACCTGATCCCGCGTGAGGACATGGTCGTCACCGTCACCCACGGCGGCTACGTCAAGCGCGTCGCCCTGAACGCCTATCGGACCCAGCACCGCGGCGGCAAGGGCAAGTCCGGCATGACGATGAAGGACGAGGACGCCATCACCGGCGTGTTCAGCGCCTCGACCCACACCCCGGTCCTGTTCTTCGCCACCAACGGCAAGGCCTACAAGCTGAAGACCTGGCGCCTGCCGCTGGGCAATCCGCAGTCGCGCGGCAAGGCCTTCGTCAACCTGCTGCCCATCGAGCCGGGCGACAGCATCATGAACGTCCTGCCCCTGCCCGAGGATGAGACGACCTGGGGCGACTACGACATCATGTTCGCCACCAGCTCGGGCGACGTGCGCCGCAACAAGCTGTCGGACTTCGCCACGGTCAACCGCGCCGGCAAGATCGCCATGAAGCTGGAAGGCGACGACCGCATGGTCGGCGTCGGCCTGTGCACCGCCGACGACGACGTGCTGCTGACCACGGCGCTTGGCCGGGCGATCCGGTTCAAGGCCGACGATGTGCGCGTGTTCAAGGGCCGGGATTCGACCGGCGTCCGGGGCGTGCGCCTGCAGGACGGCGACGAGGTCATCTCCATGGCCATCCTGGGCCGCGTCGATGCGACGCCGGAGGAACGCTCGGCCTACGTCAAACACGCCAACGCCATGCGCAAGGCCCTGGCCGGCGCGGAGGCGGAAGAGGATGTCGCGGCTCCGGCCGAGGCTGAAGACGAGGTCGCTGACGCCGCTCTGACGGTCGAACGGATCGCCGAACTGGGCGCCGCCGAACAGTTCATCCTGACGGTCACCGAGACCGGCTTCGGCAAGCGGTCCTCGGCCTACGAGTATCGCCGCACCGGCCGCGGCGGTCAGGGCCTGACGGCCCACGGCCTGGGCGGTCGCGCCGGCACGCGCCTGGCGGCGGCCTTCCCGGTTGAGGAGACGGACGACCTGCTGCTGGTCACCTCGGGCGGGCAGATGATCCGCACGCGGATGGATCAGGTCCGCATCGTCGGCCGCTCCAGCCAGGGCGTCACCATCTTCCGCACCGGCAAGGACGAAAAGGTCGTCTCGGTCGAACGCCTGCCGGAAAGCGGCGGTTCGGATGAGGCGGACGCCGCGAATGAAGAGGGCGGCGAGGACTAAAGCCAAGACCCTCTCCCGCCGGGAGAGGGCTTGAGCGCCCGAGAGCATAGCGATCGGTCTTGCGCGACCCGAAGGGCGGCGCGAAGCAGCCAAAGGGTGAGGGGAACGGTGGTGCGAACTGGCCCACCGGCGGACCCCTCATCCGGCCCTTCGGGGCACCTTCTCCCGCAAGGGGAGAAGGTAAGGAGGAGAGGGGAGCGGCCATGACGTCTGACATCCTGATCGACGGCCTTCCCGCCAGCCCTGACGACCTCGCGCACCAAGCCCTCGTCAACTACGGCGCCTACACCTCCTTCCGCGTCGAGCACGGCGCGGTCCGGGGCCTCGACCTGCATCTCGCCCGCCTCGACCAGGCCGCCGTCGAACTGTTCGGCGAAAGCCCCGGCGAGGCCGAGTTCCGGCGTCTGTTGGCGCTCGCCGTTGAGGGGTGTGACAAGGCCTGGATGCGGGTCAGCCTGTTCTCGCCCGAGATCGGCCATCGCAATCCGTCCTTCGTCGGCCGACCCAAGGTGATGACCGTCGTCTCGCCGCCCCCGCCGCCCCTGGCGACCCAGATGCGGGTGACGGCTGTGCCTCATGGCCGCGAGACGCCCCACCTGAAACACGTCGCCACCTTCGGTCAGACGCGCGTGCGCCGGGCCGTGCGGGCGGCGGGCTTCGACGACGCCCTGTTCGTCGATGACCAGGGCCATGTGTCCGAGGGCGTGACCTGGAACATCGGCTTCATCCAGGGAAACCGCATCGTCTGGCCCCAGGCGCCGATGCTGGCGGGCGTGACCCAGGTCCTGATCGAGCGGGGCTTGGCTGGACTGGGCCTATCGTCGCAGACCCGCCCGGTGCATGTGTCCGAACTGGCGGGCTTCGATGGCGCATTCCTGTGCAACAGCGCCACCCCCGCATGTCCCATCACGGCAGTTGACGACACGGTTTTCGCCGTCGATCCGACCCTGCTGACGGCGATCGAAACCGCCTGGGCCGCCAATGATCCGCTGCCCTTGGCGGTCCAGCTCTCCTGATTCTGCAAAAAAAGCCTAATGAATTCAGCGTCGCCGTCAGCGAACTCAGCTATCGGCGCGCCTGGGTTTACGGCGGGTGTAAGGTCGCTCAATGACCGACGTGACGCCAAAACCCGCCCCGCCGTCCACCGCCTGCTTTGGCGCTTTTGGCGCCTTGTCACCCGGTTTTTGCGACACGCCTCCACGCCAACGGCCTGCTAGGCCGAACCTTTCGCACCTGCTAAGTCACGCCGAACAGCAGGCGACAGGCTGGGGAGACACGCCATGCGCATCGGACTCTATCCGGGCACCTTCGATCCAGTGACCAACGGTCACACCGACATCATCAAACGGGCGTTGAAGCTGGTGGACCGGGTGGTCATCGGCGTAGCCCAGAACGACGACAAGGGGCCGTTGTTCACCACGGCCGAGCGGGTCGAAATGCTCCAGGCCGAGGTGGCGAACCTGGGCGGCGATATCGTGGTCCAGCCCTTCTCGACCCTGCTGATGCATTTCGCGGAAGAGCTGAACGCCAATGTCATCATTCGCGGTTTGCGCGCGGTCGCCGATTTCGAATACGAGTTCCAGATGACGGCCATGAATCAGCGCCTCAATCAGGACATCGAGACGGTATTCCTGATGGCCGATCCCCGGCATCAGGCCATCGCCTCGCGGCTGGTCAAGGAAATCGCCCGTCTGGACGGCGCGATCGACAGTTTCGTCAGCCCCGCCATCGCCGCGCGCGTGCGGGACAAGGTCAAGAACAGAGGATGAGTGCGTCAATGCGTCTTGGTGTGATCGCGGCGGCCGCCGCCGCTCTTCTGGCGTCGGTTGCGACCCAGGCTCCGGCCGTGGCCCAAGCCCAGGCCCAAGCCCAGGTTCAGGCTCCCGCTGCGGACTGGCGCACCGTCGCCCCGGAGAACCTGCTGGTCATCGACACGCCGAAAGGCCGGATCCTGGTCGAGTTGACGCCGGTCGCCGCCCCGGCGCATGCCGAACGCATCCGCACCCTGGCCAACCAGGGCTTCTATGACGGGCTGAAGTTCCACCGCGTCATCCCCGACTTCATGGCCCAGACCGGCGACCCCCAGGGCACGGGCGAGGGCGGCAGCGAACTGCCGGACCTGAAGGCGGAGTTCAGCTTCCGTCGTGGTCGCGACGCCGGCTTCGTCGCCGTGCCGAACGCGGGACAGGGCGTGCGCGGTCTGGTCGGCGTTCTGCCGGTCGAGACCCAGCCCGACGCCCAGATGATGATCACCGCCGACTTCAAGGTCGGCGCCCACGGCCTGTTCTGCCCCGGCGTCCTGGGCATGGCCCGCGCCGGCGCGCCGGACACCGCCAACAGCCAGTTCTTCCTGATGATGGGCGACCGGGACCAGTTGAACGGCGTCTACACCGCCTTCGGCCGCGTGGTTTCGGGCCTGGACGTGGTGAACAAGCTGAACAAGGGCACGGACGCCGAAGACGGCAAGGTCGCCAACCCTGACGTCATGACGCGGGTCCGCATGGCCTCGGCCCTGCCGGAAGGCGAACGGCCCACCGTCCGTGTGCTGAATCCGGCCAGCGCCGCCTTCGCCGAACGGATCGCGGCGGCCCGCACAGCGCGCGGCGGCAGCTTCAATATCTGCGACGTTCAACCGGTGGCCGAGGTCGTCGGCGGCTGATCGCCAAAATACAGGGGAGGGCCGGGCGATGACCATTCGAAACACGCTGATGGCGGCAGGCCTTGCGGCGCTGCTGGCCAGTCCGGCTCTGGCGCAGCAAGCGGCCGTGCCGCCGCCCCCGCCGACCGAATGGCGCGCCGTCGCGCCCGACAATCTGCTGGTCATCGACACGACCAAGGGCCGGATTCTGGTCGAACTGACGCCCGAGATCGCCCCCGCCCATGTCGAGCGGATCAAGCTGCTGGCCTCGCGCGGCTTCTACGACAATCTGGCCTGGCACCGGGTCATCGACTGGTTCATGGCCCAGACCGGCGACCCCCTGGGGACCGGCGACGGCCAGAGCTGGTATCCTGACCTGAAGGCCGAGTTCACCTTCCGACGCGGACCGGACATGGCCTTCACCCCCGCCGCCGCGCCGGCCGGGGGCCTGATCGGCTTCTACCATTCCCTCCCGGTCCAGACCCAGCCCGACGCCCTGATGGCGGGCACGGCCGACCGCAAGGTGCATGGCTGGGGCCTCTATTGCCCGGGCGTCGCCGGCATGGCCCGCGACGAGGGCAATGACACCGCCAACAGCCAGTTCTTCCTGATGCGTCAGGCCTATCCGGCTCTGGACAAGCGCTACACCGTCTGGGGCCGCGTCGTCGTCGGGCTTGAGGTCGTGCGCGCCCTGAAAGCCAGCCCCAATCCGGACGGCGTCGTCACCGATCCCGACCGGATGACCCGCGTCCGCCTGGCGTCCGACCTGCCGTCGGCCGAGCGGCCGGCGGTGCAGATGCTGAACACCACCTCGCCGACCTTCCGCGCCCTGGTCAATCAGGCGCGTCAGGCCAAGGGGGCGGATTTTTCGGTCTGCGACATCGACGTGCCGGTGCGGCTGGCGGCGGCGAGCTGACGCTCAGGTCGCCGCAGGTCCCCGGCCTCGGCCCCGCCGACGCCTGCGCCGCTTGGGCGGCTTCTTGTCCTCGCGCATCTGCTGCAGCAACAGGCCTTCGCGCAGACCGCGGTCGGCGACCCTGACCCGCTCCGACGGCCAGGCCCGCTGGATGGCCTCCAGAATGGCGGCGCCGGCCAGGACCAGATCGGCGCGATCGGGTCCAATACAGGCCTCCCTGGCCCGTCCGTCCGGCCCCAGGGCCTTCAGCCGTTCGGCCGCCGCCTCGCACTCGCTCCGCGTCATCCACAGCCCATCGACCCGGTCGCGATTGTAGCGCGGCAGGTTCAGGTGAATGCCCGCCAGGCTGGTGATCGCGCCCGAGGTGCCGACCAGATGGGCGCGGTCCGCCAGGAACAGCTCCATCATGGCCGCATCCTCGATCCCGCCCGCCGCAATGGCCGCGCCCATGTCGTTCACCATGGCTTCGTACCAGTCCTCGGCGGCGCCTTCCGGCTCCGGGTGGCGCTCAGCCAGGGTGACGACGCCCAGGGGGGCGGACATCCAGGCGGTGGTCTTCCAGTCGGCGTCTTCCCGCTTCAGCCAGGACAGTTCGGTCGAGCCGCCGCCGACATCGATGATCAGCACGGCCTCGGCCTTGGGATCGATCAGGTTCAGGCAGCCCTCGACCGCCAACCGCGCCTCTTCGGCCGGATCGATGATCCGCAGCCGCAAGCCGGTGCCCTTGCGAACCCGATCGATGAATTCGGCGCCGTTCTCGGCCGCGCGGCAGGCCTGGGTGGCGACGGCGCTCAGGCGAACGGATTCGACGCCCTTTCTGACGATCCGGTCGGCGCACAGGGCCAGGGCGTCATAGGCCCGGTCCATGGCGCGGGGATCCAGCCGGCCCGTCCGGGACAGGCCTTCGCCCAGCCGCACGATGCGGCTGAAGCTGTCGACCACCCGAAAGCCGTCGCGTGACGGCCGCGCGATCAGCAGCCGGCAATTATTGGTCCCCAGATCGAGCGCGCCATACAGGGGCGCGTCCCGACCCGACGCATCCCGCTCGCGGGAAGGCTGGGACCGCTCGTCGCGCCGTCGGGGCGCGCCGTGGGTCTCCGGCATGGGCCGTCATTCCGATGTGGGCGGTCCAAAGCGGCGCCCGTCCTGATCAGCCTAGCCCGCGAAGATCGTCCGCGCCAAGCCATTCTGTCAGGAAGATGAACGGACCTGTGGGCGTCCCGGTCATCCGCGCCAGCGTAACAAGACCTCATGACCCAGGTTCACACCGCCCGTTTCGCCATCGGCCAGATCGTTCGTCACCGCGACAACGCCTTTCGCGGCGTGGTGATGGACGTCGACCACGGCTACGCCGGCCCCGCCGTCGAAACCGGCGCGGTGGCGGCGGACCAGCCCTTCTACCGCGTCTTCGCCCTGGGCGAGGACGGCGGCTTCGTCGCCTATGCGGCGGAGGGGGTGCTGGAAGACGGCCAGTCGGTCCTGCTGCCCGATGACGCCCAGCGCTGGTTCACCACCGACGCCGAAGGCCATCACGCCCCCCTGCATGAAGGCATTCACTGAGGAAGACTTGGAAGGGGCGCCCGCCGGGCGTTAGGATGGGGCAAAGAGGAGCGTCCATGTCCGACTTCGAACACGTCTTCGAACAACCGCCCGAGGGCGCGGCCGCCGACTGGACCATTCCCCAGAACTGGGCCGCCTATACCGAGGTCGAACACCAGACCTGGGATACGCTGTACGCCCGCCAGATGAAGATCCTGCCCGGCCGGGCCTGTGACGCCTTCCTGAACGGGTTGAGGGCGCTGGACCTGAATGCAGGCGGCATTCCCGACTTCGAGGTCATCAATCCCAAGCTCCAGGCCCTGACCGGCTGGACCGTGGTCTGCGTGCCCGGTCTGGTGCCCGACGAGGTCTTCTTCGATCACCTGGCCAATCGCCGCTTCGTCTCGGGCCAGTTCATCCGCAAACCGGACCAGTTGGATTACCTCCAGGAACCCGACATCTTTCATGATGTCTTCGGCCATGTGCCCATGCTGACCGACCCCGATTTCGCCGCCTATATGGAGGCCTACGGCAAGGGCGGACAGCGCGCCGCCGGTCTGGGCATGTTGCCAAATCTGGCGCGGCTGTACTGGTACACGGTCGAGTTCGGCCTGATGCAGGAGGCCGGAGCCTTGCGCATCTACGGCGCCGGCATCGTCTCGTCGGCGACCGAAAGCGTCTTTGCGCTCGAAGATCCGTCGCCGAACCGGCTGGGTTTCGATCTGGAGCGGGTGATGCGGACCCTGTACCGGATCGACGACTTCCAGCAGGTCTATTTCGTCATCGACAGCCTGGAAGCGCTGAAGGACGAGACGCTGAAGGACTTCGGGCCGGTCTATGACGCCTTGAAGGGGCAGGCCGACCTGCCGATTGAGACCGTCCTGCCCAGCGATCAGGTCTTCACGCGTGGGACTCAGGCCTATGCGTCCAAGGGCGGGCGGTTCGCGGCCTAGGGCCGCTGGAACGGATAGAAGCCGCCGCCCAAATCCAGAATCGCCGTCAGTTCATCCAGCGCGCTCCGGCTCTCGTCCAGCAGGGCCGGATCGGCGAGGTCGGCGGGGCGCAATTCGTCGCGGTACCAGCGCTCGCCCCATGTCTTGAGCCGAGCGTGCAGCGCATCCGTCAGGCGCATGGCCGGGTTGGTCGCGGCCAGCTCGGCCTCGGTCAGCACGACCCGCAGGCGCAGGCAGGCGGGGCCGCCGCCGTTGCGCATCGACTGGCGCACATCGACGTAACGCACCTGGCCTATGGGACCGTTGGAGGCGGCCAGAGCCTGCGCCACCGCATGGCTGCGCGGGTTGTCGCGGGTCTCGGTCGGACAGATCAGGGTCAGGCGGTCCTCGCCCGGAATCTGGATCAGCATCGAGTTGAACAGGTAGCTGCTGATGGCGTCGGCCAGGGGCAGGTCGGCGGACGACACCTCGACGAAGATCGGGTCGAACAGGCCTTCGGCCGCGCGACGGATGGCCGCCTGGGTTCCGGCCGTGTCCTCGAAGGCGAGGTCGTGGAAGAATAGGGTGTCCCGCGCCCCGACGCAGACCACGTCATTGTGGAAGGTGCCGCCGGCGATGGCGGCCTTTGACTGCTGGGCCAGGACGACGCCGCTGGCGCCGTGGCGACGACCGACGGCCTGCGACGCCTCGCGCGTCTGGCGGGCGGGGTAGGGGCCGTCCCAGGGCGTGAAGGCCTCGCGCCCCCAGACCAGCAGATTGACACCCGGCGCCCCATGCTCGGCGCACAGGCGCACATGGTTGGCGGCGCCTTCATCGGCCAGATGGGCGACGGAGGGCAGAGCGTCATGGACGGCGAACCGGTTGCCATCGGGGAAGAGGGCGTCCAGCGCCCGTTTTGTCTGCTGGTGTTCCAGTGACCGGTGCAGGTTGGTGACCAGGTTAGCCGGGGTGAAATGCACCCGGCCGTCGGCGGCGTCGGCGCTGGGCGTCACGGTCGCGGCGTTGGCGGCCCACATGGGCGAGGCGGAACAGGCGGCGGCGGCGAAGGATGGCGCGTCCTTCCAGGCCCGCTCCAACACCTGAGCGTCCGATCCGGTGAAGCCCAGGGTGCGCAGGAAGGGAATGTTCGGCCGCTCATGCGGCGGCAGGACGAACTGGGGCAGGCCCAGGTCCGCCAGGGTCTTCATCTTGTCGAGCCCCTGCAGCACCGCCGCGCGCGGGTTCGACGCCTCGCCCTTGTTCAGGCTGGAGGCCAGATTGCCCGGCGACAGGCCGGCGTAGGAGTGGGTCGGCCCGATCAGGCCGTCCGCGTTGGCTTCGATGGCGGGGGTCATTCGGCCCTCTCCCCTTGCGGGAGAGGGAGGTCGCGCACGACGGCGCAAGCCGTCGTCCTGGCGCGAGCGGGTGAGGGGTCACGCAGGCGGTCGGCAGGGAGAAACCCCTCATCCGACCCGCTGCGCGGGCCACCTTCTCCCGCAAGGGGAGAAGGACTCACGACCGCAGCCCCTTTATCTCGCCTTCGATGTTCGCGACCGCATCCGCCTCGAAGCTGGCGACCGGATAGGCGCAGTAGTCGGCGGCGTAATAGGCGCTGGGGCGGTGGTTGCCGCTGGCGCCCAGGCCGCCGAAGGGCATGTCGCCGGCGGCGCCGGTGGTGGGGCGGTTGAAGTTGACCACGCCCGCGCGGATGCGACGGATGAAATGGTCCCAGTTGGCCGGATCGTCGCTGACCAGGCCGGCGGACAGGCCATAGCGGGTGGCGTTGGCGGCCTGGATCGCAGCGTCGAAGGTCGGGACGCGGGTCACCGACAGGAAGGGGGCGAACATCTCTTCGTCGGGAACGTCGATCCCGGTCACGTCGATGATGGCCGGTTTGACGAAGGCGCCGGGCAGATTGGCGACGGGACCCGAGGCGCGGATGACCTTGGCTCCGGCGTCGATCCGTTCCTGCAGCGCTTTCAATGCCGCCTCGGCCGCGCGGGCTGAGATCAGCGGCCCAGCGTAGGGTTCGGGATCGCTGTCCCATGGGCCAAAGACCAGGCGGTCGGACAGGGCGGCGATGGCTTCGATGATGGCGTCGCCCTGAGGCCCTTCCGGAACGATAAGGCGACGGGCGCAGGAACACCGCTGGCCGGTGGTGATGAAGGCGGACTGCACCGCGATGCCCGCGACGGCCTGAGCGTCGGCGGCGTCCCAGACGACCAGCGGATTGTTGCCGCCCAGCTCCAGCGCCAGGATGACGTGGGGATCGTCGGCGAACTTGCGCCGGAAATGGGCGCCGGCCGCGCCCGAGCCGGTGAACATCAGGGCGTCGATCCCGGCGTCGAGGAGGGCCGCCCCCGTCTCGCGTCCGCCCTGGACGACATTGACCACGCCGGTCGGCAGGTCGGCGGCGGCGAAGGCCTCGGCCATGACCTGACCGACCAGGGGCGTCTCTTCAGACGGCTTGAACACGACGGTGTCGCCAGCCAGCAGGGCGGGGACGATATGGCCATTGGGCAGATGGCCGGGGAAGTTGAACGGGCCCAGAACCGCGGCGACGCCGTGTGGTCGATGCCGCAGCGTCGCCCGGCCGAAGGCGGTGTCGCTGGTCCGTTCGCCCGTGCGTTCGTCATAGGCGCGAATGGAGATGTCCACCTTGCCGATCATGGCGGCGGCTTCGGTCTTCGTCTCCCACAGGGGCTTGCCGGTCTCGCGGGCGATGGCCTCGGCGATCTGGGGCGCGCGGTCCTTCAGCACGGCCTGATAGCGTTTGACCGCGTCGATGCGGTCGGCGCGTGGGGCGTCGGCCCAGGCGGGGAAGGCGGCGCGGGCGGCGTCGACGGCGGCCTGGACCTGAACCGGACTGGCGGCCTCGCCTTCCCAGTTCACGGCTTCGGTGGCGGGGTCGGTGGAGTTGAAAATGGTCATGGCTCTATTCCAGTCCGCTCATCACGATTTCACCCGCACGCTGGCGCCGGCGCCCACCTTCAGGGCCGCAGCGGTCTCGGCGCCGATGCGAACCGTGTCGCCGTCGATGTCCGCCTTGGCGCGGACGGCGCGGAAGGCGGCGATGCTGTCGGTCGAGATCAGGGCCGGCAGTTCGGCCTCGACCCGGTCGGTGATCTCGACCGTCAGGCGGCGCGCGTCGCGCACGGTGCGGATATTGTCGCGCCCGCACGACACGGTCGGACCGGCGTCGAAGATGTCCACCAGACCGTTGGGCCTGAAGCCTTCGCTTTCCAGCAAGGCCATGGCCGGTACGCCCTGGGGGTGGACCTTGCCGATCACGGCGCGCGCCGGCTCGGGCAGCAGCTCGGTATAGATCGGGTGGCGCGGGGCCAGGTCCAGGATGAATTGTTTGTCGGTCGATCCGCTCATCCGGTCGGCGTGATCAAACTCCATCGGGAAGAATTTGTGCGCCACATGGTCCCAGAACGGACAGGCCCCGTCGGGCGAGAAGACGCCGCGCAACTCGGCCAGCACGTTCTCGGCGAACAGTTCGGGCTGGGCGCCGATCAGCATGTAGCGCGACTGGCTCAGCAGGCGACCCGCCCCGCCCTTCCTCCGATCGGCCTTGAGGAACAGCGACCCGACCTCGGTCCAGCCGGTGCATTCATTGACCAGCACCAGGGTCTGGTGATCCAGCTTGACCCCGAGGGACGGCGACGAGGCCGTGTTGTTGACGATGCGGAATGAGAAGAAGGGCCGCTTCAGCCCCACGGTCGCCTTGACCGATCCGACCCCGTCGATGTCGCCGGTGTCGCCGTCTTCCAGCATCAGGGTGTACCAGGCCTCCTGGTGCGTCACCTCGCCCCGGAAACTGGCCTGGCTCAGCTCCAGCCGTTCCGCCAGGGCGTCGGGATCTTCCGGCAGGCTGGTGAAGCCGGGGCCGGACAGGATGGCCAGCTCCAGCAGATAGTCGAGATCGGCGGGGCCGGCGGGACGGACGACGAGCATTCAGAGGGTTTCCATCCGCAGGGATTTCAGTTTGGCCGCGTCGATCTCGCCCGAGGCGATCTTGCACAGGATCAGGGCGCTGAGTTGGGCGCGTTCGACGAAGCTGTCGGGCCAGGCGAACTCCTGGTCCGAATGTATGTCGCCGCCGCGGACGCCCAGGGTGTCGATGTTGGGCAGGCCGGCGGCGTGCAGATTATTGCCCTCGCAGACGCCGCCCGAAGGCTTCCAGGCGATGGGCTGGCCCAGCAGGGCGCCGGCTTCCTTCACCGCCTCGAACAGGGCGGTCTGGGCCGCGTCCATCGGTTTGGGCGGACGGGTGAAGCCGCCGTGCAGGTCCAGGGTCAGACCCTCGAACGGCGGCGTGGCGGCGATGGCGCGGACCGAGGCGTCGATCCAGTCGGCGGCGGCCTTGTCCGGCACACGCACGTTGAACCGCACCACGGCGTTGTCGGCGACGACGTTCAGGGCCCCGCCGCCCGAAATCTTGGCCACATTGACGGTGACGCCCTCGTGCTGGCCGTTCAGCCCGTGCAGGGCGGCGGCGATCATGGCCGCTCCCGCTATGGCGTTGCGGCCCTCTTCGAAGGCGCGGCCGGCATGGGCGGCCTTGCCCGTCACGATCAGATGATAGTTGCCGCTGCCCTTGCGCGCACCGGCCAGGGTGCCGTCCGCCAAGGCCGGTTCATAGGTCAGGCCGACATGGCCGCGCGCGCCCAGTTCGGCCAGCAGCGGGGCCGAGGCGGGCGAGCCGATCTCCTCGTCGGGGCTCAGCAGCACGGTCCAGCCGACGCCGTGCCGATCGGGGTGGGTCTCGAAGGCTTCCAGCGCGGCCAGAAGCACGCTGATCCCGCCCTTCATGTCGGCGACGCCGGGGCCGTTCAGGGCGCCGTCCGCGCGGGTCGTGACGGTCTGGAAGCGGCTGTCGGCAGGGAAGACGGTGTCGTAGTGGCCGGTCAGGACGACCTGGATCGGCGCCTCGGGACGGGCGGTGATCTTCAGCGCGTCGGCGTGAGCCTCGGTCCGCACCGAGCCGTCGTCGGCGACGGTGGTGGAGCCCTGGGTGGCGATCCGTTCGACGACGGCGCCGGGCAGGGCCCTGGCTACGGCCTCCAGCGCGTCCAGCACAGCGTTCAAACCGGCGGCGTTGCGGCTGCCGGAGTTGATGTTCGCCCAGTCGATGGTGCGGCCGATAATCGCCTCGCGTCGCGCGGCGACGTGGTCGAGGACGGCCTGGTCCGTGGTCAGAATCCGCATCGGCCGGACCCTAGCCGTCGCGGGGCCAAAGGTGAAGGTCGCGTGGGGCACGTCGGGCGGCTGAGGCTTAGTTCCGGTTCGGGCGGCGGTCGGTGCGCTGGCCGGCTTCGCGGCTTTCGCGGCGCCAGCGGATCGACAGGCTGGTGTCGCCCTGACCGCCGAACTGCGAACTGATGGCCAGGTTGCGGCGCGGCTGCCATTCGACCTTGACCGCCGCCCCGCCTTCGCCGCCGCCGATGACTTCCAGATAGACGTTGTCGGTGATGTAGCGACCGCCGGCGACCGTCACGGCCGAGGCCTGGCCGCCGAAGGACAGACGGTCAAGCCCGGCGAGCTCGCGCAGGTTCCCGATCACGTCGAAGCCGCCGCCGCCCGCCAGGGCCGCGACCCCGGCGGCCAGTTGCGCCGCCTCGAACGGCGACAGTTGCGAGGCCGAACGGCCGAACAGCACCTGCGACAGGATTTCGTCCTGGGGCAGGGCGGGGGTGGACGTCAGGGCGATCTTCGGCTGGTCGGCCGTGCCGGTCACGGCGATGGAGGCGGTCAGGGCCGTATCCTCGCGCGTCGCCGACAGGTTCAGGCGGATCTGCTTCGGATCGGTCGACAGGGTCACGCGGCCGGTGTCGTTGAAGATGAACCGCTTGCCCGCGAACTCGTAATCGCCGCGCACCACATTGGCCGTGCCGGTCAGTTGCGGCTGGGCGATGGTGCCGCGCACCCGGGCGTTGACGTCGAGCACGACGTTCAGGCCGCGGCCGCTGACCCGCACCTTGCCGCCGGTCGAGCGCAGGGCGATGTCCATGCCGATCTGCGGCCCGCGTTGACGGGTCTCGGTCTCGACCGGATCGCCGCCGGGACGATTGATCTCGACCACGTCCATCGAGACGATGCCGGTGGCGCCGGGCACTTCCGGCTCGATCCGGGCCTCGTCGATATTCATCTGGCCCGACAGCTGGATGTTGCCGTCCTGACCGCGAACAATGGTGATCGGACCTGAAGCGCGGGCCTCGCCGATATCGTTGTCGATGACCCGGAACCGCGTGAGGTTCAACTGCGCCGTCGAGCCCGAGCCTTCGCGCAGCCCGATCCGGCCCTGGCCGGCGACTGTGCCGCCGGCGGTGTCATTGGCGGTGAAGGTCTCGATCAGGGCCGTGGTGTCGTCGAAGCTTGTTCTCAAGGTCAGGTCGCCCAGGACCAGGCCGACCGCCTTCTCGCGATAGGAGCCCTGGGTCAGGTCGAACCGTCCGTTCAGGCGCGGCGCGGCCAGGGTGCCGCCGAGGGTCGCCTGGCCCGCCACCTGACCCGCCAGACTGCGGTCGCCGCCCAGGAACAGGTCCCAGATCGGCTGGATCTGGCCGTTGATCGAAACATTGCCGGACATGGGCCGCTGGCGGGCGATGGCCAGACGCAGCGGGGCGGCCGAGGCCTCGACCGGCAGAACGACATCGGCCGCCGCCTGGACCGCGCCCTCGTCGGACGCCGTCGCCTTGATCGTCAGGCTGTTGTTGATCAGGGTCGCGTCCAGCCGGCCGTCGACCGAAAGCCCGCTGGGGGCGTCGATGCTGCGGACATCCGCCAGGGTGACGTTGGCCGCCCCCGACAGGTCGTCGCCTGCGCCGCGCAGGGCGACCCGCCCGGTGGCGCGGCCGCGGAGATTGGGCGACAGGGTCTGCAGGTCCACGCTGGTCAGGTCGGCCTGGATGATCGCCGTGCGCGCGTCCTGACGCAGATCGGCCAGCAGCACGCCGCTGCCGACGCCCAGGTCCAGGTGGGCTGTCCGGCTCTGGCCGTTCAGGGTGATCATGGCGGCGCTGCGGGTGGTGAAGGCCACCTCGCGCACCCGGCCGCCGCCGCGCAGGGTCAGGGTCTGGGCGGCCCCGCGCCGCGAATAGACGCCTGTGCCGTTGAACTGGGCGGGGACGCCGCCGCCGACGTCCAGCGCCAGGGTGAAGGGCAGGTTGTCCAGCGTGCCGCGGCCGTCCAGGTCGATGGTGCGGATGTTCCAGCTCTGGCCGGCCAGGCGGATGTTGCGGCCGTTGACGTCCAGGATGGCGCTTTCGGATCCGCCGCCTTCGGTCAGACGGATGCGGCCGTTGGCCTCGCCCGACGCCAGGAAGGCGCCGGTGCGGGCGGTGAAGGTCAGGTCCGCGCTGGAGGGGACGTTGTTGGACAGGGCGATCGCCCCCTGGGCGGTCACCCCGCCGGCGTTGACGTCCAGATCGCTCAGCCGGATCCGCCGCCCGCCCAGGAAGAAGTTCCCGGACGCCCGGGCCGGGCCGTAGTTCGAACCGCTGGTCACGGTGATCCGGCCGTCCGACGCATCCGCGCCCTTGCGGAAACTCAGGATCAGGTCGGCCTGGGTCAGGGTCAGGGCGCCGGCCGTGACCGTGTCGAATCCGGCGGTCAGATCGACACGCGGCTGGGACAATGTGCCGGTCAGGGCGCCGCGCCCGTTCATGTCGCCGCCGATCTCGACCGGCCCCACGGCGAAGGGGCCGCGCGCGTTCCAGTCCAGCGCCAGCCGCAGCCGGCCGTCGGTCTCGATCAGGCCCTTGGCCCCGGCGCGGCCCGCCGCTCCGGTCAGTTCGCCGCGATCCACCTCGATCCGGTTCCCATTCAGCTTGCCGGTCAGTTGCAGGCGGGGCGTGCGGCCCAGCAACCGGTTCAGCTCGTCCATTCCGACCGTCAGATTGCGGCCCCGGCCGTCGAAGGTCAGCACCCAGGGCGCGCCGGTCTTGGCCGACGAGGCGCGGACCGGACCGCCAAAGGCGCCCTTGGCGTGGGGCAGGATGCGCGAGGCGTCGGTCAGTTGCGCATCGCCGCGGAAGCCCATGCCGCCCAGCAGATTGCGCGAGCCCGAGCCCTTCAGCGTCAGCCCCTGGCCTTGAAGATCAAGTTTTTCCAGCAACAGGGCGCCGTCCTTCATCCGGGCGGCCTCCATCTGCACGCGCGGCGTCGCGCCCAGCAGGCCGCCGATCAGCCCTTGGTTCGAGCCGCCGACGGCGCGGATGTCCCCGTCCAGATCGATCCGGCCGTCCTTGACCTGGACGTTCAGCGGACCGGCCAGGCGGGTGGCGCGATAGCTGGCCAGATTGGCGTTCAGCAGGCTGGCCTGACCTTCCAGGGTCCAGGTCTCGGCGTCGCCCTTGAACAGGCCCGAATAGGCGGCCGGCCCGCCGACGTCGGACCCGACCAGACGGCTCAGCGAGACGGTCTGGAGATCCAGCCTGATTCCATCAGGCGAACTGCGATCCGACATGCGGATCAGACCGCGGGCCTCGGACGCGACATTGTCCGACATCAGTTTCCAGCCCACGCCCTGGAACGCCTTGTCCTTGGCCGGAACCATGGCGAAGCCGAACCGGGCGGTGCGGCCCACGCGCTGAACAAAGGGTTCGAACAGGTCCGATCCGCTGAAGTCGAAGAAGCCCGAGACGCGCGAGCCGTCTTCGCCGAACCGGCCATCGACGGTCAGAGGCGTGAACTGTCCGGTCTGGACCTTGGCGTGGACCATGTCGGCGTTCACCAAGGCCACGGCCGAGAAGGGCAGGTCGGGCGAATAGCCCAGTGATCCGGCCAGCGGCCCGCCCTGGGCTTCATTGGCGCGCAGATTGACGCGGGTCTCTTCCAGCTTGCCGCCGAAGGTCGCCGCCAGCCGCAGATAGTCGCCGGGACGGTTCAGGCTGTCGGCGTTGACGGTCGCGGTCTTGGCCCCGCGTCGCGGCAGGGCGATGTCGCCCGTCAGGTTCCAGCGGCCGTATTCCTTGGAGAAGCCTTCCAGCAGTTCGACCCTGGCGGAGAAGCGGTCGATATCGACGTCGATCGGTTGGGGGCCGCCGGGTTCGCCGCTGGGAGCATCCAGAACCGGCCGACGAACAAGCTGGATCACCTCGGCGCTGATGTCGGTGGCGTGGAACCGACGGGTGATCAACGGCCAGTAGGACCAGTCGACCCGGACATTGCGGGCGTCCAGCCAGACGCCGTCCCGGTCCGTCACCGTGACCCGGTCCAGGGTGAAGTCGTCGAACAGGTCGCCCTTCAGCCCATAGACGTTGATCCGGCCATAGCGGCTGATCTTCTGGCCCTGGACGAAGCCGGTCACCAGGTCGCGCCCGCCGTCCGAGACGATGTACATCCGCCCGCTGATCAGGGCGATGACCAGCAGCACCAGCAGGCCGCCGACCACGCCGCCGACGACCAGGGCCAACAGCTGCAGCAGGCTGCGCTTCTTGCGAACCTCGGCGGCCGATTCTTCCGGCGGTGCGGCGTCCGGCGTGTTTTCGGGCGGGGCTTCGGTCAAAACGCCTGCCCGATGCTGATGTAGATCTGGAAGGCGGAATCGCCCTCGCGCTTGTCCAGCGGCACGGCGATGTCGGCGCGGACGGGACCGAACGGCAGCTTGTAGCGGACGCCCAGGCCCGCGCCGTACCGCATGTTGGTCAGGTTCGGCGTCTCCTGGAAGCCGACGGCGCCCGCATCGACGAAGGCCACGGCCTGGAAGCTCTGGCCTATGTCACGGCGCACCTCCAGCGAGGTCTCGAACAGCGACAGGCCGCCGCGGGGGGTCAGGTCGGGCAGTTTGGGATTGACGCTCTGATAGGAGTAGCCGCGCACCGACCCGCCGCCGCCCGAGTAGAACAGACGGTCCGACGGCACGCTCAGCTCGCCGCCGCCGATGATCGAACCGATGCGGAGACGGCCGGCCAGAACCGTGCGCGCCCCGTCCTGGAGCGGCAGATAGGCCGTGGCCTGGGTTTCGCCGCGCAGGAACAGGATCGTGTCCTGGCCGGTCACGGCGGTCGGCTGGACCGAGGCGGTCACGCGCCAGCCCTGGGTCGGATTCAGCGGGTCGTTGGAGTTGTCGATATAGGCGCTGGTCCGCCCGGTGATGATGGCCAGATCGCGATCGAAGCTGACCGCACGGGGCGGGATGGAGGTGTAGTCGTACCGGATCTCGTTGTACCGGCCGGCGTCCAGCCCGACGCCATAGTTGAAGTAGGAGGTCTTGCCGATCCGCTGCTGCAGTTCGGCGGCCAGCACCAGGGCGGTGCGGTCGTAGGCGTCGGTGTCTTCCTTGACCACGCCGGCGCTCAGCTTCAGCGTCCGGCCCGGCTTGCGCCAGTGGGGCAGGGACAGGTCGGCGCCGATACGGCTGTCGATATCGGCCAGCCGGGTTTCCAGCCTCAGGGTGTCGGCGCGGCCGAAACGGTTGTAGCGGGTCCAGATCAGATCGACCCCCGCGCCCTCGGCCGTGGACCAGGTGGCGCCGGCCTCCAGCACGCGGCGCGGCCGGTCCTGCAGATTGACGATGATGGGGCGATGCCCGTCGGCGTTCGTCTGGTCGACGGGCGCCAGGGCGACGCCGACCCCGTCATACACCCCCGTGTCCAGCAGCCGGCGTTCCAGTTCGGCCACCTGGTCGGGGTCATAGCGATCGCCCTCGGTCCAGGGGGCCAGGCCCGCGACCCAGGCCGGGTTGGTGCGACCGGTCCGGGGCATGACCACGCCGTCCAGCAGGACGAGTCGGCCCGAGTCGATGCGGTATTCCGGGGCGACCGTGAAGGCGGCGTGATCGACCACGACGCGGCGCGGATCGGCCTTGGCGTCGGCGTAGCCGTCGCGGACCAGGGTGGCGACCGCCCGGCCTTCGCCGGAGATGACGTCCACGGCCCGGCCAGGGGCTCCCGCCTTCAGGCCTATGGCCTCCAGGGCGTCGGAGGCGCTTTCGGCGTCGGGCGCGGGATCGGTCCAGGTGATCGTGGGCTGGGTCAGCAGGAAGCGGCGGCCAGGCTGGACGTCCACGATGGCCGACGGCCGATCCTCGCCCTCGACCACGTCTTCCAGCACGGGCTGGTAATAGGCCTCGGAACGCAGCAGGGCCTCGGCCGCGCCCTGGGCGCCCTGGGCGCGGCGGCGGGCTTCGAAACGGCTTTCCGGGGCCCCGTCCACCTCGCCGACCGCACGTTCCAGCATGCGGCGCAGTTCGGCGTCCATGTCGCCGCGGATCTGGGCGCGAGGATCGGCTGAGGCGGCCTGGGCGGAAAGGCTGCAGGTCGCCAGGGCAGCGAGAAACAGGGTGGGCCGGAACGTCAAACTCTAGCTTTCGTCAAGGGCGCGGACTCCAAGTCGGCGTCTCGGTACGCCCTTGCATCCTGATGTGGCGGCGAAGCGGCGCGCCTCAGTAGAACAGGGTTTCGCTTTCCGGCTGAACCGACTGTTCGGACGTCCGCTCTTCCGGCGGAAGGGGGGCTGGCGCGGGCGCCGGCGCCGGATCGGTCACTTCAGGGGCGACGACCGGCTCGGCCGAATCCTCGGCGGCGGGAGCCTGTTCTTCGACCGGAGGGGCATCGGCATAGTCGTCCTGCGACCTCGATTGGTAGTCGTCGCAGCCCGCAAGCACCAGCGCGCCCAGCGCCGTCGCGGTCAGAACGAAGATCGAGCGTCTCATCAGAAATAGTTCCCCGGATATCGTCCGTTGCAACGCCCTCGGCGCCGCCTCGTTCCCATAGCGCGGAAAACTTCAGGGGTCATCCCGCCTCTTGCTCCAGGCCGCCTCACCCAGGGCGGTCAGGGGCGGGACGGTCGGCGTTGGCGGTTCGGCGCCGTCGAAGCGGGGCGCGGGGGCGGGCAGGCCGTTCCGGAAGGTCGCTCGGTCGCGATTGTGCGGATGATCCGGCGCCTCCGCCAGGCTGAGAACGGGCGTCACGCAGGCCTCGGTCCCGGCGAAATGCGTCGCCCAGTCGTCCCGGTCCCGCGCCGCGAACAGGGCGGCGAGCCGGTCGTGCAGTGCGGCCCAGCCGGTCCTGTCATGCTGAGGCGCTTCGGACGGATTGATCCCAAGGCCCGCCAGCAGCGCGGCGTAGAAGCGCGGCTCCAGCGCCGCGACCGCGACGAAGCCGCCGTCCCGACAGGCGTAGCAGCGATAGAAGGGCGCGCCTCCGTCCAGCAGATTGGCTCCGCGGCGCTCGCTCCATAGCCCTTGCCCGCGCAGAGCCTGGAACAGGCCGCCCAACAGGGCCGCGCCGTCGGTCATGGCGGCGTCCACGATCCGGCCCCGTCCGGCGGTCCTGGCCTCCAGCAGGGCCGCCAGCACCCCTGTCGTCAGCATCATCGCCCCGCCGCCGTAATCGCCGACCAGGTTCAGCGGCGGGGGCGGCGGGCGGTCCGCCTCGCCCATGGCGTGCAGCACCCCCGACAGGCCGATATAGTTCAGGTCGTGCCCCACGGCGTCGGCCAGCGGCCCGGTCTGGCCCCAGCCTGTCACCCGACCGAAGACCAGGGTCGGGTTGCGGGCGTGCAGAACCTCGGGACCATAGCCCAGCCGTTCCATGACCCCCGGACGGAAGCCTTCGATCACGGCGTCCGCGCCATCGACCAGGCGCAGGATCCGCTCGCGGTCGCTGTCGGACTTCAGGTCCACGGGTACGGCGGTCCGTCCGCGATGCAGCAGGGCCCCGCCCACCTCGGCGAAAACGGGGGCGCCCGCCGAGGCCGCGCGGGTCAGACGCAGCACCTCGGCCCCCATGTCGGCCAGCATCAGGCCGGCGAAAGTCACCGGCCCCAGGCCGTCGAACTCCAGGATGCGCAGTCCGTTCAGCGGTTTCATACGCATTGAGTAGCAGACCCGGTCTTGACCGGAAGAGCGGATTGCAACAGAAGGCGCCCTTCGACGGTTCGGGCCAGTCCTGAACGTCGCACGGTGCGTCCTTAGCTCAGTTGGTTAGAGCATCTGACTTTTAATCAGAGGGTCCTCGGTTCGAGCCCGAGAGGACGTACCATTTCTCCCTTTTGCGGAGCCCCCCCCGATGAGCCAGCCCGTCTTCTTCGCGGTCGAGACCGGCGGGACCAAGATCGTATGGCGCATCGTCGATGCGGCGGGCGTCGTGCTGGACGAGGGTCGGTTTGCGACCGGGCGGCCTGAGGCGGCGGTCGAGGCGCTTGTCGCCGCGGCGGCCGAACGGCCGGTCGCCGGGCTGGGCGTCGCCAGCTTCGGGCCTCTGGTGGTTGATCCGAGCTCGCCCCAGCGCGGGCTGATGCTGGCCACGCCCAAGCCGGGCTGGACCGGGTTCAATCTGTCCAGGACTCTGGCGGACCGTCTGGGCGCCCCTTTCGCCGTGGATACCGACGTCAACGCCGCCGCCGTGGCCGAGGCCCGACTGGGCGCGGGCCGTGGGGCGCGGGCCGTGGCCTATGTCACTGTGGGCACCGGAATCGGCGGCGGCCTGTGTGTGGACGGCCAGACGCTGAAGGGCGCGCTGCATCCGGAGATCGGTCATCTGTTCGTGCGTCGGGTTGAGGGCGACGTCCAGGCCAGCGCCTGCCCCTTCCATGCCGATTGCGTCGAGGGGCTGGCGGCGGGGCCGGCGGTTCAGGCGCGGCTGGCGGGGCGACGCCTGGAAGACGCGGATGAGGTGCGGGCGGTGGTCGCAGATTATCTGGGGCAACTGGTCGCCGGCCTGGTGTTCGCCTGGGCGCCGGATCGGATCGTGTTCGGCGGCGGCGTCATGTCCACGCCGGGCCTGATCATCGAGGTCGAGGCGGCGGCGCGACGCCGGGTCAACGGCTATGGATCGGCGGTGGTCATGGGCGAGGGCGGCTATCTGGTGGCCGCCGAGCGTGAGCACGCCGGGCTGGATGGGGCGATGCTGATGGCGCAGGACCTGGCCGCCTGATCGCGGATAAACGCCGCCCAAGGTCGAGTGGGTTTTGATCGCGACGGCTGTGCGTGGTCTAAGAGCCGGATGAAGCCGATCCTCCCTTTGGCCCTCGCGGCCGTACTGCTCGCCGGCTGCAACGCCGGCCGTTCGGCCATGAGCGGCGCGGAACAGGTCAGGGCGGGGCTGGGCGACGCCGTCACCGCCCCGCTGGACGATTTCAACCTGCGGCGTCAGCTGATTCCGACGGTGCTGTTGCAGGCCGAGGCCAATCCCTATGACCTGCGCAATCTGAATCAGTGCTCGACCATCGGCGCCGAGGTGGCGCGGCTGGACGAGGCCCTGGGGCCGGATACGGACGAGCCGCCGCGCCAGGACGGCTCGTACCGCAGCGAACAGGCGGCCGATGCGGCGGCCAAGGCGGCCCTGGACGCCATTCGCGGGACGACGACCGATTTCATTCCCGGACGAAGCTGGATCCGCCGCCTGAGCGGCGCCGATCAGCATAGCCGCCATGTCCAGTCGGCCATCCAGTCGGGGCGGATGCGGCGCGCCTTCCTGAAAGGCATCGGCATGCAGAGGAACTGCGCCCCGCCGGCGGCGCCGAGCTGGTTCCGGCCGAAGCGGTAGGGGGAACCCTATGCACACCGGGCCTACCGACGGGATCTAACGTCTGCCGGCAGGCCGGCGTTTGTCGGTGCGATCGCCTCTGATCTGAACCGCGCCGTCCTTGGCGAAGGCCTCGAAGGAGGATTTGTCGATGTTGCGGAACTCGCCGGTCCGGTCCCAGTCCCAGTCGAACGAGATCCGCTCGCCCTTGTGCGCGAACTTGCCGGACCAGTGGGCGAAGAAGGAATATTTGTCGCCGCCGATGATGATGACGTGGCGGTGCAGGGCCGTCTCGTTCCCCGCGTCGCGGGGCGGCTCTTCCAGATAGGTGTTGTAGGCGTGGAAGCCTGACTTTTCGACGCGCATCAAATGGTTCCGGGGGTCAGTTCGACACATGCCGCGCATGGAAGTCGCGGCGGAACTGTTCGAACCGGCCTTCGGAGATCGCGGCGCGCATGGCGGCGGTCAGGGCCTGGTAGAAGGCGATATTGTGCCAGCTGAGCAGGACCTTGCCGAGGATTTCGTCGGCGCGGATCAGGTGGTGCAGATAGGCCTTGGAATACTGCGACGACGGCCCGTCGATGGCGGGATCGAGCGGATCCTGGTCTTCGGCGAAGCGGGCGTTCTTCAGGTTCAGCGGGCCGTCCCAGGTCCAGGCCTGGCCGTGGCGGCCGGCGCGGGTCGGCAGGACGCAGTCGAACATGTCGACGCCGCGATACACCGCCTCGACCAGGTCGATCGGCTTGCCCACCCCCATCAGATAGCGCGGCCGGTCGGCGGGCAGCATCTCGGGGGCGTAGTCCAGCACCGCGCACATGGCCTGGTGGCCTTCGCCGACGGCGAGGCCGCCTATGGCGTAGCCGTCGAAGCCGATCTCGCGCAGCTGGTCCGACGACTGGCGACGAAGGTCCTCGAAGGTCGAGCCCTGCTGGATGCCGAACAGGGCCTGGTTTTCCCGCTCGCCGAACCGGGCCTTGGAGCGGGCGCCCCAGCGGATCGACAGTTCCATGGCCTTGCGGGCGGCGTCCTTTTCGGCCGGATAGGCCACGCACTGGTCCAGTTGCATCGAGATGTCGGCGCCGATCCGGTCGGCCTGGATCTCGATCGAGCGTTCGGGCGTCAGAACGTGTTTGGAGCCGTCGATGTGGGAGGAGAAGGTCACGGCCTCTTCCTTCACCTTCGAGATGCCGGCCAGGGACATGACCTGGAAGCCGCCGCTGTCGGTCAGGATCGGCTTGTCCCAGCCCATGAATTTGTGGAGCCCGCCCAGACGCTCCATCCGCTCGGGGCCGGGGCGCAGCATCAGATGATAGGTATTGCCCAGGATGATGTCGGCGCCGGTCGCCTTGACCTGGTCCACCGTCATGGCCTTGACCGTCGCGGCCGTGCCGACCGGCATGAAGGCCGGGGTGCGGATGTCGCCGCGCGCGGTCTTCAGCACGCCGGTGCGGGCGCGGCCCTCTTTGGCGGAAATCTCGAAAGGGAAGGGCATCAGGCGATCAGTCGTTCAAGCTGTTCGACCCGCGCCAGATCCTTGGGGCGGCCGAACAGGCGGTAGAGGGCGATATGGTCCCGGATGTCGGGCACGAACAGCGGGACGTCGTCGATGAAGACCGGACGGCGCGACGTAAAGGCCACCGGCCGCCATTCGGCGCCGTCGCGGGTCTCCAGATCGGCCATGACCTCGACCAGGATCGGCTGATCCGGGGCTCGGCCGAAGACGGCCGAGCGGAACAGGCCCTCGCCCGGATCGGCCACGACCTGGCCGTCCAACGCCGCCAGCAGGGCGCGGGCGTCGCGCGGGGCGCACAGGACGTCGATGTCGGGCACATGCAGGTCGGTCAGGCCGTACAGGGCCATGGCCGCCCCGCCGAAGATCCACCAGGGCTCGCGCAGATCGCGCGCGGCCTCGCCAACGGCGATCAGGCCGTCCTGGAGATCCTGCGGAAGGTCGCTTTGGAAGTCGTCGAGGGACAAGGGGGGCTCGTTTTCGTCAGCAGGCGGCATTTAAGGGGTTGGGCGGCGGAAGGCTACAGACATGCGGCGTCATCTTCGCGCTTTCGCTGCGAAGTTCATGGAGGGCTGGGCGGGGCGCCGGGCCTTCGCCCGGAGTTTTGTGTTTTGGTTACC